>JAUNOF010000039.1:0-20118 GCA_030537215.1 Lachnospiraceae bacterium
TTATAAAATCGCCGGATTTTCCATTTCCTTGCGAAGCTTCTCCAGTGCCTTCTTTTCAATCCGGCTTACGTAAGACCGTGAAATTCCCAGCATCTGGGCAATCTCCCTCTGGGTATGCTCCTTCTTCCCATAAAGCCCATACCGCATCCCAATCACCGTCTTTTCCGTATCCTTCAGGCAACGCTCATAGCACTGGTACAGATGCTTCACATCCTGTTCCAGAATCAGGTCTTCTATGGTCTCCCGGTTATCCATCTCAATCACATCTACCAGGCTGACGGTTTCACCGTCCTTATCCACCCCAATGGGTTCAAATAAGGACACCTCCCTGCTGTATTTTTTCCCGGCTCGGAGCAGCATCAGGATCTCATTTTCCACACATTTTGCCGCATACGTTGCCAGCCTGGAGCCTTTATCCATTTTAAAGGTATTGATTGCCTTGATCAGCCCGATGGTTCCTACGCTGATCAGGTCCTCCATATCGTAATCTGTTCCCTGGTATTTCTTCACCACATGGGCAACCAGCCGCATATTCCTGAGAATCAGTACGCTCTTTGCCTCCTGGTCACCCTCTTTGCAGCGTTCCAGATATTCCTTCTCTTCACTTGCGGATAATGGTTTTGGAAAAGTCTTCAAAGAAAGCCACCTGATTGCATATACTTAATATCAGTCTATGCAACGGCGGCTTTTGCTGTGCTTTTACACTTTTTTTTCTGATCCGTGCTGCCTGGCGTTATGCCTCCCGATAGCCGTTTGGATTTGCAGACTGCCATCTCCAGGAATCGGCGCACATCTCGTCGATGCCCTTTTCAGCCACCCAGCCAAGTTCATTTTTGGCCTTGGAGGCATCACAGTAGCAGGTTGCGATATCGCCGGCTCTTCTTGGCTTGATCTGGTAAGGCAAGGTCTTGCCGCAGGCCTTCTCGTATGCGTGAAGCACATCCAGTACGCTGTAGCCGTTTCCGGTTCCCAGGTTATAGATGCTGACGCCGGAGCCTGGAGTCAGCTTCTTTAATGCTTTCACATGGCCCTTTGCCAGGTCAACCACATGGATGTAATCCCGAACACCGGTGCCGTCATGAGTGGGGTAATCGTTGCCGAATACGCCTAAGCTTTCCAGCTTGCCTACTGCTACCTGAGCAATGTAGGGAACCAGATTGTTCGGGATTCCCTTTGGATCCTCTCCGATCAGGCCGCTTTCGTGAGCGCCGATTGGGTTGAAGTAGCGCAGCAGTACTACGTTCCACTCCGGATCAGCCACATGGAGATCCGTTAAGATCTGCTCTAACATGCCCTTAGTCTGGCCGTATGGATTGGTGATCTGTCCCTTGGGGCATTCCTCGGTAATCGGAATAAATGCCGGATCGCCGTAAACCGTAGCGGAAGAGCTGAAGATAATGTTCTTAACGCCGTGGCTGCGCATGACATCACACAGGTTTAAGGTGCCGGTGATGTTGTTATGATAATATTCCAGAGGCTTGCGGACGGATTCGCCCACTGCCTTTAAACCTGCGAAGTTGATAACGGACTGGATCTGCTCCTTCTCAAACACATCGTTTAATGCTTCCTTGTCCAGCAGGTCTACCTCATAAAAGGTAACTGCTTTCCCGGTGATCTTCTCCACTCTCTTTAATGCTTCCTCACTGGAATTGTACAGGTTATCCACAACTACTACATCATAGCCTGCATTTAAAAGCTCCACACAGGTGTGGCTGCCGATATATCCGGCGCCGCCAGCTACTAAAATAGACATATGCATCTCCTCCTTGTATTCGTTAATAATTTCCCTATCATCTTTATCATACAAGAATAAAATCTGGAATTCAATATAATTTCTTATGATATACTAGTCAAATTGTTATGTGTTTTGTATCTGGGTAAAATTTTTGCATAGGAGATGTAAAAAGAATGTGTGATATTATAAAGAACGAATGTTCGAAAAAAGTATTGAAAGACAGCGGAAGATGTGATAGTATAATATAAAGAACAAACGTTCGAAATACTCTGCTGCTATAAAACCAGTATGGAGCTGCACAGACGGGATAAATCTCCATACGGAATCTGGTGCACAGCTGCGCTGTCTCTGAACAGCGGAGCTTAAGATGGGAAAAACACAGCAGATGATGGGAAGGAATGAAAGGATATGCTGGTTCAGGAAAACTTGAAATTAGAGGATAAATTAAGGATTTTAACCGATGCTGCCAAGTACGATGTGGCATGTACCTCCAGCGGTGTGAACCGGAAGGGAGCGTCCGGCAGCATGGGAAATGCGGTGGAAGCAGGCATCTGCCACAGCTTTGCGGCGGACGGCAGGTGTATTTCTCTTTTGAAGATTTTATTTACCAATCAGTGCATTTATGACTGCAAGTACTGCATTAACCGGCGTTCCAATGATACGCTGCGCACTTCCTTTACACCGGATGAGGTGTGCAGATTGACCATGGAGTTTTATCAGAGAAATTATATAGAAGGGCTGTTTTTAAGCTCTGGAATCCTGCACAGTGCGGATTACACCATGGATCTGATCTATCAGACCTTGTGGAAGCTTCGAAAGGAGCTTCATTTTAATGGATATATTCATGTAAAAGCAATCCCAGGAGCAGATCCGGCGCTGATCGAACTGGTAGGGTTTCTGGCGGACCGTATGAGTGTGAACCTGGAGCTTCCTACTGCAGAGGGGCTGCGGAATCTGGCGCCGGGAAAGACCAGGGACAAGATCTTAAAGCCGATGCGGATGATCCAGAAGGGGATTCTTCGGCAGATGGACCAGGAGGGACTCCTGCGTTCAGACAGCGGGATTTATCTGCCGGGGGCTTCGGGCGCTGCCATTGGTCAGGAGCTGAATCTCCAGAATGAAACGGATCCGGATTTCGCTTCTTGGCCGGAGGTAAAAACCACGGAGAAGCAGAAGGAGACAGCAAAGGATGTTTTGGACGTTTGGCAGCACAGTCCAAATCAGTATGTCCCAAAGCCTTATCATCCCAGGCAGCGTCTGGGACGCTCTCGATACGGCAATTATGGAGTCCGGCAGGTTTCCGGGAAAAAGGATTATTTCGTTCCGGCAGGCCAGTCTACCCAGATGATCGTGGGAGCTACGCCGGAAAATGATTTCCAGATGCTCACAGTGGCGGAAGCGCTCTATCAGAATTTTGGAATGAAGCGGGTTTTTTACTCAGCATACGTGTCGGTGAATGAGGACAGCGCCCTTCCGGTTCTTCCCGGCGGGCCGCCTCTTCTCAGGGAGCACCGTCTGTATCAGGCAGACTGGTTGATGCGGTATTACGGCTTCGATGCCGGGGAACTGCTTTCAGAAAGCCAGCCCAATTTTAATGTATTTCTGGATCCTAAGTGTGACTGGGCGCTGCGTCATCTGGAGCGTTTCCCGGTGGAGGTGAATCAGGCTGATTTTGAGACGCTGCTTCGGGTGCCGGGGATGGGGATCAAGTCAGTGGGACGGATCTTGGCGGCCAGGAAGACGGCATCCCTGACCTTCGACGACCTGAAGAAAATGGGTGTGGTGTTGAAGCGTGCCCAATATTTCATTACCTGCTCCGGAAAGCTGCTCAATCCCATAAAGATCGATCAGGATTTTATCACCAGCAGCCTTTTGGGGGAGGAGCGGAGAAATGTCTGGGAGATCGAGCACAAGGACAGCTACCGGCAGCTGTCTCTCTTTGACGATATGCATCTGGAGGCGCTTCCGGGGAAGGTGAAATGGATGGGTGATTGAGCGCTGCCAGGACAGTGCTGTATTTCGGTTATTGACAGCAGAAAGGAGCGGGAAATGACAGTTTATGTTTGTGAGGATTCCTTTGACGGGATCTTATGTGGAATATATGATGCGTGGATGAGCAGGAAGGGCCATGAGAATGTGCGCCTGGAGATTGAAGGAACTGGTAATGTGGAGCTGTTCTGCCAGTATGAGCCGGTGCCGGTGGTTGGGGAAAAGATAGAAAAAGTGTCTGCTGCCGTCAGGAAAAAGATATCGGAAGCCGCCTATCAGAAGATCTACACGGCTTCCTTAAGCCTGGAGGATGGCCGCGGGGATGTGATTTACCGATTTTTAATTGATGGATTCCAGTATGGAGCAGCTGTTTTGGAGATGCTTCATCTGCCTTCTGTGTTTGAGCTGTTCCGGCTGTGCCGGTTTGTGATGAATGAGAGTCATTTATTAAAGGAATTTACCCGGTTTTCACGGACGGAGGAAGGGCTGCTGATCAGTCGGATCGGGCCGAAGAACGATGTTCTTCCTATGCTGGCGGTTCATTTTGCTGACCGGCTCCCGTCGGAGCATTGGATGATTTATGATGAGAAGCGGAAACGGGCTGTGGTACATCCTGCCGATGAGGACTGGTTTATCCTCCGCGCCGATGAGAGCAGATGGCAGAACCGGCTGAGTTGGAAGACGGATGAGGAGGAATATCAGTCTTTATGGACCATGTTCTGCGATACCATCGCCATCCCGGAGAGGAAGAATTATGTTTGTCAGCGGAATCATCTGCCTCTCCGATACCGTCCTTATATGACAGAGTTTTGGCATTGCGGGTTTCCGCAGTCCGTCTGACTGTGATGCAGATTTGAGAAGCATCATAAATAATACGGTATTGGGGTAGTATAATGCTGTAAATTTCTTGCAGATTCCTGGGATTTATGCTTAAATAGTCATATCGAACAATATCCTATTTGTAAGGATGCTATTACCAATATTCAAAATAAGACAGGAGGAGAGGCAGCTTTGGCGATAACAGAAAACTTTCGTGTGCCGTCCAGCAATGGGCGATCATGTCTTTGCGGTGTGATCTGGAAGCCGGAAGGGGAAGCAAGGATGGTTCTTCAGGTAGCCCATGGGATGCTTGAGCATATTGAATATTACGGGGACTTTGCATGCTGGCTGGCAGACCGAGGAATTGCGGTGGCTGGTCATGATCATCTGGGGCATGGCAGAACGGCAGCCGGCCCGGAAGAGTTTGGCTTTTTTGCAGAAAAGGATGGATATGTATATCTGGTAAAGGACTTAAACCGGGTCCGCAGATACCTTACAGCACAATTTCCAGATCTTCCTTATTTTCTGATGGGGCACAGCATGGGCTCGTTTATGGTGAGACGGTATCTGACAGCCTTCGGTGAAGGACTGTCCGGGGCGATCCTGATGGGAACGGGGCATCAGCCGCTGGCTCAGGTACAGCTGGGACTGGCTTTAGCAGGAATGGCTTCTGTATTTTTGGGAGCAGACTATCGAAGCGGGCTGGTACAGAAGCTGTTTCAGGGAGCTATGAATCAGAGACTGCGTCCCACCCGGACTGCTATGGATTGGCTGTCCACGGACGAGGAACAGGTAGACCGGTTTGTTTCGGATTATTATTGTGATTATCTGTTTACCTGTTCTGCGTACCGGGATCTGCTTCGGATGGTTTCTGATGCAGAGGATCCCAGGCTGCTGCAGCGGGTTCCTAAGGAGCTGTCTCTGCTTTTGATCTCCGGCAGTGAAGATCCGGTAGGAGAATATGGAAAAGGGGTAGAGCGAGCATGTAAGGCGTACCGGAGGGCTGGCGTTCAGAATGTGGAGCTTTTGCTGTATCCAGAATGCCGGCATGAGTTAGTGATCGAAAAGAACCGGCTGCAGGCAGCGGCAGATACGCTGCATTGGATGGAAAAGCAGCTGAAACAGGAGGATTAAGCATGGGGAAAGTAACAGAGCAGCAGATCCTTTCCATGGCACCTAACAGCTCGGCGGCAGCCAATGCCAGAAAGATATCTGCCGGGGGCGGTTTCATCTCCTTGTCAAGAACCGAGGATGATACCTTTTACATGGGAGAGTGCAAGGGAAGCGGGAAGAGCAATTATACTGTATCTGCTGATTTTATTGAGGGTGGAGATCCGGTGTGCCGGTGCAGCTGTCCCAGCAGACAGTTTCCCTGCAAGCACAGCCTTGCCCTTTTATTTGAGATAGAAAAGGGAAAAACATTTACCATCTGTGGGCTTCCGGAATCCATTAAGGAGAAACGGGAGAAGAAGGAGAAGCGAGCTGCGAAAAGTGCCCAGAAGGCTGCAGAGAGCAGCGATGGAGCAGAGGGCAGTCAGCAGGGCCAGGGAAAAGCGCCTGCTAAGAGGAAAAAGACAGGAAGTGCAGCCCGGATCAAAAAGATGAAGAAGCAGCTGGAGGGAATCGATGTTTTAAAAAAGCTGATAGACAGCCTGCTCCAGTCCGGGCTGGGCACATTAAATGGCATTTCCCTAAAGTCATACCGGGAGCTGGCGAAGCAGCTGGGAGATTATTATCTTCCAGGGCCCCAGATTTTTCTGAATCGTTTGATCCTGGAAGCAGAGGCTTGTCAGGAGGACGGAGAGCAGTACCATCAGGATCAAATCCTGCAGATTCTGATTCGACTGAATGCGTTGGTAAAGAAGGCAGAGAGTTATCTTTTGGAGAAAATTGAAAAAGGTGACGGGGAGGATGATGACAGCATTCTGTATGAGGAGCTGGGCGGAATCTGGAATCTGGAGCGGTTAAACCAACTGGGACGGAGCCGAGAAGATGTGGAGCTGCTGCAGCTCTCCTTCGATGTTTATTTTGACAGCGGAAGGAAGGAATGGATCGACCGTGGCTATTATGTGGACAGCAGCACCGGTGAGATCGTAACTACCTTGAATTATCGGCCATTAAAGGCATTAAAGTATGTAAAGCAGGAGGATTCTTCCTTTGCTGTGCTTCGGATTCCGGTTCTCACCTATTACCCTGGTAACTGTAATCCCCGGGTGCGCTGGGAGAACGCTGAGTTCGGGGAGGCAACGCCAAAGCTTCGAAAGAGAATCCGGGAGCTGGCAGAGCCAGAACTGGCGCCTGTGGTAAAAAAGATTAAAAATCTGATCAAAAACCCGCTGGATGCAGAGGAAGCGGCGGTTTTGCTGGCATATCAGCGGATCGGCGTATTGAAAACGGAAAAATGCGGAAATATATGGGTTCTGGAAGACCAGGCAGGGAACCGGATCGTGCTGCGTGACAGCCGGACAGGAGAGCGAACAGTAGAGGAGCTGGCGTTGCTTCCGGATGCAGGACTGCTGGAGGGACAAGTGCTGTTTGGAAAGCTTTTCTATGACCCGTCAGACCACAGGGTCTGCATGCAGCCACTTAGTATTGTGACGGAGCAGGCGGTTGTCCGCCTGGCTTACTAATGCCGGATGGGAGGAATCGTATGAATTTACAGCCATTTTATGATGTGAGAGAGCGTCTGGCATTGACTGCCGCTGCAGGAACTCAGCTGATTCAGGAGGATTTCCGCCTTCGGGAGGCTGTGAAAAAGCTGGATGTGTATGCCAAGGCGTCGCCTGTTTTTGCAAAGATGAGCCAGATGGCAGGAGAGTTGCTGAATGGACCGGAGGAGGGACGTACCAGAACGCTGCTGGATCTTCTTGGACTGGTGGATGCATTCCTGATTACGCAGGGAACCACGCAGATCGATGGAGAGCTGCAGCATGCAGATGGGAGCAGCAGCTTTTTGAAAGAGGAAGGAGATCAGCCGGAGTGGAATTACCGTGAGATCCCGTACAGTAAGCTTCAGCCATTGCGGATGGCATTGTCTTCCACAGGAGGAGGCCGTCAGGCCCTTCTGGAGGCGATCCATGACCAGGAACCGGAATTGCTTCAGGATTACCGGATTCGCCCGCTTCTGGTTCGAGCGCTGGGGGACAGCTACAGCGAGCTTGCGGATATGGTCTGCCGATGGATCATTGAGATGGGAAGTCCTATGCTGCCCCTTTTGATGAAGGGTTTCTGCCCCGATGGGAAGCGGGATATGGTGCGCCGGGTAAAGGCAATCAGTGCAATTGCAGGAGGTTCTGCCAATGGATTTTACCGGCAGCATCTGGAGGAGAGTAAGAAGGATGTGCGGGAGGCGCTGATTGCTGCCTTGCATGATAATCAGGATAATACCCAGCTTCTGCTGGACCTTCTGAAAACAGAAAAGGGAAAGACAAAGAAGGCAGCTTTGTGGTCATTAAGCTTTATGGAGGATGAGCAGGCGGAAGCCTTCTGGAAACAGTATGCCTTTTCCAGCGCGGGGGAGGCGGCGGAGATCCTGAAAAATTCGGATGTGCCCTTCTTGTCTGGTTTGCTGGCGTCTGCATTTCGGAAAGCAGCAGATGAGCTGGAGAATCATTTGATTGCAGATGCAGAGGAGATCCGGCAGATAAAGAAGGGGATGGACAAGCAGGGGGCTGCAGAGCGTCAGAAAGCGCTGGAAAAGCAGAAAGCACAGGCCCGGCAGAAAAAGGAGCGGCTTAACCGTACCTATCTGGATCTGATGGATTCTTTAAAAGGAAAAACATCGAAGGAGATTCGAGATGCGATCCAGTGGGCTGCATCAAAGGAGTCCCTGTCTGCAGAGCGGAAGTATCTGTCTGCGGCTATGATGGAGACGATTTTTGCTACATATCAGAAGGGAGACGCAGATGCAGAGGCGTATTGTCAGCTGGCCAACCATTTGTTTGATCAGTATAGGATATCCTTCTTTGAACCAGTTTTTGCAGCAGCAGTTATGTCCTGGCCGGCTGATCAGGTTTATGACACCTTCCAGGATTGCTTTCAGGATCAAGGTATCTTGAAAAAGCTGTTTTCCAGAAGGGATACCGTAGATTGGAGCCGCTGCGGTGTGGGATTATTCCGGGTAATACAGAAGATTTATTATAAACCGGAGATGGGTTACGGTTTCCGCCTGCCGAGAGTCAATGATTACAGCGGCGAAGTCTATCAGGATACCTGGTTCCGACGCCTGCCTTACGGCCTGGATTTAAGATGGTATTCTCTTCTGATGAAAAATCACGACAGGTGCCCCGATGATTTTGCAGAGGTTTATACACCTTACAGAGGTTGCGATGCGGTTTTATATCGTCTGATGCGGACCGATAAGCCGGAGATCTGTCAGCTGTACTGCTGGTATTATGGGAAACGGGCATTGCAGAGAGGCCCTTCTCCTAAGGATGTTGAGGTGCTGAAGGCGTGTGGATTTACGGAATTCAATGGATTCATAGTGGAGGCATGCAGGAAAATGAAGCAGTATGCCTGGATCTACCAGGTCAGTGAGCTGATCAAGGCTCTGCCGATCACCACAGAGCAGCTGAAGGAAGAGCTGGAAACCGTGCAGAAGGAATGGCAGGGAAAAAAGGTAAATGGAAGCAGCGCCATTGACCACTGGCTGGAGCAGATCAATAATGGTGCTTCGAAGGATGGATTATTTTAGAAGTACAGAACCGTTACGCTGTGAAAAATAAGTAACAGTTCAAGGTATCTGAACTGTTACAAAAATAAAGCAAGCAAGAGGAAGAATGATCATGGGACAGGAACAAAGCGTACTGCGGCTTCCGGCGGAGCTGCTGTATCAGAACGAAATTGATGCATTGATTGAGGCGGAAAAGGACCCGGTGCCGGAGGGATGGAAGATGTCGCCCCGATCGGTGTTAACGTATATTATTGGAGGGAAAGCAGGAAAAACGCAGATTACGCCAAAGTACATCGGCCATCAGCGTTTGGTGGAGATCGCTATCGCAACGCTGGTGACAGACCGCGCCCTTCTTTTGATTGGGGAACCAGGTACTGCCAAATCCTGGCTTTCCGAGCATTTGACGGCAGCGATTAATGGGGATTCCACCAAGGTGATCCAGGGGACGGCTGGAACTACGGAGGAGCAGATCCGGTATTCCTGGAATTATGCGATGCTGATTGCAGAGGGGCCTTCCCAGAAGGCCATGATCAAAAGTCCCATTTACCGCGCCATGGAAACGGGCACAGTGGCTCGTGTGGAGGAGATCTCCAGATGTGCTTCTGAGGTTCAGGACGCCATGATCTCCATTTTGTCGGAAAAGCGGATTTCGGTGCCTGAGCTGGGGATCGAGGTGCCGGCAAAAAAGGGATTTTCTGTGATCGCTACCGCTAATACCAGGGACAAGGGAGTCAATGAGATGTCTGCGGCCCTGAAGCGGCGTTTTAATATTGTGGTGCTTCCAGCGCCGGAAAGCCTGGAGTCGGAGATGGAGATCGTAAAATCCAGAGTGGAGCAGCTTTCCAGGAGCCTGGATTTGAATGCACAGCTTCCGGAGCAGGCTGTGATCGAGAAGGTCTGCACCATCTTCCGGGAGCTTCGGATGGGTGTTACTTTGGATGGAAAGCAGAAACTGAAGGCTCCGGGCGGAGTGCTATCAACAGCAGAAGCCATTTCTCTTCTGGCAGGCAGTATGGCTCTGGCAGGCAGCTTCGGAGACGGCAGGATTACCGATTATGATTTGGCGGCCGGCCTGCAGGGGGCAGTGGTAAAGGAAGAAGGAAAGGACAGTAAGGTCTGGGAAGAATATTTGGAAAACATTATGAGGAAGCGGGGCTCAAAGTGGCTTGGACTGTATAAGGAGTGCAAAGAATTAAATGGCTGATGAGGAGAGAAAAGCAAAAATTTTCGGTATCCGTCATTTATCGCCGGCAGGAGCCTGCTACGTCAAGGACTTTTTGGAGCGGATTCAGCCGCAGCTTGTTCTGATCGAGGGACCATCCGATTTCAATGAACTGATTCCCTCGCTTACGGACCCGCAGGTAAAACCTCCGGTTGCAATCATGGCATACACAAAGGAAGCGCCCATTCGGACAGTATTGTATCCGTTTGCAGAGTATTCCCCGGAATATCAGGCGATCTGCTGGGCCATGAAACGGGGATGCGAATGCCGTTTTATGGATCTGCCTTCCAGTGTGGTGCTGGCTCTTGAGGAAGGCGATTACGGTGATGACCAGAAAGGGGCGGCGCCGGATCTTTATGAGCGTCTGGATCAGGCTTGCGGGGAGGATTCCCATGAAACCTTCTGGGAGCATGTGCTGGAGCAGGCATCTGATGAGGAAGCTTACCGGAAGGGAGCAGCTTTATTTGGAGAGAATATCCGTCTGCTGTCCCAGGGAGTGCTGCCTCAGGGAACGCTGTCTGACGGCGATGAACCGGAACGGCCGGAGCAGGCAGATTCCCCAACGGATCGAAACTACCTGCGGGAGGCATATATGTGCCGGACCATTGAGGAGGCTGCCGCCCAGGGGATCCCTATGGAAAAGATCGCTGTGGTCACAGGTGCGTATCATGTGAAAGGTCTGCTGAATGGGAAGGCCATGGGTGAGCAGGAGGTAAAGAAGCTTCCAAAAGCGGAGTCCATGATAACCATGATGCCCTACTCTTATTACCGGTTATCCATGCGGTCTGGATATGGGGCGGGAAATCAGGCTCCGGCTTATTATGAGCTGCTTTGGAACGGCTTTTGCCAGGGGCGGCCGGAGGCAGCCGTGTATGAGTATCTTACAAGGGTGGCTGCCTATCTCCGAAAGGAGGGGAATCCCGTATCCTCAGCATCGGTGATCGAGGCGGTTCGGCTGGCGGCAGCGCTTGCAGAGCTTCATGGCTACCGGATACCTGCGCTGCGGGATCTGCGGGATGGTGCGGTGACCTGCATGGGACATGGCCATTTTTCTGAGGTGGCTCTGGGGCTGGCGGATACGGAAACCGGAACAAAGATCGGTTCCCTGCCGGATGGAATGAGTCAGACCTCCATCCAAAATGATTTTTACCAGAGATTGGCAGAACTGCGTCTGACAAAATATAAGTCTGTGGTGGTCCAGGATCTGATGCTGGATCTGCGGGAAAAATTGAACGTAAAGTCTAAGAAGGCGGCGTTTATGGATCTGGAGCGGTCCTTCTTTCTCCATCAGCTTCGGATCCTGGACATCAGCTTTGCGAAGCGGGAGCATACCAGGCAGGAAAAGGCAACCTGGGCAGAGCATTGGCATCTGCAGTGGACACCGGAGGCGGAAATACAGATCGTAGAGTCCGTTCTGAAAGGGGATACCATCCGTCAGGCGGCAGCCTTTGTCCTAAAGGAGCAGGCAGAGCATGGAGAAAAGATCGGAGAGGTAGCCTGGATCATCCAGGAGGCTTATTGCTGCGGGATGCCGGAAGCGGCAGAATACGGGCGCAGGACCCTTCAGGGACTGGCAGTAGACGCGGCCTCTGTTTCTGAGATCGGGGCAGCGGCAGAAAGCCTTTCTCTTTCGGTCAGCTATGGGGATATCCGCCATCTGGATGCATCGCCGTTGATTCCCATCCTGGAGCAGCTGTATCTGCGTGCCTGCCTGATCCTGCCGGAAAGCTGTGCCTGTGATGATCTGGGAGCCAAGGATGTAATCATGGGGATGGAGGCGCTGAACCGTCTGGTGCGGGATCAGGATTTTATTTCAGAGGATCGCTGGATCCAGGTTCTCCTCGAAATTGCAGAACGAGATGACTTAAATACCAGGTTGTCCGGTCTGGCGGCGGCTATGCTGCTGGAGCGGGGAAAAATGAGCTCAGAAACATTAAGCCGGGAGGTGGAGCGCCGTCTTTCAAAAGGAATGCCGGCTGACCTTGGCGCCGGCTGGTTCGAGGGGCTTGCCATGAAGAATCACTATGCTTTGATTGCCAGGATGTCTTTGTGGGAAAGTCTCAGCAGCTATCTGGATACGCTGGATGAGGAAGAATTTAAGCGTGCTCTCGTATTCCTGCGCCGGGCGTTTGCAGACTTTTCTTCCTCCGAGAAAAGCAGTATTGCAGAAAATCTGGGAGAATTGTGGCAGATCAATCCGCAGCAGGTCAGCGAAGTCTTAAATGAAGAGCTGTCCGATGCCGAGACGGAGTTTTTGGAGGATCTGGAAGATTTTGACTTTGATTTATAATCGTAATGGAACAAATGCAAATCCATCGCCACAGGCGGTTTTCAATGGATTTTTTCTCGTAACTGGGTACTGAACCGTTACGATAGATTTTTAGATTGGAGAATACAGGCCATGGAACATGCAGAGCGAATCAAACGCTGGCGTCTGATTCTGGGAGCAGAAAGTGAGCAGCGGTTTTCTAAAATGGGCGGCGGATCTTTTCAGGCACTTACTCTTTCCAGGGAAGAGCTTTTGATGGATCAGGCGCTGGCGGCGATTTACAATAAGGCCACAGAGGGCGGTTTTGGCCAGAACGGAGGCGGCCGCGGAGCAGGGCGAGGACCTTCCAATCCACAGATCACCAGATGGATGGGAGATGTGCGCAGCCTGTTTGACCAGGAGATCGTTAAGATTATTCAGACAGATGCCGTGGAACGCTGCGGATTAACGCAGCTTCTTTTGGAACCGGAATTGCTGGAGCAGATGGAGCCGGATGTGGGGATGGCAAGCACCATTCTGATGCTGAAGGATCAGATTCCAAAGGCGTCGAAGGAAAGCGTCCGGGAGTTTATCCGAAAGATTGTGGAACAGATCAATCGGCTCCTGGCAAATGATATCAAACGTGCTGTTACGGCTGCATTAAACCGGCATATTCATTCGCCCATTCCTTCCGCAGCGGCTTTGGATTTTCACACTACGATCAAGCGGGGACTGAAGAATTATGATCCTCAACGGAAGAAGATCATACCGGAGCATTACTATTTTTTTGACCGGACCACATCTTCGGCAGCTAACAAATATACCATTATCCTGGATATCGACCAGAGCGGCTCTATGGGGGAATCGGTGATCTATTCTTCTGTGATGAGCTGTATTCTGGCCAGCATGGCTTCTGTGACTACAAAAGTAGTTGCCTTTGACACCCAGGTGATGGATCTGACAGAGCTGTGTCAGGACCCGGTGGATCTGCTCTTTGGATTCCAGCTGGGAGGAGGAACGAATATTAATCAGTCTGTAGCCTATTGCCAGCAGCTGATCGAGAACCCGGGAAAAACCTTGTTTTTCTTGATCAGTGATCTGGAGGAGGGCGGCAACCGTGCAGCTCTTCTGCGCCGTCTGGGAGAGATGAAGGAGTCTGGTGTGACGGTGGTAAGCCTGCTTGCCATTGCAGACGGCGGAAAGCCCTATTATGACCCGCAGATGGCAGGAAGGCTGGCTGCCATGGGAATCCCATGCTTTGCCTGCAATCCTCAGATGCTCCCTGAGCTTTTGAAGCGAATGCTGAAAGGAGAAGATCTGGGGCAGTTTCAGAAGCAGATGCAGGCGTAAGGTTATTGTAATGATATAGATAGAAAAATCTCGCAAACCTATTGCAGTTTGCGGGATTTTTTTATATAATAAAATAAAAATGTAAATATATGGTAATTTGGAAATAAAATGGAAGGAGAAGTATGTTTCAAAAGGTAATAAGTGCTGGGCTTTGGGGGATCGATGGTTTTCTGGTGGCAGTGGAGGCTGATATCCATGATGGGCTTCCCGGCTTTCTTTTGACTGGCAATCTGGCGCAGGAAACGAGAGAAGCCCAGGAGCGTGTCCGGATCGCTCTGAAGAATGCAGATATTCGCCTGCCCCCCAAAAAGATCACCGTGAATCTGTCGCCGGCTGATATCCGAAAAGACGGCACAGCGTATGATCTGGCGATTGCAGCGGCAGTGCTGGGGGCCTTCGGCATTTTTCCGGATTCCTTTCTTCGGGATGCCCTGGTAGTCGGTGAATTAGGGCTGAATGGTAAGGTGAAGCCGGTTAGGGGTGTGCTGTCCTTGGTTTCGGCAGCCAGGGACAGCGGGTTAAAGCGGTGCTTTCTCCCGAAAGAAAATGCGCTGGAAGGCAGTATTGTGACCGGTATCGAGATCATTCCAGTGGTCAGTATCCAGGAGCTGACTGAAATGCTGCAGGATCCGGAACGGATCTCGGTTTTGAATGGCGATGCCTGGAGAACACTGGAAGAGAATATGGATGATACCTATCCCATTGATTTTTCGGAGCTGAATGGCCAGCCCTTGGTACGCCGTGCCACAGAAGTGGCCGTTGCCGGGCGCCATAATATTCTCTATATTGGCTCTGCCGGAACCGGGAAGACCATGGCAGCGAAGCGAATTCCCACCATTATGCCGCCTTTAAGCCGGGAAGAAAGCATTCAGATTTCCAAGATCTACAGCATCAGCGGTCTGCTTCCTCCCGAAACCCCGCTGATGACCAGGAGGCCCTTTCGAAGCCCTCACCACACGATCACGTCAACAGCCCTGGCAGGAGGCGGCGTGATTCCGAAACCAGGGGAGATCTCTCTGGCTTCCAGCGGTGTGCTGTTTCTCGATGAGCTTCCGGAATTTTCTGGAAAAGTGATCGAGATCCTGCGGCAGCCGCTGGAGGATCGGGTGGTCACCGTATCCAGATTATACGGCTCTTACGTATTTCCAGCAAATACCATGCTTGCGGCAGCAGCCAATCCCTGCCCCTGCGGTTTCTATCCAGATCGAACAAGATGTCATTGCAGTCCTGGACAGGTCAAGCGATATATCGGCAGGATTTCAAAACCTATCTTAGACCGGATCGACATTACGGTAGAAGCAGCGCCGGTCACATACGAAGAATTCCGCAGAACCGACCGAAATGAAAGCTCAGCCCAGATTCGTGAGCGGGTGGTCTGCGCACACCAGATCCAAAGAAGCCGGCAGGGCTTATTGAATGGTGAGATGAGCGCCAGGGAAATTCAGCAGTATTGTGTACTGGACGCACCAGAGGAGGCGTACCTGCGCGGAATCTACCAAAATATGAAGCTGAGCGCCAGGGCATGTCATAAGATTTTAAAGGTTGCCAGAACCATTGCAGATCTGGATGGCAAGGAGCAGATTGAGAAGGTACATCTGTGTGAAGCGATTGGCTATCGGTCGCTGGAGGAGAAGTACTGGTCTTGATCTGAAAGGGAGACAAACAGCATATTTGCCGTTCGTGAACAAGGGAACACCGACAGTAACCGGAGAGGAGAACATATTATTAAATATAATCAGGAAAATCAGAGTGTCAAGTCGCAGGATTCCAAGTTACAGAATTCCAAGTCACAAGATCAAAAGTCACAGGACCCAAAGCCGCAGGGTCAAAAGTCACAGAGCCAAAAGTCACAGAATCAGGAACAGGAGAGAATGATCATTTACTGGCTGAACCAGATTCCGTTTCTGGGGCCAGTGACCATTGGAAAGATGTTGCAGTATGAAAAAAATTTCTCTGGTATATATAATATAGAAGGAACAGAGTGGACTGCCAGAGGCATCTTAAAAAAGCGGGAAGGAGAATATTTTGAAGCAGCGAAGCAATATTTTCAAAAAGCAGCGGAAGAATATCATAGTTTAAGCGCCAGAGGAATACAGTTTATTACCATCCAGGACGAGATCTATCCAGAACGGCTGAAAGTATTGCCGGATGCTCCCACAGCGCTTTTCCTGCGAGGGCGGCTTCCGGAGGAGAAACGGCCTTCTCTGGCGATCATTGGTTCGCGGGCGGCAACCCAGTATGGCTTAGAGGCAGCCAGATGTTTTGGAAGAGTTCTGGCGGAGGAAGGCGTACAGATCATCAGCGGCCTGGCGGCTGGAATCGATGGCGCCGGACACGAGGGAGCACTGGAGGGAGGCGGAGCTACCTTTGGAATACTGGGCTGCGGAATCAATATCTGCTACCCCAGGGAGCATTATGGATTATATGAGAGGGTGGCAGAATCAGGAGGAATCCTGTCTGAATATCGCCTGGGGGAGCCTCCTCTGGCCCGGAATTTCCCGATCCGCAACCGGCTTATCAGCGGTTTGTCTGATGCTGTTTTGGTGGTGGAGGCCAGAGAAAAAAGCGGCTCTCTGATCACGGTGGAACTTGCACTGGAGCAGGGAAAAGAGATCTTTGCACTGCCCGGCAGGATTACAGACCCGGGAAGTGCCGGATGCAATCAGCTGATCCAATCAGGAGCCTTCCTGGTTAATCGCCCAGGAGATATACTGGAATATTTTGGAATAAAATTTGACAAAAAATTAAGTCTTCATGAAAAAAACGAGAAGGGACTTGCCAAGAAGGAAAAAATGGTGTATGCTTGCCTCGATTTACAACCGACGCACTTGGAAGATATTGTAAGTCGGAGCACATTACCCCTGAGCGAGTGTATGATGATCCTTCTGGATCTGGAATTAAAGGGATTTGCTGTGCATACTGGGGGGAATTATTATGGCAGAAAGCTTTGATAAGGAGTTTTTATGGCGAATTGTTTGGTTATCGTTGAGTCACCGGCGAAGGTGAAGACAATTAAAAAGTTTTTAGGTTCGAATTATGAGGTAGATGCGTCAAACGGACATGTCCGGGATCTGCCGAAAAGTCAGCTTGGTTTTGACCCGGACAATGGGTTTGAACCAAAATATATTACTATTCGGGGAAAGGGCGATATCCTGGCAAAGCTGCGCAAGGAAGTAAAAAAGGCTGATAAGATCTACCTGGCAACGGACCCTGACCGTGAGGGAGAGGCCATATCCTGGCATTTGATGAAAGCGCTGAAGCTGGATGAGGCAAAGGATAAAAAGGTATACCGGATCAGCTTTAACGAAATAACAAAAAATGCGGTGAAGAATTCGATTAAGAGTCCGCGGGAGATTGATATGGATCTGGTCAATGCCCAGCAGGCCAGACGAATGCTGGACCGCATGGTGGGATATAAGATCAGTCCCCTTCTTTGGGAGAAGGTGAAGAGAGGCTTAAGTGCCGGACGAGTGCAGTCAGTGGCGCTGCGCATGATCTGCGACCGGGAGGACGAGATCAATGCGTTTATTCCAGAGGAGTACTGGAGTCTGGAAGCTGATCTGAAGCTGGACGGAACGAAAAAGCCGTTGACGGCAAAGTTTTACGGGACCAGAGAAGGAAAGCAGGCAATCCCAAATAAAGAAGCGCTGGATCAGATCTGCAAGGGACTGGAAAACCAGAGCTATGTGGTAGAGGAAGTAAAGAATGGGGAACGGGTAAAAAAAGCTCCCATTCCATTTACTACCAGTACCCTGCAGCAGGAGGCTTCCAAAGTGCTGAATTTTTCCACTCAGAAGACGATGCGGCTGGCACAGCAGCTTTATGAAGGTGTGGATGTAAAGGGACATGGAACGGTAGGTTTGATCACTTATCTGCGTACCGATTCCACCAGAGTGGCAGAGGAGGCCGATACGGCAGCGCGGGCTTACATTGGAGAAAATTTTGGCCAGCAGTATGTGGCCAAGGAAGAGGGAAGCAAGAAGGCTGCCGGTAAGATCCAGGATGCACACGAGGCGATCCGTCCCACGAATATTGCGCTGACTCCGGTGATTGTGAAGGATTCTCTGGCAAGAGATTTGTTCCGGCTGTATCAGCTGATCTGGAAGCGTTTTACTGCCAGCCGGATGGCAAGCGCAGTCTATGAAACGACCTCCGTTAAGGTGGGAGCCGGCCAGTACCTGTTTACTTTGACTGCATCAAAGCTGAAATTTGACGGCTTTATGTCTGTATATATTGAGGAGGATGAGAAGGAAGAAAATAACCGGATCTTAGGTAAGCTGGAGAAGGGCATGACGCTGGAGTTGGCGGAGCTGAAGGAGGCACAGCATTTTACACAGCCGCCAGCCCACTATACAGAGGCTTCTCTGGTAAAGGCTCTGGAAGAGCAGGGGATTGGACGTCCAAGTACGTATGCACCTACCATTACCACCATTTTGGCAAGGCGGTATGTGACGAAGGAGAATAAAAACCTGTATGTGACAGAACTTGGCGAGGTAGTAAACCGGATGATGAAGCAATGCTTCCCCAGCATTGTGGATAAGGACTTTACTGCAAATCTGGAATACCTGCTGGATAAGGTGGGAGATGGAACGGTTGACTGGAAGACAGTAGTCAGCAACTTCTACCCGGATCTGGAGGAAGCAGTAACCAATGCCAAGGAAGAGCTGGAGTCGGTAACTATTGCAGATGAGGTGACGGATGAGATCTGCGAGATCTGCGGACGCAATATGGTAGTGAAATACGGTCCTCACGGAAAGTTTCTGGCTTGTCCCGGATTCCCGGACTGCAAGAATACAAAGCCTTATCTGGAGAAGATCGGCGTCCCCTGTCCAAAATGCAGCAAGGATGTGGTGATCAAGAAGACAAAGAAAGGCAGACGGTACTTTGGCTGTGAAAACAATCCGGAATGTGATTTCATGTCCTGGCAGAAGCCATCCACCTATAAGTGTCCGGAATGCGGCAGCTATATGGTAGAAAAGGGAAATAAGCTTCTCTGCGCAGATGAACAATGCGGCTACACCATGAGCCTTCCTAAGAGCGAGAGTGACGAGAAAGAAAAATAAGGCAATTGAGAGGAGCTTCTTAAATATAGGTTTCTTATAACGCCCCAGGCAGCCGCCTGGGGTTGTTGGTTTGAAACTGGCCCTGTTGTCAGCAGGGTTGAATGTGAAAGATAAATAAGCATATTAATTAAAATATTCGAAAATCTTCCAAAAACTCTTGTGGATGCCGGAAATTTGTGATACAATTTACCCAGTATATAAGGTCGATTTTCCATGACATCCGAAACTAATTAGGAGGATTTGAACATGAGCGTACAATTGCTTGATAAAACCAGAAAAATAAACAAATTATTGCACAACAATAATTCTCATAAAGTTGTGTTCAATGATATCTGCAAGGTTTTAAGCGAGATATTACTGTCCAACATCCTTGTAATCAGTAAAAAGGGCAAGGTGCTGGGCGTTAGTATCTGGCCTGGCGTAGATGAGATTGAAGAGCTGATTGATGACAAGGTGGGCGGTTTCGTTGATAAGATGCTGAACGAACGTCTGTTAAGCGTTCTCTCCACCAAGGAGAATGTGAATCTTGCAACTCTTGGCTTTGCAGAGGAGAATGTAAAGAAGTACCAGGCGATCATCACCCCTATTGACATAGCAGGCGAGCGTCTGGGAACCCTGTTTATGTACAAGAGCGATTCCCAGTACGATATTGACGATATTATTCTCAGCGAGTACGGCACCACAGTAGTTGGGCTGGAGATGATGCGCTCTGTGAATGAGGAGAATGCGGAGGAGACCAGAAAGATTCAGATCGTAAAGTCTGCCATCAGTACCCTTTCCTTCTCCGAACTGGAAGCGATTACCCATATTTTTGAGGAACTGGATGGAAACGAAGGGATTCTGGTTGCCAGCAAGATTGCTGATCGCGTAGGTATCACCCGTTCTGTTATCGTAAATGCCCTCCGCAAGTTTGAGAGCGCCGGTGTGATCGAATCCCGCTCTTCCGGTATGAAGGGAACCTATATTAAGGTGTTAAATGACGTGGTGTTTGATGAACTGAAGAATATCAAAGCTTCCTCT
>JAUNOF010000039.1:20143-22282 GCA_030537215.1 Lachnospiraceae bacterium
GAAGCTCTAATAAATGTTGAAGCAGTCATTCAAAAAAATGAAAAGAAATTTTAATAAGCCGCTTGCCAAGCGGCTTATTCTATGCTATACTGCTAAAGTTGACAAAATTATGCACGCCTGCGGATTCTTTGGACAGGTGCCAGTTTGCAGGAATCAGTTAAAATTTAAAGCATTTTGACATAGATTCCCATTCGGGTCGTCCTGGAAGCATGAGAAGCAGACGGAAGAACGCCCCTTGCCAGCATGGATCAACAGCAGGGGAGCAAAAACCAAATGGAGGAAAAGACATGAGCGTAATTTCTATGAAGCAGTTATTGGAAGCTGGTGTACATTTCGGTCACCAGACAAGAAGATGGAACCCTAAGATGGCTCCATACATCTATACCGAGAGAAACGGTATCTATATCATCGACTTACAGAAGTCCGTAGGCAAGGTTGACGAGGCTTACAAGGCAATCGCTGACATCGCTGCTGAGGGCGGCACCATCCTGTTCGTAGGTACCAAGAAGCAGGCTCAGGACGCAATCAAGACCGAGGCTGAGAGATGCGGTATGTACTATGTAAATGAGAGATGGTTAGGCGGTATGCTGACCAACTTCAAGACCATCCAGAGCCGTATTGCAAGATTAAAAGAGATCGAGGCTATGGCAGAGGACGGAACCTTTGACGTATTACCAAAGAAGGAAGTTATCGCACTGAAGAAAGAGTGGGAGAAGTTAGAGAAGAACTTAGGCGGCATCAAGGAGATGAAGAGAATCCCGGACGCTATCTTCATCGTAGATCCAAAGAAGGAGAGAATCTGCGTACAGGAAGCTCACACCTTAGGTATTCCGCTGATCGGCATCGCTGATACCAACTGTGATCCAGAAGAGTTAGATTATGTGATCCCAGGCAACGATGACGCAATCAGAGCTGTAAAGCTGATTGTTTCCAAGATGGCAGACGCTGTTATCGAGGCTAACCAGGGTGAGGCTGCAGCTGAGTTAGAGGCAGCAGGCGAGCTGGATGCTGAGGATGCAGAGGCTTAATTCACCAGGCAAGCAGAGAAGCGGATTTTAAATGCCGCTTGACTGGAACGGCCGGAGCGAACAGATCCGTTCCCTTGGCAGACCGTTCAAACTGACTGAGTAAAGGCTTCAGATAAGGCCGCCCGTACTGCGAGGCGGCCTTCTTAAAAGAATCAAAGTAAAATATGGAGGGAAAGAAAATGGCAGTTACCGCAGCAATGGTAAAAGAGTTAAGAGAAATGACCGGCGCCGGCATGATGGATTGCAAGAAGGCTCTTGCAGCTACCGACGGTGATATGGATAAGGCAGTAGAGTTCTTAAGAGAAAAGGGTCTGGCAGGCGCAGCTAAGAAGGCTGGCCGTATCGCAGCAGAAGGTATCGTAATTACCGATGCAACCGCTGATGAGAAGACCGCAGTTGTTGTAGAGGTTAATGCAGAGACTGACTTCGTAGCAAAGAACGAGAAGTTCCGCACCTACGCAGCTGACGTTGCAGCACAGGCATTAAAGTCCACTGCAGCTAATATGGACGAGTTCATGGCTGAGGCTTGGGAGAAGGATACCTCCTTAACCGTTAAGGAAGCATTATCCTCCCAGATCTCCATCATCGGTGAGAACATGAACATTCGTCGTTATGAGAAGCTTTCTGTAGAGAACGGCTTCGTAGCTTCCTACATTCATGCAGGCGGCAAGATCGGCGTTTTAGTAGCTGTTGAAACGGATGTAGTAAACGATGCTGTGAAAGAAATGGCCAGAAACGTAGCAATGCAGGCAGCAGCATTAAGACCTCAGTATACTGACCGCAGCGAAGTAAGCGAGGAGTTCATCAACCATGAGAAGGAAATCCTGATGGCTCAGATTCAGAACGATCCAAAGGAAGCTTCCAAGCCAGAGAAGGTAATCCAGGGCATGATTCAGGGCCGTATCAACAAGGAACTGAAGGAAATCTGCCTCTTAGATCAGGTTTATGTAAAGGCAGAGGACGGCAAGCAGTCCGTAAGCCAGTATGTAGCACAGGTTGCTAAGGCAAATGGCGCTAACATCAAGATCGCTAAGTTCCTTCGCTATGAGACTGGTGAGGGTATGGAGAAGAAGAACGAAGATTTTGCTGCTGAGGTGGCAAAGCAGATGGG
>JAUNOF010000040.1 GCA_030537215.1 Lachnospiraceae bacterium
CCTGGGACTGTGCTTCATTAAATGGCATCTGCACTCCTCTTATCTGTTTCTAATTGTAACTGTTCAGAACGGGGCATCTTCTTGCCCGGCTTTGCCGGACAAGAAGCATCGGAGATTCCTCCGATGTGAAATCAGCCATAAAAAGCTGCTTATAAGCAAGCTTAACGCATCTTTTTCCGTCTGATTTCCCGCCGTTCTGAATAGTTACTTCTAATTTATGATATTGGGCTCAAAAGGTATTTTGCTTACACCTGCTGCAATTTTTCAATTCCGGCACGGATCCGCTTCAACGATTCCTCCTTGCCCAGCACCTCCATGATCTCCGTTGCTCCGGCTGGGGTCATCTGCTTTCCGGATACTGCCGTGCGGATGGGCCACATAACAAAGCCGGTTTTATAGCCATTCTCACTCACATAAGCCATCAGCGCCTGATACAGAGCATCGTTGCTGTAATCCTCCTGCCCCTCCAGAATCGGCAGAACCTCCTGCAGAACCTTAAGAGAGGTCTCCGGCGTAGATTTCATCTTCTTGTGCTGATACATGGACACATCATACTCCGGCATCTCCTCAAAAAAGTCGATATGGCCTGCAATATCCAGAAATACCTCGATCCTTGTCTTTACCATCGCTGCGATCTTCTTAAAATCAAGTTCCCTGTGGATCACTTCCTTGATGTAGGGCAGCGCCATCTCATAGAACTTGTCCCCATCCATGGCCTTCATATATTCGCCGTTCATCCACTTCAGCTTGGTCATATCAAACACTGCAGGCGACTTGCTCATACGGCGGAAGTCAAACTCCTTTACCATCTCTTCCAGGGTAAAGATCTCATGATTTCCCTCCGGAGACCAGCCCAGAAGAGCCACATAGTTTACCACAGCCTCTGTTAAAAAGCCCTGGTCAATCAGATCCTCATAGGAAGAATGGCCGCTTCTCTTGCTTAACTTCTGATGCTCCTCGTTGGTGATCAGCGGACAATGAACGTAAACCGGCACCTCCCAGCCGAAAGCATCGTACAAACGGTTATATTTTGGGGAGGAGGATAAATACTCATTGCCCCGGACTACATGGGTGATACCCATCAGATGATCATCCACCACATTGGCAAAATTGTAGGTGGGATATCCGTCTGACTTGATCAGAACCATGTCATCCAGCTCCCCATTATCTACCGTGATATCGCCGTAAATCTCATCATGGAAGGTGGTCGTTCCCTCTGTGGGATTGTTCTGGCGGATTACATAAGGAATTCCTGCCTTTAAGTTGGCTTCCACTTCTTCCTTGGAAAGGTGAAGGCAATGCTTATCATAATTCATGATCATTTCCCCATTCACCTCATGCTTTAAGCTTTCCAGCCGCTCCGGCGTACAGAAGCAGTAATAAGCCTCCCCCTTCTCCACCAGCTTCTTGGCATACTCCAGATAAATACCAGCCTTCTGGCGCTCACTCTGCACATAGGGGCCGCAGCCGCCGTCCTTATCCGGTCCTTCATCGTGGATCAGCCCGGTTTCCTGAAGGGTATGGTAAATGATCTCGGTTGCCCCTTCTACATAGCGTTCCTGATCCGTATCCTCAATGCGGAGAAGAAAATCCCCGCCCTCATGCTTTGCGATTAAATATGCGTATAATGCTGTTCTCAAATTTCCTACATGCATCCGCCCGGTTGGACTGGGTGCATATCTGGTCCTTACTTTCATGCTCCTACTCTCCTAAAAATTATGATTGCGCTTATTTTTTGCAAAAATGAAACATTCATGCTCCATACATTATAAATCAAAGAATTTTAAATGACAATGCCTTCCAACCGGGATTTTTAAGACTTCTTTATGAAAGATGAAGAAGCTTCACTGCTAACTGAAAATAAACCACTAAGCTTATGGCATCCACGATGGTGGTGATCAGCGGCGCTGCCATAATGGCCGGATCCAGCTTCAGGCTGCGGGCTGCGATGGGCAGAAGGCCGCCGATGGTTTTTGCCAGTACTACCGTTACCAAAAGGCTTAATACCACAGTCAGGCATACCATCCACTGGCCGGGATAGCGCAGGATCAGCTGGATGAAATTGGCAGCACCTAAAACGGCTCCTACCATCAAACCTACCCGCAGCTCCTTCCAGAGCACCTTAAATCCGTCCCGGGGCTGGATCTCATTTACTGCCATGCCGCGGATAATCAGGGTGCTGGACTGACTGCCTGCGTTTCCTCCGGTGTCCGTCAGCATAGGAATAAAGGTAACCAGCAGGGGAAGCACTGCAAATGCAGCCTCATACCGTGCCAGGATTCCTCCTGTGACCATACTGCTTATCATCAGGATCAGCAGCCACATGATCCGGTTTTTCGCCAGTTCAAAAACACCTGTCTTTAAATAAGGCTTTTCGCTGGGATGCATAGCCGCCATCTTTTCAAAGTCCTCCGTGGCTTCCTCTTCCAGAACATCCACGATATCGTCTACCGTCACGATGCCCACCAGACGATTCTCGCTGTCTACCACAGGCAGCGAAAGCAGGTCATACTTTAAAAACCGCTCTGCTACAGCCTCCTGATCTTCTGTGGTAACTGCCTTGATCACATTGCGGTCCATAATATCCCCAAGACATGCCTCATAAGGATTCATCAGCAGATCCTTCACCGTCACTACTCCCTCCAGCGTCCGCTTTGCATCCATCACATAGCAGGTGTAAATAGTTTCCTTATCTACCCCATGCTTTCGAATGTAGGCAAAGGCCTGTTCCACCGTCATATCCTTCTTCAGTCCCACATACTCTGCCGTCATGATGCTGCCAGCGCTGTTGTCCGGATAGTTGAGGAACTGATTAATCAGGTTTCTGGTATCCGGCGATGCATTCTGCAGGATCCGCCTCACCAGTGTAGCCGGCAATTCCTCCAGCATATCTACTGCATCATCCACATACAGCTCCTCAATAATATTGTTGATCTCCCGGTCTGTAATCTGATTGATGATATGCTGCTGTTCATCCACTTCCAGATTGGCAAATACCTCTGCCGCCAGCTCCTTGGGCAGCGTGCGGAATATCAAGGTCATCTGCTCCAGGCTCAGCTCCTGCAGAAATGCAGCCACATCTGCCTCATTCATGATCGACAAAATCTCCTTCAGGATCCGAAACTGCTTCCCATCCGCAAGCTGAATCAGCTTCTCCATGTCCAATACCTTCTGCATTGCACTTCACTCCTTTCCATCTGATTGGCAACCGTTCCAGATTCCTGTGGTCCCACAGCCGCTTTTGTACCCTTGCAGCTATCCCGGTTGCCTTAATTTTTTCTCCTTCTGCCAGCCTCGGGCCGCGCCCTCTGCCAGCGTTTTCTGACTTACAGCCAGAGTCAGATGGAAACAAAAAAGCTGTCACCCTTCTTTTTCAGATGGATAACAGCAGTCATGAACATGCTAAAATCAGCCCTATCGATAAATCATCCTATCGATACAGCCCGCCAAAGAACAGCCGCAGCCGTGAAGCAGTCTGAAAAGGCTGCCTCTCCAATCTGGCTGCAGCTGGATGCTCCTCCAACTCCGTTCGTGACCATAACTTTCTGCTTCCATCCTGCTACTTCGGCCTTCCATCTCTGCTTCACTTCCTTTCTTTTTTAAGCTATCTTGTAACTATTCAGTACCCTCACAGTTACGCTATCTTCATAGTATGAAATTTCACACCATTTGTCAACCCTGATTCCGATTTTATTCGTAACTGAGTTCCCTAACCGTTACTCTTATTCTATCTTCCCATCACCCACTCCATAGCATAGGCCCAGGTCAGCCGGTTCTGCGTCCAAATCGTTTCATATTCCGACAGGGGCATGGGGCAGGCAACCGTTCCCGTCTCCAGCGTCACGCTTGGAACCGGATTGCTGCCCAGCTGGATCCAATCCTTGTATCCGCCGCCGCCCTCAGAAGGAAGGATGCGGTATCCGCCAGTTACGGCGGACATCAGATTTGCCAGCTCGGAAGATTCTGCCTGCACCTTATTTCCCAAAATATCCCAATAAATCACATCTCCCATCGAATGATAATGGATCACAGCCTTCCATGGATACTGGGAATTATATAAATTCATCATTGCCTGGGTCTCTGGCTCCGTCCCTGGGGCAGTTCCCTTATATCCGGAATAGGATGGAAACTCCGTGGAATACACATCCGACCACAGCGCATCGAAATTCAGATTCAGATCCACACCCTGTGCATTGGCCTTCCACCTGCTTAAGTAAGTTCCCGGGTCAGCAGTGGTACGTCCAGCCGCCGTATCCATCACGTAGCAGGTTCCAATGGCATCCTTTAGCTGCTGGGACCGGATCCCATCCATGCCGAACTGGCTGATGGTGACACCGTCCGGATTAGTCATAGGCACGAAATGAACTGCCACCTGGCTGAACATAGTAGACAGCGGCACATCATGGAAGGAGCCGGTGCTGTAGTTTGCCAGCGCCATCTCCATCTGCTGCATCATCAGCATAGGATTCAGATACTCTCTGCCGTGAATGCCGCCCTGGATCAGGATATGCTTGGATGCTGCCGGGTTGCCGATGATGCAGTCATACATGGCCCTTCCATCCAGAGAGGTTCCGATGGTGTTGACCTGCATGTAATTGGAATACCGCTGCTTCAGCAGCGTAATATCCTGTACCATCTGGTCGTAGGAATACTTTTCCACTGTCTGCACAATTGGATTATTGGTCACATCAAAAATCTGAATATTTTCTGCAGGAACTGACTGCTGATCATCCTGGGTCTGCTGGGGCTGCTGATAAAAGGCGCCAGGTCCAAGGGAATAATCGATACCGGAGGAAGCCGTTCCTGCAGATGAATTCTGACTGGAGGCTGCTGCCGCTGATGCATCACCGTTTACCCGGATCACGCGGCTGGAGCTGGTAGTTCCTGTACCGGACGGCGCTGTGGGCTGGCTGGGTGTCTGTGCAGAGCTATCCCCCGGCTGACCTGCTGCGGTGCCAGATGTCTGTCCCCCGGAAGCATCTCCCGGCTCACTAACCGCTGTACTGCCGTCTGCTTGCGCTCCAGAACTGTCACCCCCCTGCTGTGGTCCATCACTTGATACCACGCCCTGAGGCGCTGTTGTCTGCTCTGCGCCGGAATTTATCCCATCTGCTGCTGTGGGGCCGGATACGCCTGTGCCCCCGCTCTGTTCCAAATCAAATGCAGGTACCTGGATGGCAGTATCCGCAGTCGCTCCCGTCTGGCTGCTCTCATCTGCCCAGGCAGTAGTAACACTGGATACCGCCAGCATGGCCGCTCCAGCCAGCGCCGCCCATCTATGGTAATTCTTCATGAAGTCCTTTCCTCCTAATCCTCGATGTCAACCGATTCCTGCTGGCAGTTACCTGCAGGTTACCGGTAAAATTCATTTGAAATCACTTACGACCTTTGAATTATAGCATATTTCAACCGCTCTCCTTATTACAACTTTCTTACAATCCTGAGAAGATTTGTAAAATTGAAAGCTTCCGCCTAAAATGTTTCCTGCCAGTAACTGTTCAGTAGGTCTGCGCACTTGCTGCGCTGACCGTAAGAAAACGCGGAATGGAAAGCAAAAATCCCATCGCCGCAGGCGATTTTCAATGGATTTTTGCTTGTAACTGTGAGGGTACTGAACAGTTACTCCTGTCATCCAAATAGAAACAGGCCCCGCCAGTCTTAAGCGGAGCCCGTCTATCACATCCCGGCGCCTGCTGCGCCGTTTCATCTCTTCCTCACAAAACGTTTTTTGTTTCAAAGGACGCACTTTCCTTGCGAAACAAGACAAAAGCTTACGCCCTCGGAGCCTTCTCCTTATCGGCCAGGTCGCCTGGCTTCATGCTCAGGTTGATGCGTCCCATCTTGTCCACCTCAATTACCTTTACGGTAACCTCATCACCGATATTGACTACATCCTCAACCTTGCCCACTCTCTTGTCAGACAGCTTGGAAATGTGGATCATACCATCCTTATTTGGAGCCAGCTGAACGAACGCACCGAAATTCATGATGCGGACTACCGTTCCGGTCATTACCATACCTGCTTCGATATCGGTTACAATGCTCTCGATGATCTTGATGGCCTTCTTGATCATCGCTGCATCAGTTCCGCATACAGATACATTGCCCTCATCGCTGATATCGATTTTAACGCCGGTTTCCTCAATGATCTTATTAATCACCTTGCCCTGCTTGCCTACAACATCGCCGATCTTAGCCGGGTCAATGGTGATGGTTTCAATCTTTGGAGCATACTTGCTTAATTCCTTGCGAGGTTCTGCGATAACCGGAGCCATAACCTGATCCATGATATACATTCTGGCTTCTCTGGTTCTTGCGATTGCCTCCTCCACGATCGGGCGGGTCAGGCCGTGGATCTTAATATCCATCTGGATGGCGGTAATTCCCTTGTGGGTACCAGCTACCTTAAAGTCCATATCTCCAAAGAAGTCCTCCAGACCCTGGATATCCGTCAGTACCAGATAATCGTCATCGGTATCGCCAGTTACCAGACCGCAGGAAATTCCGGCAACCATATCCTTGATCGGCACACCTGCTGCCATCAGAGACAGGGAGGATGCACATACGGATGCCTGAGAAGTAGAACCGTTGGATTCCATGGTTTCTGATACGGTACGGATGGCATATGGGAATTCCTCAATGGAAGGAATCACCGGAAGCAGCGCTCTCTCTGCCAATGCTCCGTGACCGATCTCCCGGCGTCCCGGTCCGCGGCTTGCTTTCGCCTCACCGACGGAATAGCCTGGGAAATTATAGTGATGCATATAGCGCTTTTCTGTAACAAATTCATTCAGACCGTCTACCTTCTGCACTTCAGACAGAGGAGCCAGCGTACAGATATTCATGATCTGAGTCTGTCCGCGGGTAAACATACCGGAGCCGTGAACTCTGGGCAGCAGATCTACCTCTGCAGCCAGCGGGCGGATCTCATTGATCTGACGGCCGTCCGGTCTCTTGTGATCCTTTAAGATCATCTTGCGGACAGTCTTCTTCTCATACTGATAGATGGCATCGCCCAGCATTGCCAGCGCTTCCTCATCCTCAGCAAAGGCTTCCTCCAGGCGTTCCGTAATCCTTGCGATATTCTCCTCCCGCTTCTGCTTCTCATCGGTAAATACCGCTTCCTCCATCTCCTCCTGAGGAACCACTTCCTTGATCCGTGCAAACAGCTCCTCCGGAACTGCGTAGGACTCATAAGTGTGCTTCTCCTTACCGCACTCTGCAATAATCTTATCAAAGAATGCGATAATAGTCTGGTTGATGTCGTGAGCCTCATAGATCGCCTTGATCATAACATCCTCCGGCACTTCCTTCGCGCCAGCCTCGATCATGATTACCTTCTCACGGGTGGAAGCTACGGTCAGCGCCAGTTCGGATACCTGCTTCTGTGCATTGGTGGGATTCACGATCAGCTGGCCGTCAATCAGACCCATCTGGGTTGCAGCGCAGGGACCATCAAATGGAATGTCGGAAATGCAGGTTGCCAGGGAAGAACCTAACATTGCTAACAGCTCTGGGGAGGCATCCTGATCCACACACAGCACCAGGTTATCTAACAGAACATCATTGCGGTAATCCTTTGGAAACAAAGGACGCATGGGGCGGTCGATCACGCGGCAGGTAAGAACGGCATTCTCGGCTGCCTTGCCCTCTCTCTTATTAAATCCTCCTGGGATCTTGCCTACGGAATACATCTTCTCCTCGTACTCTACAGACAGAGGGAAGAAGTCAATCCCGTCTCTTGGCTTCTCAGAAGCGGTTGCGGTTGCCAGTAACACGGTGTCGCCGTAATGCATCAGCGCTGCACCATTTGCCTGAGCTGCCACTCTGCCGATATCTACAGTCAGGGTACGGCCAGCCAGCTCCATGCTGTAACTCTTATACTCTTTTGCCATGATTCGTCTCCTTTACTATATTTGAACACTTGATTTTCTTATGATGCCCAGAAAATCCTGCCATGATCGTACAGAAGACCCCGAAACTACTGAACTGGACACGAAACTTGTTTCCATATGGCGGCAGCTCCAGCCTGATCCCTGCTGCTCCATATCCACTTCAGCGGTCTCGGAATATCTCCTTCTGACGTGGCCCTTCCGGGACTTGATTTTTACCATACAAGGTTCCGGCATCTCTGACACAAAGCCGGACTCGTTTCCTTACATCTTTTGTAATCACAATAGGGTGGAGAAAACTCCACCCTACTCTTAAAAAGATTACTTTCTGATGCCTAACTTTACGATTAATGCACGATAACCTTCCAGGTCGGTTTTCTTTAAGTAGTTTAATAAACCACGTCTCTGACCTACCATCATTAACATACCACGTCTGGAGTGATGGTCCTTCGGGTTGCTCTTTAAGTGCTCGGTTAACTCTGCGATTCTTGCAGATAAAATAGCGATCTGAACCTCTGGAGATCCGGTATCGCCTGGCTTTCTGCCGTACTCAGCGATGATAGCTGCCTTCTTTTCCTTTGAAATCATCTTGATTTCCTCCTTATAATTCTCTAAATTCTCACCATGGACTAAGCTGGGGCTGGAGATGCCAAAAGCCGAGTCCCGGCGTTTGCTCATACCGTTAAACTATATCATAGCCATTCCCTCTTGTCAATCATTTTTTAAATCTCTTCATGAAAGATCATTTTTTAAATCCCTTCATGAAAGAACCTCCGGCGCCCCATATTTACGCCGGAGCTCATGCAGCAGGCGGAATGGCTGCTGGATCAAACGCATCGCAAGAAAAAACAGATTTTCGACACATTCTGCGAAAAGCTTACCAGCAAGCCCATTTCACCGCAAGATTCGACAACGATTTGCAGGTTTTAAAAGGCGTTTCGTTCCGCCTCTGCCTCCTGGATCCTTCCGCAGCGGCTTTTCGCCTTCCTCTGAAAGCAGAGGAGCTGTTCCTTCACCTGCTTTTTTCTTCTGGCGCTGATATCCAGACGAACTCCATTTTTCATCACCAGGTAATCCCCTCCCATATGCTGTACATGCTCCAGATTCACCAGACAGTTCCGGTGGATCCTGCTGAACCGCTCTTTTGGGAATGCCTCCTCCTCCTGCTTCATGCTGGTACGGATCCGGTAGCCTTCTCTGGCTGTATAGACGCTGACGGCCTTCTTCAAGGAGTCAATATAATAGATCTCATGCTCTCCTAATGCTACCGTTTTTCTTCCAAACTGCCATACATGCTTTGTCTCTTCCCTTGTAAGTTCTCCCCAGAGCTGCTCCATAGAATTTAAGAAATTTCCCCGGCTGACTCTCAGGCGAGGTTCCCCATACACAATAACCAGGTCATATCGGTTTCCTGCTACCTGATTCCAAAAGGTCCCCTCTGAGTTTAAAAAATCCACCTCCATAGGAACCATCACCTCCTCGCACATTCGAAAGCAGGATTCCATATACGCATTCCATTCCAGATCGCTGCTGTATACTGCTATTTTCATCTCAAACCTCCCGTTTCCTATCGGCCATTTCTTTTCTGCCGAAATTACTTTTCAGATATTATTACGAAATGAATCCCGGTTGGTTACAGAAACACCAGCGGCCAAAATCGGTTAATTCCCTAGATATCGGCCCTAAGATCATAAAGCGGCATAATTCTGATCCGCCCCAGCGCGTTTTTATTGGAGATGCTGCGCGGCCAGACCAGGTTCGTGTACTGACACGTTCACATTTTGACGAATGAATTCATCCGGAATGTTTCAGCTTCAGCGCAGCCCAAAAGAGCAGTTCTGAAAAAACCAGAACTGCTCTGAATGTGATTCTTTTCAATTGTATTATAAAAAGATTATAGCCATCATACAAAATCCATATTCTAAATCGTCCCGTCCCAGGTAGAAACCTTTGTATTTCCGCCTTCTTCCTCATTAAACCATCTTGTTGTTACAGATTTTGATTCCGTGTAAAACCGGACAGAATCCTTGCCCAGGCAATGCAAATCGCCGAAAAATGAATTCTTATGTCCGCTGAAGGGGAAAATACCGATGGGTACTGGAATTCCTACATTAATGCCAACCATTCCTCCATCGGTTCTCCTTTGAAATTCCCGTGCAAAATATCCGCTCTGTGTAAAAATGACAGACCCATTGGCAAATGGATTTCGATTCATGACAGCCAGCCCCTCTTCAAAATCCTTCACCCGTTTCATGCAGAGTACCGGGCCAAAAATTTCATGATTTCCGATTTCTGTGTCATGTCCTACATGATCTAAGATGGTCGGACCAAGGTAAAAACCGTTTTCATAGCCTGGCACAATCAAGCCACGCCCATCTAGGGCCACCGTTGCTCCCTCCTGAATTCCTTTTTCAATCCATCTGATAATTTCCAACCGATGTTTTTCTGTTATCACTGGTCCCAGGCGTGATGTCTTATCATATGCCGGTCCTACCTTCAGCTTTCCAGCCTGTCGAACCAAAGCCTCCACCAGGGCATCTGCGATGCTTTCTTGGACACAGACTACCGGTAAAGCCATACAGCGTTCACCGGCACAGCCAAAGGCGGCATTAACAATTCCCGCCGCAGTACGCTCAATGGGGGCATCCTCCAGCACCAACGCATGATTTTTGGCTTCACACAATGCCTGAACACGCTTGCCGCTTGCCGCCGCAGTAGAATAAATATGCCTTCCCACATCTGTCGTACCCACAAAGGTGATTCCTCTCACATCGGGATGCCGCAGGAAGATCTCTGCCTCTGTGCGTGAGCAGGTAACAACATTGAGAACCCCATCCGGAAGCCCCGCTTCTTTATACAACTCTGCAATCCGCAGTGCAGTGCGCGGCGTTGTACTGGATACCTTTAAAATGATGCAATTTCCGCTTGCTACGCACAACGGGGTCATCCATCCCATAGGGATCATAGCAGGAAAATTAAATGGAACAATTCCGACAAACACACCAATGGGTTCCCGGTACAAAACCGTATCAATACCGGTAGAAGCGTCCATCAGGCTCTCTCCCATCATCAATGTAGGAATCTGGCATGCCAGCTCGGTAGGCTCCTTTGCCTTCAGTACATCGCCCCTCGCCTCCTCCAACACCTTTCCGTTCTCATGAGCTACCAGCATTGTCAGCTCCTCCATATGCTCTATAAGCAGCTCGCGCACCCGATAAAGAATCTGCGCACGCTTCATGGCAGGCGTATTGGACCAGCCTGGAAAGGCTGCTTTTGCCGCTGCGATCGCTTCTTCTATTTCCTGCTGCGTACAGCAGGGGCATTGTGCTGTCACCTCTCCAGTGCTGGGATTATATACATCCCGGTACTGTTTTGTTCTTGATTCCACATAACGTCCGTTGATAAACAATTTCAGCTTTTTAAGTTCCATCGCATTAAATCCCTTCATTATTATAATTATAATTCTCTGTATTGTTTCCGATATTGTCCCGGAGTATATCCGGTATACTTTTTAAAGCAACGGATAAAATTCTGTGAATTACTGTACTGCAGCCTTTGTGCAATATCAAACACCCGCATATCTCCCTCCTGAAGCCAGGTCTTCGCAATTTCCATCCGGTATGCGGTCAGGTATTCACCAAAGTTTTCGCCGGTTTCCTTTAAGAATACACGCCGCAGATAACCAGGATGATAATTCATCTGTGCTGCACAAATTTCCAGTGACAACTCCTGATCATAGCACTCCTGTACCATGGCAATCATTTCTTCTGCCAGCTTTTTGCTTTGGCTTTCATGGATCTCGCAAAGACTCCTCACAAACGGCTCAATAATAACATTACAAAACCAAAAATGAATTTCCTCTCTCGTCTTCAGCTCAAACAGCTGTTCAAACAATGACTTCTGCCCGTTATGAGAAATGCTATCTTCTGCTCCTGCCTCCTGCATAGCTAAAATCAGCTCAGTCAATAGTCCTGCAGCCGGAACCTGATACTCCAAATGACTGACCTGCATCTGGAAAACATCATCCAAAAACAGTTCTAGCCAGTAAAATGCCCTATCTGTGTCAAAGCTTTTTACTGCCTGTATCAGCTCCTGCTGAGATTTCAAATAAGAAAACGGCGCAGCATGCTGCTTAATTTGCACCTCTTCGAAAAATACGATCGTATTGCTTCCCTGCTTGATCCGGTATTTCAGAGCTTCCAGTCCTTCCTGAAAGGCATTTGCCGCCATTTTGTAATCCTCAAACGATCTGCTGATACCCACACTGACTGAAACGCCGAAATATTGGGTGACATTCTTTTGAATTGACTGTACCGTCCTGAGCAAAGCGGCTTTAAATTTCTCCTCTTCTTCTTTAGGACTTTTCACGATCGTCACCTGTGACTGCATTACGATAACCGGAGTAAGCAAAGTACAGTATTCCAGCAGCTCACTGGCAACATTATTGATTGCGAACATCAAAATATCAGAATCCTGATCCAGGTAGCCCGCATGATCCAAACTGTCGCATTGGATCACCACTACCCGCTTGGATATTTCTTTCGTTTCTGATTCGAATAAAGAAAGCTTCTGTTCCAGCTCCGTCTGATTCCAATCACCTAACAAAATTTTAATTGTAAAATATTCTTTAAGCTGGCGAAGCTGTGCCTGCGTCCGTTCCGGCGGACTGGACATGCTCATGATCAGTGCCGATATCTGTTTCCGGATAAAGGCAAACTCGTCCCGCACCTCTTCATCCGCTTCATCATACATGGGGTCCAGCAATTCTTGGTAAAGACTGTAAATTGGCTGATACATCCACCGAGAGCCCAGTATGGAAATCACCAGCACTGCAAACAAACAGACCATAGCAACAACCGCAGTAAACTGCCGAATCACCTTTGAGTCATGCAGCACATCCGATATGGATACAAGAGAAACGTAATACCATCCGTTATATTCCGATCTGGATGCAATCACACTATATCTTTCTTTATCTATCTCCAGCTCAAACATCTCCTGTGCCTTGATACAGGAAGCCAATTGGGAGTCCTGATACGATTCCCCCACAGATTCCGAATTCGTGGAAGCGATCACCCGAAACTGATCATCTAATATTAAAGCACCATTTTCTGCCGCCTCCACGGTCAACGTCTGATTTAAATACTCACACGGAATCTTGATCACTGCAATCCCGGTAGGCAAAATGGAATTAAGCGGGATCTTTTTTACCAAATTTACCGCGTTCCCTGAAAAAAAATAATCATAGACTACCTGATTCTTCGGTAATGTGTCAAAATACGGAACCCAGGCAGAAACCTGCGGTAAATCGCCGTAAGCACGATACAGATCTCCGAACATTGCCTCGTCCAATCGGTACAATCCATTGCTGTTCAATACCCAATTGTATCGGTAATTGACCAGACAAATATCGGTATTGGCAACATCAAACGGAACCGCAGATGACAACTGCCTGCTTACCTCCTGGAAATAAATAAAATCCGCACCCCGCAGATCACTCTGCATTGCCAGCTGAACATTCCTGGATGTAATGAAGGATCGGAGTATTTCATCCGAGTTCATCAGTATATATTCTACATAACTCTGTGTCTGCAAAATTGACTGCCGATTCTTTTGTAAATTTTTCTCCTTTAGCATATCAGCCGTCTTAGAATAAGAAAAAGCTCCAATTGCAATAACCGGCAGGCATCCTAATAGCACGCCAAACAATACCAGCTTTCTGACATATCCTGAAGGAATCATTTTCTGTAACCATGCCGCCATACGTGTTCGCCCCAATCAAATACCGTTTGTCACTATTTCTCAAATCAGACTATTATTCTTCAAAATATTGCGCGGTATATTCCTCAATTACCTGATCTCCGCCGCTTCTTCTCCATTGTTCTACCGCTTCATCCCATCCATCCTCATCAATCAGTCCCATAATATATTTTGTAGTAGCGTCATATATTATTTTATCTAAGCTTGATCCGTTAATAGAATAAGTATCCGAAATCAGCGGAACGATTGGATTGTATACTGCGTATGGCATCAGGGACTCCATTTCCGCATAAACCTTGGTATACATCGGAGCCACATTTCCCTGAATGGCCGAGCGGTCCACAACACGATTTGTACAAAACAGCTGCCAGTAAGGCTGTACTTCAGAGCTGAAAAGCTGGGAATCCTTTGTCTGCGTCGCCACTCCATCCACATACTCAAAATGTCTGCCTTCAATTCCCCATTCAATAATCGCCTGTCCCTCCGGGCTGTCCATCTTATCAAAAAAATTTAATACAGTAAGCAGATCCTCCTCCGTCTTATTACTTGTTTTTGCAATTGCAAAAACACCATTGAAACCAGACTGGGTGCATGCACGCAGTTCTCCGTTTTCATCCTGGATCTGATAAATGGTATCAAAAATTTCCATCTTTGCATCCGCTGCTTCCAACTCAGCCAGCTCTGGATCTCTGGACTGCACCTGAGCTACTACCGTATCCAAACGTTCGTGTGCATCTGTCAGAGTTTCAAAATAGATTCCTGCCTTCTCACGATCTAAAAGCTCGTAAAACTGGGAGGATTGCACAGTTGCAAAGTCCGTATTCATCAGGCCCTCATCATAAAGACGTTTCATAAAGTTAAGTGTCTTTTTATGTGCCTCTGTCATAAACGTAGGAATCAGCTGCCCGCCTTGCTCCAACCATCCGTTGCCGCCACCAAACGCAATATCCAGCATCTGCGTCATATCGCCTCGGATCATGCCCGACTCATTGACCCCCACCAGGACTCCGTAGGTATCATCCACGCCATTGCCGTCCGGATCCTGCGTTGCAAACGCCTTAATCATTTCATAAATTTTGTCCACCGTCATTGGCTGTTCTATTTCCAGTCCCAGTTTTTCTGCCCAGTCCTTCCGGTAAATAATTCCATCACGAGTCAATGGCCTGCCGCGAGGCAAACCGTACAGTTCGCCATTGATGGATGCGTTTTTGAGTGTCTGCTCATCATAATGATTCTTTAAATATTCCGTCCGATCCATATACTCATTCAGCCCCCAGAACATCCCTGCCTGAGCAGCATTAACATAAACCGATGCCTTGGGATCCAAAATACCGATCACATTTGGCACATCATTGGAGGTAATCATCAGGTTCACCTTTTCATTATAAGTACTGCTGGGAGTAAAAATAAACTCCACCTCCACACCGGTAAAATCCATGATTTTCTGTTCCAGCTCATTTCCCGCTTTCGGCGCCTCTGAATAATAAAGCGGAAGCATAATCGAAATTTTCGGCCGATTTTCCTTTTCGTTCGTCTGCATCGCAGGCGTTTCCGTCCCGGATGAAGCAGCCGTTTCCTTTGACCCATTCCCGCAGCCGGTAATCACGCTGATACTGCATGCTGCGATGCAGAGAAGTGCCTTCATTCGTTTCCTTCGATTTTTGTGATACATAAATTCATCTCCTTTATTAATTTTCACTTTCGTTTTTATTGTTTTCTCAACCCTTTACAGACCCCACAAGCAGCCCCTTGGTAAAATATTTTTGCAGAAATGGATAAATACAGAGAATCGGAAGTGTGGCAACTACGATCGTACACATCCGGACGGTTGCCGGAGGAATAAAGTTTGCTCCTCCCATCGCATCTCCCACCTCAGAAGCACTGAGCACAATCTGACGCAGAATGACCTGTATGGGCCATTTTCCAGAATCACTAAGATACAGCATAGCATTAAACCAGGAATTCCAGTGTTCCACTCCAAAGATAATGGCAAAGGTAGCCAACAGCGGCTTAGACAATGGCAATATAATCAAAAACAAAATGCTCAGATCATTATAGCCATCCATCTTTGCAGCTTCCTCCAGCTCAACCGGAAGCTCCTGAAAATAATTCTTAAACAGCATCAGATTGAACGAACTGATCACATAAGGCAGAATCAGAGAGGCATAGGAATTCAGCAGCCCCAGCTTCTGTACAACAATAAACATTGGTATCATGCCACCGTTGAACATCAGTGTAAAGATCACCAGCATAATCATCACTTTTCGTCCGAACAGATCCCTGTGCGCCAGCGGGTAGGCTGTCAGCACAGACATCAGCAGATTCATGCAGGTTCCTGCAATTGTGACAAGAGATGACACCATCAGACCATGCAGGATGGTACCGGTCGAAAAAATATATCGATACGACTCCAGAGAAAATGTGGTGGGAAATAGAATAAAATCCTTCGACAGATATTCCTCCACAGAGGTGAAAGAGGCTGCCATGACATGAATAAACGGAACCAGCATAATCACTGCTACTAACCCCAATACCGCAACATTGACAATATCAAATACCCTGCTCCCCATACTCTGTCTGATTTTTTGTTTTTTCACTGTCATTCCTCCTAATAAAGACCTTCCTCACCCAGCTTTTTGGCAATGGTATTGGCAGTCAGCACCAGTGTCAGCGCAATCAAGGACTTGAACAGTCCTACTGCTGCCGAATAGCTGAACTGTCCGCCTACGATTCCCATTTCATAGATATAGGTATCAAAAACCTCTCCTGCGCTTCGATTAACTGCATTCAGCATCAGCATGATCTGTTCAAAACCGGTGTCCAGAAACTGACCGATGCGCAGGATCAGCATAGTAACCACAGTACTTTTAATTCCAGGGAAGGTCAAATACTTTAGCTGCTGCCAGCGCCCGGCTCCGTCCACTCTTGCCGCCTCATAAAGCTCTGAATCAATGCTTGCAATCGCTGATAAAAATAAAATGGTGCCCCATCCAGACTCCTTCCAGATCATCTGCAGCAAAATCATAGGCCGAAACGCATTTGCAGAAAGCAGCGGATTAACAGGATTCATTCCCAGCGACTTCAAGATCTCATTCACCAACCCGCCCTCAGTGGTAAAAAACGTATAGGTTAGAGATGCTACAACCACCCAGGATACCAGATGCGGAACATAGACAATTGTCTGTATGGTATTTTTATAAAATCGGTTCTTTACCTCATTGATCATCAACGCAAGAATAATGGGAAGCGGAAAAAACAGCAGAATATTCATCAGCCCTAAAATAAACGTGTTTTTCATCAATCTCCAGAATACCGGCTCACGAAACAGCCGCTGAAAATGAGCAGCACCTACCCACGGACTTTTTGTGAAACCAAGAAACGGCTGATAATTCTGAAACGCAGAAATCAAACCAAACATCGGGCTAAACCGGAAAACAATATAATAAAGGATTCCTGGAATCAGCATGATATACATCCAGCGGTTCTTTTTCAGCCGTGCAATAACCCCCTTTTTCATGTATCGCCACCTCCTTTTCACTGAATACGGGGCACTATGGAAGGGTATGTCCAGCCGCACAATAAATCTCATACCATTCCTTTCTGGTAAGTTCAAATGTATCCGCCTGGCAAATTTCCTTTAAGCGATTTGGATTCGTTGTCCCTGCAATTACCTGGATCTTGGCCGGATGCCGTAAAAGAAATGCCGCTGCTGCCGCAGTGCTTGTCACACCGTACCGGACTGCAATCTGCTCCAGCTTTTCATTCAGCTGCCGGAACTTATCATTTCCTAGAAATGTGCCCTCGAACATCCCATACTGAAACGGTGACCATGCCTGAATGGTGATTTCCTTTAAACGGCAATATTCCAGTATGCTGCCGTCCCGCATCACTGCCTCTTGATTTTTTGTATTCACATAAATCCCTGCATCCAACATGCCGGTATGTGCTGCGCTCAGCTGCAGCTGGTCGATCAGCAGCGGATCTCGCAGATATTTCTGCAGCAGCTCAATCTGCATGGGATTGCAGTTGCTAACGCCGAAATAGCGTACCTTTCCGCTCCGATGCAAGAGCTCAAAGGCCTCTGCCACAAGTTCCGGTTCCATTAATGTATCCGGGCGATGGAGAAGCAAAATATCAAGATAATCCGTCCGAAGACGTTTTAAACTCTTTTCCACAGAACTTACAATATGCTCAGCAGAAAAGTCATAGCAGCCCGGACAAATACCGCATTTTGTCTGCAGATATATCCTTTCCCGAACACTTGCTGTCATACCGATTGCCTGTGAAAATATTTCTTCTGAACGGCCGCCGCCATATATATCGGCATGTTCAAATAAATTGATCCCTTCTTCTCTAGCTGTGTTGATCAGCTTCGATGCATCCGTGACGGAAAGTCCGCTTATACGCATACATCCCAGTGAAATCGCCCCTGCCGGCAGAACACCTCCCAGCTTTATTTGTTTCATATAACTCTCCTCCCTTACTTTACGCGGCGGAATTTCTGCAGAAACGGATGAAAGCCGCCGGACATGCCCTTGCCTTCCGGATATACCGTCCAGATATCATTATATGGAATATTAACCTCGCCAACCAGAATATTATCTTCATGATCAAGACAAATTCCATGTGCAGTAAAAAAGCTTCCCGCCGCCCCGCTGTCCTCCGTACCGATCTGCGCCACTTCGTTTCCCTGTCGGTCAAACACACGTACCTGTGAATGATGGCGACGTGTTCCTGGCTGATACAGTACGTTGTCAATGAACATCAGTTCTCCCATCTCCGCAACATAAATGTAGTCACCTCGGATACAGATATCCGTCGGACGCCAGATATCGGTCCACACTGCTTTAAGATTACCATCCCCGTCAAAAATCTGAATTCTCTCATTTTCACGGTCGCAGACATATACATCCTGGTTTTCATGATCTAATCCGATTCCATGCACCACCCGGAACTGCCCCGGCTTATCTCCCGGTTCTCCCCAGGACTTTATCAGCCTGCCATCCGCAGAATAATGATGAACCCTCGCATTTCCATAACCATCCGCGATATAGATCTCTCCATTATCCGCCACGTCAATTTTGGCAGGATGATTTAGAGAATCACTGCTGAATTGAATGGTATTAAAATCGTAATTAATGCAGCCGTTATCACAAGGGCTGTCTGGCGTTCCGATGGTCATCAGTAATTCTCCTTCATTAGAGAATTTAAATACACAGTTTCTGTTTCCATCTACTACATAGATATTATCCTGCCTGTCGATACACAGTCCATGTGCATTCTTCGCCATTCCGGTTCCGATCCCCCGCAGATACCTTCCCTTCGGATCAAGTACAACCACTGGTGTATTCATGCCCGGACAGATACGTGTCGTATAATAAATATTTCCTTTCGAATCCACCGCTACGCCCGACACGTCTGGCATTTTCTTTAAGTTAAAATCAAGCGGTACAAATTCAAATTCCAGTCTGTGTTTCATTTGTTTCCTCCTCTCTGACTGAATCTGTGTTCTTAAAATAACATAGGCACTGATAACATGCTATAATCATTTTGGTACCTTTCCGCCGCTTCCGGCCCGATGCGATACCATAATACAGCTTTGTATCCGCCAGGTTTCTTTTTGATTGTTTGATTTTCAAACAATCTCTCCAGGGTTTTAGACTGGTCGTGCAAAGGTCTGCTATATTAAGTCATATTAAGAAAAACATAGTCTGTACACAAAGGCAGGAAAAAATATAAAAATCACATACTTATCAAACAAATATACAACAAAAAAACGCCCGTTATCCGGAAGCAATCCAAGAATAACGGGCGTTTGCGGGAACGCAACGGTGCGGAGCAATTGACTTTCATGATTAGCGGTGCGCCGGCCGCGGCGCATAAAGGTTTATGAGAAAAACATCGGCACCACAGTCTGGATCAACGCCATATAGATCACCGTTCCGCCTCCGATGCTGACAAGAACATTATGCTTCCAGCGGTGAAGCCCTGCCACAGACATCACCGCCGCCACCTCCGGAAATCCAAAGGGGCTGCTTGTCCACGCTACGCCTTTTAAGCAATAGACCACCAGAAGTCCCATGGATGCATAGGGAAGCGTCTTTCCCAGATAGCTGATAAACTGGGGCTGCTTTCTCCCTGCCGGGAACAGCAGAAATGGAAGAAACCGGGTGATCAACGTGGCCGCCGCCAGCGCTCCAATGATCAGAACTCCTGGTAAAATATCATGCTCCATGATGTGCTCCCTCCCTTCTCCCATCTGTTTGCGGCTTCGACATGCCAACTTGCTCCTTTCGCTTTTCATCCCGCTTATAAACCACAGAAATCACAGCCAGGATGAAGACCATCGCCGGAATAATAAAGGAGTCCGGTCCGAACACCCAAAGGCAGGCAGCCGTCCCCAAAACGCCGGTCAGCGCCGGCCAATGATTCTTCTGTCCCTCCCACTGGTCTATAAAAATCACTACAAACAATGCTGTCAGGGCAAAATCCATGCCTGCCGTGTTAAATGTGATCAGGCTCCCCAGCAGTACTCCAATCAAGGTGCCGGACAGCCAGTAGATCTGATCCAAAAAGGAGATCCAGAAAAATACCTTCGCTTTTACCAATCCTTCCGGTACCTCCTCATTGCATACCACCGAAAAGGTCTCATCCGTAAGCGCAAAAATCAGGTATGCCTTCCATTTCCCCATATCCTGATACCTCTTCAGCATGGAAATGCCGTAAAACAAATGGCGTGCATTGATCATCAATCCCATGCAAAATGCATACAACGGATGAACTCCTGCTGCCAATAACGTAATTCCCACATATTGCAGGCTCCCCGCATAAACAAAAATGCTCATGGCGGCTGCCCACCAGACGCCGTAGCCATTTACCTTCATCAAAATTCCATATGCCATTCCAAGGACCAGGTAGCCTACCATAACTGGAATCGTCCTGGGAAATGCATAATGAAATTCTGACTGCTGCTGATTCTTCACTGAAAATCCTCTCTTTCTTCCCTGCACTTGCCTTGTTTCTTTCTGCCGTATATGATAATATCAAGGAAAAGTTATCCCTATTTTATAAAAGAAAGGCAAACCTGTCAATGAATTCCATCTATCATGATCCATACAAAAACTGTACTCTCTGTCCCCGCATGTGCCATGCTGACCGCACCAGATCCACAGGCTTTTGTGGCTGCACCAACATACCGAAAGCAGCAAGAGCCGCTCTTCACTTGTGGGAAGAGCCCTGCATCAGCGGCACCCGGGGGAGCGGCACCGTTTTCTTTACCGGCTGTACCCTGCGGTGCTGCTTCTGCCAGAATTTCCAGATCAGCAGCCAGGGATTGGGAAAGGAATTAAGCAGCCGGCAAATTTCCCGCATTTTTCTCATGCTTCAGGAAAAAGGCGCTCACAACATCAATCTGGTAACTCCCACCCAGTATCTGCCCCATATCTTGGAGGCCCTGGATCTGGCACGCCCTGCCTTGAATATCCCTGTGGTCTACAACTGCGGCGGATATGAGCGCACAGAGACCATCGATGCCTTGAAGGGATATGTGGACATCTATCTTCCCGATCTGAAATATTACAGCACCCACTTATCTCAAAAATACTCCCAGGCAGCAGATTATTTTTCCGTTGCATCCAAGGCGATCCTCCGCATGATACGACAGGCAGGCCCTCCTGTGTTTGATCCAGAATCCGGTCTCTTGATGAAAGGCGTTATGATCCGCCACATGGTCCTGCCCGGCGCAAAGGAGGACTCCATCCGGCTGCTGCACTGGATGAAGGAATCCCTTCCTGAGGGCAGCTTCCTGATCAGCCTGATGAGCCAGTACACCCCCTTTTACCGCTCCAGCCAATTTCCGGAGATCAACCGCCGGATCACTTCCTATGAATACAATAAGGTGCTGGAGGAAGCGATCCGTTTCGGTCTGACTGATGGATTTATGCAAGAAAAAAGCAGCGCAAAAGAAGAATTCACGCCGCCCTTTGATCTGGAAGGACTGGATATCTAAGCCAGCCGTAACTGTTCAGTACCTTCACAGTTACTAGCAAAAATCCATTTAAAATCGGCTTCACCGATGGGATTTTTGCCTTCTGGCCCAGCTTATCTTACGGTCAGCGCAGCAAGTGCGCAGACCTACTGAACAGTTACAGCCAGCCCTTCTTTATTTCATTTTTATTCTCTGCAGTCATCTGCTCGTCATGCCCTCATCTGATGCCGGCAGTCCTTTCTGCTGTTATTTGCTTCCTGCCAGCGCGCTTCTTGCCTGCCATCT
>JAUNOF010000199.1 GCA_030537215.1 Lachnospiraceae bacterium
CCGTCCTCCTTCATCAGTTCCTGAGGCGTTCCGGCTTCTGCCACGATCCCGTCCTTTAATACCACGATCTGATCTGCTCCGGCTACCGTTCTCATCCGGTGTGCAATGATCAGTACCGTCTTATCTTTCACCAGGCGGGAAATGGCCTCCTGCACCAGCGTCTCATTCTCCACATCCAGGGACGCAGTGGCCTCATCCATCAGGATCACCGGCGCATCCTTTAACAGTGCCCTGGCAATGGACAGCCTCTGCCGCTCTCCCCCTGATAAAGTGGAGCCGTTTTCCCCGATCACCGTCTGATAGCCCTCCGGCAGGCGGAGGATAAATTCCTCGCATTGCGCTTCCCTTGCCGCCTGCTTTACCTCTTCATCGGTGGCGCCTTTTCTGCCCAGACGGATATTTTCCATAATGGTATTATGGAACAGCACCACATCCTGGAACACGATGGAAAAGCTTTTCAGCAGAACCTCCGGGTCAACGGTGCTGATATCCCTGCCACCCAGAGTTATGGTTCCCTTGTCAATATCCCAGAAGCGGGCCGCCAGCTTGGCGCTGGTGGATTTTCCGCCGCCGGATGGGCCAACCAGCGCCGTCACCTGCCCTTGTCTGGCAGTAAAGGACACATCCTTTAACACCTGCTCTCCGTCCTGATAGGAAAACCCCACATGGTCGAATACAATATCATAGCCCTGATAGGAGGCCTCCTCGCTGCCCTGCTGGATCGGCTGCTCCTGGGTATTTTTCATCCGCTCCACCACCAGAAGAGTGGAATACACGGCGGACAAATTCTGCAGGCAGCCGCTTAAGGGTTCATACAGCCTGGTTGCCGCCAGCATATACATCAGAAACACTACAAAGCTTACTGACTGAGAGGCCAGCAGATAGGCGCCTGCAAGCACGGTGGTCGCCATTCCAAGCTTTAAAAGCATCTGGGAAAGAGTCACTAAGGTTCCATTGGTCAGCTCCAGACGAATGGTAATCGATTCCACGTCCAGAAGCTTCTGATCCAGCCCTTTCAGATACGCCTCCCGCTGATTATTCGCCTTGATGTCCTGGATCGTTTCCACGCACTCCTGAATACCATCGGAAGCTGCGATCTTCTTTCCCTTCTGGCGCCGCTCGATCCGGTCCACCATCGGCCTGGTTCCTGCCGCCGTCAAAAAGGATACAGGCGCCACCCAGAGAACCGCCAGTCCCATCCGCCAGTCCGTTGCCAGAAGGCACACTGCAATCAGCGCCGTAGACAGCAAAGCACCCAGCAGCTCGGAAATAAAATGGCTGAAGGCTTTCTCAATAAACGCACAGTCCGCCATAATGGCGGTGGTCAGATCCGCCAGATCCCTCTTGCCGAAAAAAGACAGCGGAAGCCGGCGAAGCCGTTCCGCCAGTTGAATCCGCATATTGGCGCTCTCCTGGTAGGAGGACATAAAGGTGGCATTGTACTGAAGATATTCAAAGAAGAAGATCACCGCCAGCAGCAAAACGCTGATGCCCAGATAGCCTGCCAACCCCATGGACGGAACCTGAAGTCCCACCAGCGGTCCCAGGATCCGCTGCAGGAACAAAAAGAGAATCCCCATGGGAAGCATCAGCCCGATATTGGTCAAGGCACAGCTGAAAATCGCCCTGGTCAGATCCTTTCCCCCCTGCTCAGTCAATGCAAATGTTTTCTGAAGATATTTACTCATACTTTCCTCCCACCTTCCACTCTACTGAGGTCTGATAATTCTTCCACATGTCGGCTTACACGCCGCCTTTTTCCACCAGCTCCTGGTGATTCCCCTGCTCTGCAATGCGCCCTTCCTTCATAACAAAGATCTGACTGGCATGGGCCACGGTAGAAAGCCGATGTGCGATCATAATGACCGTTTTTCCCTTCACCAGATGCTCAAATGCCTGCTGGATCAAATATTCATTGTCCGGATCAGCGAATGCCGTGGCCTCGTCCAAAAGGATAATGGGCGCATCTTTTAAGATAGCTCTTGCCAAAGCGATCCGCTGTACCTCGCCTCCCGACAGATAAATGCCCTGAGTTCCCACTACCGTATCCAGCCCATTGGGCATTTTTTCAATAATGTCCTCACATCTGGCCGCCTTCACCGCCTGGAGCACTTCCTCTCTGCCGGCCTCCGGCCTGGACGCCCGGATATTATTCAGCAGCGTATCCTTAAACAGATGGCAGTCCTGGAACACAAAGCTGACCAGCTTCATCAGCTCACTGGTTCCGATATCCCTTACATCCACGCCTCCGATGGTAATTCGCCCCTGATCCACATCAAAAAATCTTGGAATCAAGCTTACCAGCGTAGTCTTGCCCCCGCCGGAGGGTCCCACTACTGCAGCCGTGCTTCCCTGAGGAACCTGGATGGAAACCTGATCCACCGCCCTGGGCCCCTCCTTCTGATAGGAAAATGACACCTGCTCAAAGGCCACGGTAAACTCCTTCGGCACCTTCGGTGTTTCCGGTTCCGGAAGGGGCTTTTCATTTAAAATATTTAAAATCCGCTTTAAGGCGTCATTGGCCGCCATGGTGTTCTCACTGGTCCACATGATTTTGTTCATCATGGACACACAGATGGGTGTAAATAAAATATAAAAGGTAAGATCTAACGCTGCTGTGGTATAGGGCGCTCCGCTGGCAGCATCCCCCAGCAGCAGAAACCCTGCCGGGATCAGAATCGCAAAAATGCCGTTGATGCTGACCGTATAGCCGCACATGGGAAGCCGCATGGAGCCTGCGTAATTCACCGCCCAGTCCCGGTAGCGGAGAATGGCGTCATGAAAGCTTTTAAAGGAAAATACGCTTTGCTGAAAGGTCTTCACCACTGGAATTCCTCTTACATACTCCACCGCCTCATTGTTCATGTCTTCTAAAGCGTTCTGATACTGACGCATGGATTCCGCCAGCCCCGGCCCCATCATGGAGCCTAAAAAGATCACGCCGATCACCATGGGAATCAGGCTGATCAGGCCAAATCGCCAGTCGAACACCAGCAGAAGCACCAGAACCGCCGCCGGTGTTACCACTGCCCCCGCCAGATCCGGAAGCTGATGGGCCAGATAGGTTTCCGTCTGGCCTGCTCCGTCATCAATAATGCGGCGCAGCTTTCCGCTGCCCTCCCGTTTAAAATACCCCACAGGAAGAAGAGTCAGATGGTGGAGCGCCACTGTCTTCATATTTCTGGCCGTGCGGAAGGCAGACAGATGGGTGCACATCAGTGCGCTGAAATAAATCAGCATACTAAGAAGAGAAGAGCCTACGGCCAGCCAGCCCCAGCGGATCAGGCTGCTCCCATCCAGGCCGCTCTGCCGGTTGAGAACCACCTCCTTGATCACGTTCCACATGCACAGATAGGGAAACAGCGCGATCACTGCACTGATCCCCGACAGGACGCAGCCAGCCGCCGTCAGATACCGGTATTTTCCGGCAAAGGTCATCAGCGTAACCTTTCCGCCGGAAGCCGCGGGAAGCTGTGTCATAATTGATTTGTTGTTTCCTTTCACATTCTCATCCTCCTTCTACATATCTCCTTGTTTATGCTGCAAGGCTGAATCTGCAGCTTGTATTGCGTATGGATCAGTCAAAGCCGACCCCCAGGTCTTTCAATCGGTTAGTTCTTGCTAACCCGAGAATATTGTTTCGGGTTAGTCTGCTGACGGATTCTCTCTCAATTCATCAGCAGAAACTAACCCACCTGCTTTTATTTGATGATGCCAAGGTCAAATGTACTAGTCAAAATACCTTTTGATCCTAACATTACTTGATTTGATCCAGCTTCAGGATATGGCGCCATCCGGCATGCTGAAACCTGGCCAGTATCAGCGCGCAGGCCACCGCTTCCTCCCTGGGCACATCGTGAGAGACAAATTCCTGGATCTGCTGGAAAAAGGAGCGGCAGAGAATATGAATCAGCGAGTCATTCAGTTTCGGAACCGGATGACCGATGGATTCCATGGCTGCCGCCAGATCCCGGCAGGACTGCTCCTCGATCCGGGCAAGCTGATCAAAGAACCGCTCACTGGCTCCCGGCGCATTGCAGCACAGCAGAAGCTTAAAGGTATCAAAATGATCGTAAATATAGTCCACCATCCAGGGAATATATTCATCTGTAATCGTCATCAGCGCATCCGGCTGTTCAGCCGGCGGCAGGGCAGCAAAATCCTGATGGGACTGCCGGTACAGCTCTGCCAGCTCATCCCTGACCGCTCCGGTCAGCGCCTCAAACAACGCCTCCTTTCCGGAAAAATACCCGTAGATCGCCCCTGTGGTAACAGATGCTGCGCCTGCGATCCGCCGCAGAGATGCCTTCTCATAGCCATATGCCAGAAATTCCTTCTTCCCCGCCTCCAGAATGGCGTTTTCTGTGTTTGTATTCTGAGTACTCATGCATTACCTCTTATAACAACGTTATATAACACTGTTATTATCCACCCTCAGCTAAATTTCGTCAATGGTTTTAACCGCTATTTTTTCTCAAAAGGCCGGGACACCCATGGAATCAATCAGCGCGTTTACCTAAATGAGAATGTTCATTTATCTGGAAAAGCAAAAAAA
>JAUNOF010000200.1 GCA_030537215.1 Lachnospiraceae bacterium
GAGCAACGGCCTTCTAAGCCGTGGGTCGGGGGTTCGAATCCCTTCAGGCTCGTTACCGTATTAAAGTATCTTTGATGCGGCATATCACATATATGGTGGGTATAGCGCAGTTGGTTAGCGCGCCAGATTGTGGCTCTGGAGGCCCAGGGTTCGAGTCCCTGTATCCACCCTGAGAAAACCGTTAAGCGGAGGCTTGGCGGTTTTTTGAAAATAGTGGGCTATCGCCAAGCGGTAAGGCACAGGACTTTGACTCCTGCAGTCGTTGGTTCGAATCCAACTAGCCCAGTTTGTGGAATGTGACCGGAATCATTTATGATTATCATAGATGATTCCGGTCTTTTTATTACACAGGAAACTTAGTTTTCCATGTAACAAAAACGCTTTGCAGGATTCTCCTTTATTTCCGCGAAGCAATGAGCCAAGCAGCCGTGCTTGTACGGATATTTGGCAGTGCTGTGTGCCAGCGGCACACATTAAGCGTGGCCGAAGCGGAACGCAGACCTGCCGCGAGGGATTTGACTTTTGAAATGTGAGAGATGGAATGGAGTTTGAAAGGCAGTTTGGTTCTGAAAAGCTGCTTGACCTGCAGCAAACAGGCAATCAATTTTTTATATCATAAGAGGCTCTGAAGGAGTTTCTTATGATATAAAAAAGCAGCCTTTCAAAGAAAGACTGCTTTATGACCTGTCCGGGAATCGAACCCGGGTTTACGCCGTGAGAGGGCGTCGTCTTGACCGCTTGACCAACAGGCCATATCTAATGCTCGTTTATAATAGCATATATTTTTTGTTTTGTCTACACTTTTTTGAAAATTTTTTTGAAAAATTTAAGCATACATATTTGCTAAGGAAAAACGGAAGGAGTTGACAGTCTGGAAAAAGGATTGTAAAATATGTTATGTTCGGCTGAAGCCGAAGGCATCCCGCATAAGCGGGCGGTAAGATAACGTAGATAAAAGATCAACGCCATGAAGGGACAGTTTCTTGCAGTCTGATGAGAAATTGTTGTCATGGCGTATTTTATGTAAACTGAACTTGAAAGCATTAGGACAAAGAATATGGGAGAAGAGAAGCTAAGAGAATTTTTCAAAGAAAACCGGGCGGCTGCGCTGGGCTTTTCCGGCGGGGGGGATTCTGCTTATCTGCTGTATGCAGGTATTCAGGCGGGGGCACAGATTCGGCCCTATTATATCAAGACGGCATTCCAGCCGGAATTTGAGCTTGCAGATGCTGTAAAGCTGACAAAGGAGCTTGGTGTGGAACTGACTGTGCTGGAACTGGATGTATTAGGCCAGGAAGCGGTTCGCGCTAATCCGGCTAACCGGTGCTACTACTGCAAACAGGCACTGTTCGGTATGCTGAAAAGGCAGGCAGAGTCAGATGGTTTCCACTTGCTTCTGGACGGGACAAACGCCTCAGATGATGCTGGCGACAGGCCGGGAATGCAGGCAATTCGGGAGCTTCAGGTGCGTTCACCGCTGCGGGAATGCGGTCTTACCAAGGATATGATCCGGCAGGCGTCCAGGGAAGCTGGACTTTTTACCTGGAATAAACCAGCTTACGCTTGTCTGGCAACCAGAGTTCCTACCGGAGAACCGATTACCGGGGAAATGCTGGCGCGAATCGAACATGGTGAAGATGCCCTGTTTCGGATGGGCTTTACCGATTTTCGGATCCGGCTGTTTCATCAGGCCGCACGGATCCAGCTTCCTGTGACTCAGATGGAGCAGGCGGTCAGGCTGCGCCGGCAGATCCGGGAAGCATTATTGCCATGGTTTCAGACAGTGCTTCTGGATTTGCAGGAACGGCCGTGAAAGATCAGATGAAAACTGACTTATCTGGAAGGGTGGAAGGCTACGGCAGTTTTGCGCGGAATTCTTCGGCAGTGCTGCGCGGAATTTGCCTCGGAAAAGAATGGAGGTTGGGGCGAGTGTTCCCTTGTCCACTGACGGTACGGTCAGCGCAGTAAATACCCTCGCTTCGCTGGGGCAGACCCTGCGCAGACCTACTGAACAGTTACCTTCGGAGTTTCACCAGATATAATGCAGACAGTACACTGGAAAACAGATGCACGCAAAAAATGAGAAAAAATTGGAAATAAACAGAAAAAACAGAACCAATCAGGTGTAAGAACCAAGCGGTAAGATACAAGCAGTTGCAAGATACAAATAGATGCGCCAGGAAAGCTTGGCTGAAAGGAAGGAGCAGAGCGATGAAGCAGCAGGAGATCCGCAGGCTGTTAGAGCAGGTGGCTCAGGGAAAGCTTGGAGTGGATGATGCGGTTTTAAAATTAAAGGAGGAGCCATTTGAGGATCTGGGATATGCAAAGCTGGATCATCATCGGGCTCTCCGCCAGGGGATTGCAGAGGTGATCTACGGAGCCGGAAAGACGGCGGAGCAGGTAATTGGGATCATTGAATCGATGAAGGCACACGGTCAGGAAACCATCCTGATCACCAGAATGTCTCAGGAAATGGCAGATGAGGTTGGAAAGGTTCACAAGCTGGATTATTATGATTTGGGAAGAATTGGGATCGTTGGCGGCTTTCCGGCGCCGGACGGGCGAGGAAGAATCGTGGTGGCAACCGGCGGAACCAGCGATATACCAGTGGCGGAGGAAGCTGCTCTGACGGCACAGGCGCTGGGAAATGAAGTGGTGCGGCTTTACGATGTAGGGGTGGCTGGGCTTCACCGGCTGCTGTCCCATCTGGATGAGATCATGAGCGCAGAGGTGATCATCGCCATTGCTGGAATGGAAGGCGCCCTGGCCAGTGTAATCGGAGGCCTGGCAGACTGTCCGGTGATCGCAGTGCCTACCAGCGTAGGGTATGGCGCCTCCTTCTCCGGGCTGTCTGCACTGCTGTCCATGCTGAATTCCTGCGCCAGCGGAGTCAGCGTGGTCAACATTGATAATGGATTTGGCGCCGGGTATCTGGCCAGTATGATCAATCATAAAAAGTAACAAATAATTGACAAACCGACATTTTATATGAAAGGGACAATTCATATGAGAACATTATATTTGGATTGCGGAATGGGGGCAGCCGGAGATATGCTGACAGCTGCACTTTTGGAGCTGTGCCCAGACCGGGAGGCAGCTGTAGCAAAACTGAATCAACTGGGGATTCCTGGTGTTACCTATCAGGCAGAGATGACAGAAAAGTGCGGTATTACCGGAACCCATATGCATGTTTTTGTTCATGGAGAAGAGGAAGAAAGTCATGATGTGATGGCAGAGGATATGGGGACCCATGGGCAGGTGCACTGTTATAAGCATGGTCACGAACATGAACATAGCCATGAGTATGAGCATGACCATAATGATGGACATAGTCAGGGGCATGACCATAATCACGAACATAGTCATGAGCATGAACATGACCACAATCACAGCCACGAACATGATCACACCCACCACCATCATTCCAGTATGCAGGATATCCGCCAGATTATCGATAGTCTGAATGCATCGGAGAAGGTGAAAAAGGATGCGCTGGCAGTGTATCAGCTGATTGCAGAGGCGGAGAGCAAGGTTCACGGGAAAAAGGTGGAGGAAATTCATTTCCATGAGGTAGGTACCATAGATGCAGTTGCAGATGTGGCAGGCGTATGCTTTTTGATGGAGGAGCTGAAGATTGGAGCTGTTTATGCATCTCCTGTTCATGTGGGAAGCGGTCATGTGCATTGTGCCCACGGAATCCTGCCGGTACCTGCACCAGCGACTGCACTTTTGCTGCAGGGAATCCCGATTTACAGTGGAAATATCCGCGGAGAGCTGTGTACCCCTACCGGTGCAGCGATTCTGAAGCATTTTGTAAAACAGTTTGGTCCAATGCCGGTGATGACCGTAGAACAGATCGGTTATGGAATGGGAAAGAAGGATTTTGAGGCAGCAAACTGTGTTCGTGCCCTTTTAAGCCAAGAACAGAATGAACAGACTCAGGACGCTGTGGTGGAGCTGCGCTGCAATCTGGATGATATGAGCGGAGAAGAATTGGGATATGCGGCCGAGCTGCTTTTAAGAGAAGGAGCTCTGGATGTCTATACAGCAGGAGTCAGCATGAAAAAGAGCCGCCCTGGCGTTCTGTTTGTCTGCCTGTGCCGGGAAGCGGATGTAGAGCGCATGGAACAGATAATCTTCCGGCATACCACTACGCTGGGAATTCGAAAGGTCACTTGCCAGAGAACGATCCTGACCAGGCGGCAGGAAAATGTGGAAACCGCCTGGGGAACGGTGAGAAAGAAGGTTTCTGAACTTCCTGGAATGGAAGGAATGTGCAGAGAGAAGCTGGAATATGAGGATTTGGCCGCAATCGCAGATAAAACCGGGCTCAGCATTCCGGAAATCCGCCGCCGGATTCTGAAAGAGAACATGTGATTTCTGTTTTGATGTTGACAATCGGTCAGGGATGATGGTATGATATGAAGCGTGCTGAGGAGATTTTGACAGAGATTCTGCAGAATATTATGCGGGAATTTCCTCCACGCATCAGCGGATATGGCGGAATTGGCAGACGCGGTGGTTTTAGGT
>JAUNOF010000201.1 GCA_030537215.1 Lachnospiraceae bacterium
GTTCTGACTTTTTTAACTGCTTTGTTTTGTCTCGCTGCTTTGACTTGTTTTACTGCTTCCTCCGCAGGCTGCCAGAGACGTCATCATGGCTGCGCAAATTCCCAGTGCAAATAATTTTTTTGTTCTCATCTTCAGTTCCTCCTCTTTTATAGATGATATTTTTGTTTTACATAGTTTTTCAAAAGTCCTGGCCAGTCTGTCTGGATAATCTGGAATCCCATATCCATCAGTGTTCCCCAATGTTTGTCAAACCCTTCCCCGATGGCGCCATTATCGTCCAGCCCGCCGGAAAGCACGCACTGGTCGTTCAGGGTAATGGCATTCACCCACGGAAGGATTCCCTGGGAACGCAGCTCCTCTAAGAAGTTCTGATCCGCCAATGGCTCCTTCACATCTGTAAAAATCAGTTCCGCGGCCGCCACATTCAGATCATAACGCTTCACCTGTTCCCACTCTTCCACGGTACGCACAATCGGCATGTACATAATTCCAGCCTTGCTGTCCGCAAGCTGCTGCAAGTAGATATCCTCCACACCGCATTTCAGCAGGATCTGATCCTCCATATCCATGGATTTCAAAAAAGAGATCACTTTTTCCCAATAGAACCAGGAACGATCAATGTTAATCAGGCATTTCCCTTTGAATCTGGGAAGCAGATCTGCCAGCCGTTCCACCCGTTGCCCGGAAGTGTTCTGGATGGAATTCAGCAAATTGATCTCTTCCACCTCTTGGGACCACATCTGGCGAATATCACATTCTTTGCCGAAAACCACTTTCTCTTCCGTGTTGTGGAAAGCGTAAAAGATTCCGTCCGCAGTCATGGATACATCGATTTCAATCATATCCGCACCATGAAGCAGGGCATTTTGGTAGGCAAGCGTGGTGTTGCAAATGACATTTCCACCACAGGTTCCCCGGTGAGCCGCAACCAATACTTTTTTCTTGTCCGCGGCATCTGCAAGAGATTTGTTGTTTGTATACATTTTTTCCTCCTTTTTTGGAGCATCCGTAAAGATACTCTTATTTTTTGCAGTTTTTAAAATTCAACGATTTACCTTTCCCTCTGTGTTTGTTTCTGGACTCATCATACTCTATATTTTGGAACGTGTCAATAAACTTTCAATTCCTTTTTAATTATCTTGTGTACTTTCAGCATTATGCATATTTTAAAAATGTTTTTTTGTGCATATTTTTAAATTTTATTTTAATTTTTAATTGGTACGTTTCATTTTTATTTGCTTCCACACTAAAAAATCCAACCAGAAATTTCTTTCCAGTTGGATTCTTCTTTTTCTATCCTATTTTCCGGTTACATTTCGCCAAACAACCGTTCACAAGTCTTCTGCGCTTCCTCCAGCGCTTCCTCTACCGTGGCCGCCCCGGAGATGACCGTGGTCAGGGCCTGGCCTAACACATCCTCAAAGGCGAATTCATCGAACCGCTGGTTCTTTTTCTCCTGACTGCCCCGCTTGCCCTTCCGGAACATTTCTTCAATTCCTTCAATCCAGGGATACAGCTCCAAAATCTCCGCATTGTCCACAATATTTTTATTGCAGATAAAACCGCCCAGATAGGTGACCAGTTCTGCCACCTCATCCGAATACAGCCACTCCAAAAACTGCAGACAGGCCCCTTCCTTCTTCGTACTTTTCGTAAGGCCCACGCTGCCGCCTCCCAATAACGGCCGACCACCGGGTACTTCTGCGTAAATAATCTTACCTGCCACCTTGGAGCTTGGATTGTGCACCATATCTGCTGCATAGTTAGAAAACAGGATATTCATGGCCGTCCGGCCGTCGGAAAAGGCTTCCGCCGCTTCTCTCCACCAAAAATGTGCTTCCTCGGCAGCATATTCCCGGGATTCCAGATAACCGCGGAAGGCTTCCTTCATAGCCTCCGTATCAATCCTCACCCGGCCTGCTTCGTCCGGCACGCTGCCGCCCTGCTCATAGAACCGGGGCAGGATCTCACAGGCAGCCGTATAGGTTCTTCCACAAGTAAGCGTCGTCCCGTAGCCAGTGGGCGATTTACGGTTATGACGGCGGGTAAAAAAGCTTGCCACCTCATTATAAGCTTTAAAATCTTCCGGAATCATCAATTTCTGACGACGGCTCTCATAGTAATCCCGCTTAGTCAGTTCATCCTCAAATACATCCTTGCGGCAGAACAGCATCTGCACGCAGGCATCTAAGGGGAGAGCATACATCACTCCATTAACCGAATAATATTCCTGGGGGATCCCCGGAAAAATAGATGAACAAATTTGCCGAACCGTCTGGTTATCACCGTCCATCGGCCGGAAAATCCGCTCACTTTCCCCCATCATCCAGGCCATGTCGATCCGAACCAGGTCAAAGACCGTCTCTCCGCTGACCTTCATCTTCGTAATCATCCTGCGCAGTTCATCATAGGAAACTTCCATCACCTGCACATCAATCCTGGATTGTTCCCGGAACATGGGCAGCAGCCGCTTGATCGCTTCGCTGGTGGCATTTTTCACCGTCAGGAATTTCAGCGTCTCGCCGCTCTGAAGGGGATAGACCTTGCGCTTGGGCAAGCGTCCTTCTTCCACAATTTTCCCGGGAAGCTGTACCTTCCAGGACGCCTCGTCCCGCATGTCCAGTTCTTCTTTCTTAAGGATCAGTTCCGCGATGTGCTTGCCCATCCGTTTATAATCCATCTCATACATATTACTGTTCTCATAGCCAAACTTCCGGCTCACCGCCGAGTAGAGATTAGGCAGTTCCAGCTGAGGGTTGTAGCTGCAGGCCATCTTAATGCTCTCTACAGCCCCCCTGGACATGGTGATGACAGCGTCAAAAGGGTCCGCCGCGTACAGCACCGCGAAAGCCCGGTTGAACAGCATAAAATCTGGCCCTTCCTGCACCTCGAAATAACAGCCTTCGTTCTCCAGCACCTCTTTAGCTCCCCGGATAAAGCTGCGGTTGCTGGTATAGCGCTCATTTTCACAGAGCAGAATCACGCTTTTATTTCCGTCCCGGACACATTTCTCCGCAATCTCCCGGCCAGCCCGGTGGTAATCAAAGGAAATAAAGACCGCATTCTCCGGAAAACCATTCACATACTGGTCTACCATGACCACCATGGTATCCTCCGGCACCGGCTCTTCGTTTCGAAGCAAAGAACTGACCAGCACGATAGCCGTCGGCTTCATGGACAGGGCTTTTTTCAGCAGGTTGGTTTCCGTCGCCGGCAGGCCGTCGCTGCAAAGGATTTCTATAGTATAATCCTTCTCCCGAAGTTCCTTTTCAATTCCCGCATAAAGCTTATTGTAACGATTCCTCTCCATGTCGGGCACAATGATACAGACATTTCGCGATTTTCCCCGGCGCAGCTTGCTGGCCTGAAAATCGAGCTGGTATCCCAGCTCCTTCGCCGCCCGTTCCACTAGCTTGATTTTCTCCGCGCTCACATTTCCTCTGCGGTTCAGCACATTAGACACTGTGCCATGGGACACACCCGCGTATTTTGCAATATCCTTAATCGTAGCCATGGCAACCCTCTCCTGTATTCTTAAAAATTCTGCATTTATTATAGCAAATTTTAAAAGCTCCCGCAATTCAACGAGACTCAAAATCCAGTGTAAGATTTCTGTCAATCTTTATAAATCCCTGCCACACGCTCCGCAATTGCAAAAAGCTCCTTCCGGACATGCTCTGGCTCAATCACGGTAACCTGATCCCGGAATGTCAGCATCCAGTCGATCAAATTCTCCTCATCCGTATATTCTCTTTGAAACAGCAGGGTCCCATCCGGCTGTACCTCGAAGCAATGGGGACCATATTCTTCCACCAGACGCCATCTCATCTCCGGCTGAAAAACGGCTTTCACCTGAATGGTACCAGGAAAGATTCTTTCACTGGACAGATCCGGCAGCGAAACCGCCCGAGCCTCATATGAATCAGCGGATATCTTCAGACCATCTAAACGGTTCAGCTTAAACATCCGGAAATCCTCTCGTTTGCGGCACCAGCCCCATACATACCAGCTGGCCCATTTAAAAATCAGATAATAAGGCTCTATCTCCCGGCAGCTTTCCCCCTTTGGCGAATAATATTGAAAGGAAATTATTCGTCTATCCTCAATGGCTGCCTGTATCATTTCAATCTTAGGTGCCAGGGATTCCTTATACCAGGAGGAAAGATCGATCAAAATTGAATCCCTGCCGCTTACAAAGGCAGACGAGCCTGCCTTTATTTTCTCCATAAGCTGACCATAATAATGGCTGCCGCTGACGCTGTCCAGACTTCTCAGTCCTGCCAGAATCACCTGCATATCCTTCGAGGTCAGCAGCGTCCGGTCCATCCGGTACCCTTCCATGATGCAGATGCCGCCTCTGGCCCCCTGTGCTGTGCTGATAGGAATTCCCGCTCTGCACAGATCTTCGATATCCCGGTTAATGGTTCTTCGTGACACCTCAAACTTTTCCGCCAGCTCCGGCGCCGTAACCTTTTCCTTCTGCAATAATACAGAAAGGATACCAATCAGTCTGTCTATCTTCATATG
>JAUNOF010000041.1 GCA_030537215.1 Lachnospiraceae bacterium
GGATGTAGTGGTTGTGGCTGATGAGGCTGCGCTGTCTTTGTTTACTGATCTGTAATTTAAGCGGATAACGCGTAAGCCGTTTCAATATCCACTAGAATCTAAAAACCGCTGAATGCTAAGCGATCATGCTGCAGCATTCAGCGGTTTTTCTTATATCTTATTTTTCCATATCACAAAAACAATTGGCCAGCGCCGCAAACTGCTCCAGCCCCAGCGCCTCCCCCCGCACAGAAGGAGATACGCCCAGACTGTCTATGGCTGCCGCGATCTGCTCCTTGGTATACGGAACCTCCGGTGAATTATTTAAGCCATTCTGCAGGGTCTTCCTCCTCTGATTAAAGGAAGCCCGGATCAGCCGGAACATCAGCTTCTCATCCTTCACCTCAACCGGCGGCTTCTCATGGCGGGTCAGACGAATCACCGCAGAGCCTACGTTTGGCCGCGGAATAAAGCAGTTAGGCGGCACATTTGCCACAATATACGGCTGGGCATAATACTGAACTGCCAGAGATAACGCTCCATAATCCTTAGATCCAGGGCCTACCTGCATTCGGTCTGCTACCTCCTTCTGCACCATGACTGTGATATTATCGATGGGCACATGGCTCTCAAACAGCCCCATAATGATCGGCGTTGTAATATAGTACGGGAGATTGGCAACCACCTTGATGGGCCGTCCGCCGTTATACTCCTTGGCCAGCTGATTGATATCCACCTTTAAGATATCCTGATTGATTACCAGCACATTTTCATAATCCGCCAGAGTTTCCTTCAGAATGGGTATCAGATTGGAATCGATCTCCACTGCGATCACCTGCCTGGATGCCTCCGCCAGGTACTGAGTCATGGTGCCGATTCCGGGCCCGATCTCCAGCACCAGGTCATCCTTGGTCACTCCGGCAGCCCGGATGATTTTCTCCAGCACATGAGTGTCGATCAGGAAATTCTGCCCGAATTTTTTTTGAAACGCAAACTGATACTTCTGAATAATCTCTATGGTATTCTTCGGATTTCCAAGATCCGCCATATCTCATCCTCTAATCTTTCTTTACAAATTAGTAACTGTTCAGTACCCTCTCTTCGCTGGGGCAGACCCTGCGCAGACCTACTGTACAGTTGCACAAATTATACTCCCTGCAGCCGGTACAGCCGCTTTGCATTCTCCCAGGTAACTTCCATAACCTGCTGCGGGGTGATCCCCTTTAATGCAGCGATCCCTTCCACCACATAAGGCAGATTCAGAGAAGAATTCCTCTTTCCCCGGTTTGGCACCGGAGCCAGATACGGGCAGTCTGTTTCCAGGACCAGCTGCTCCAGCGGTGCATACTCCACTACTTCCTTCAGCTTCTTTCCATTCTGGAAGGTCACAACACCGCCGATTCCCAGGAAGAATCCCATGTCCAGATATTCTCTGGCCATCTCCTTCCCATAGGAAAAGCAATGGATCACACCGCCGATCTCCTGGCTGCGCTCCGCCTTCATGATATCCAGCGTATCCTTCGCCGCATCCCGGCTGTGGATGATCACCGGAAGCTTTACCTTTCTGGCCAATGCAAGCTGCCGCACAAACCACTTCTTCTGAATCTCATGGTCCGGATCCTCCCAGTAATAATCCAGCCCAATCTCTCCCACTGCCACAACTTTGTCCCTGTTTGTCAGACCTTCCAGCCACTGAATATCCTCTTCGGTTAAATCTTTGCTGTCACTGGGGTGTACGCCTACCGCGCCGTAGATAAAGGGATACTCCTCTGTCAGCTTCAATGTCCGCTCAGTACTCTCCAGACTGGCGCCCACATTCACCACAGCCCCGATCCCGGCCTCCTGCAAAGCATTCAATACGGCTTCTCTGTCCTGATCAAAAGCATCATCATCATAATGAGCATGTGTATCAAATATCATAACTGAACGCTACTCCTCATTCCTTATTTTTGCGTAACTGTTCAGTACCCTCACAGTTACCTTTGCCTACAGAAAAATTACGCGAATGCCCCACAGCACCAGCAGGTGGGCCGAATAAAACACATAGAAAAAGTATTTCCCCGGCCACCGTCCCCGTTCTCCGTTGTAGCATGCAAGGGGCACAAAGGCCAGCGCCGAAAAGCACCAGGTTTCAACGGATTCCAGTGCAGCAGCAACCGCGCCGACCGGGATCTGCAGCCCGGTTCCGCGGAACCAGTAAAGCAGCACCACCATCATCACGCCGATTCCGCCATAGTCTGACCGAAGCAGATACGCCGCACTGCACCCGGCAGCAATCCATAAAAGCTGGGCCCACAGTTTCCTGCTAAACCGCTGCACGCCCCACAGCGTTGCATATGCGATCAGCAAGGTAATCAGAATATTCTGGTAATCCGGGTGCAGCCACGTTCCAAACATCGCCAGGTCAAATGGGATCTCCGACAGTAACGCAAAGATCAAAAGCCGCAGCCCGTAATCTCTCCGATGGCGGGTCTGACAGAATCCTTCTGCCAGGAAAAAAGCAAAAATAGGGAAGGCCAGCCTTCCGGCATACCGCAGCACCCGGTCCACATACCACCAGGTTTGTCCGGCATCTGTTGCCAGAATCTGCTGCATCATCTGGGGATCTGAGCTTTTTAAGATTCCCATCTCAATGACTGCCACGCCAATATGATCCAGCAGCATGGAGATCACTCCAATCAGCTTTAACAGGCTTCCGCTGAAGCCGGGCCGCCCTCTGCGCCGTTTCCCAAAGGACGGTCCCTTCCTTCCATAATGTTTTGAAGAATAGCTTTGAATCGGAACAGTATTCATCAGCAGATCTCCGCTCCGGCAGGCATATCCTTTTCCGGCTTCATCAATGCCAGATTGCCCTCTGCATCCTCAGCGCACAGAAGCATACCTTCTGACATTACTCCAGCCAGCTTTGCCGGCTTTAAGTTGGTCACTACCATAACCTTCTTGCCTACCATCTCCTCAGGAGTGTAGTGTGCCTTGATGCCGCTGACGATCTGCCGCACCTGGCTTCCCACCTTAACCTGTGAGCAGAGAAGCTTCTTAGATTTTTTTACTGCCTCACACGCAATAATCTCTCCTACCTGGAACTGCAGCTTTGCAAAATCCTCATAGGTAATCTCCGGCTTCGCCTCGATATCAATCACAGCTTCCGCCTTCTTATCCTCAGCATCGGATGCTGTGCCTTCTGCTCCGCCTGCGCCGGCCTCGCCCATTGCCGCAGCTTCTGCAGCGGCAGCTGCCTGCTGTGCCTTCTGGATCTCCTCTGCCTTTGCCAGCACTTCCTTTAAATCCAGACGGGCAAAGAGGATCTCCGGCTTTTCTGTCACCTTATTTCCAGACGGATACTGTCCGAAGCCCTTCTCCTTGATCTCATCCAGCGTTCTCTTAGGAGTATGAAGCTGATCTAAGATGCGCGCAGAGGTAGTTGGCATAAAGGATTCCAGCATGGAAGCACCGATGGTGATGGCCTCTGCCAGATTATAAAGCACGGTAGCCAGACGATCCTTCTTCGCCTCATCCTTTGCCAGAGCCCAGGGCATAGTCTCATCAATATATTTATTGCTTCTGCGGAAGATCTCGAAGATGGCAGTAATGGCATCTGCCACCCGGAGCTGATCCATCTTATCCTCAGCCTTGGCAACAGCAGCCAGAACCGTATTCTTCAGATCCTGATCAATGGCAGCCTCTGCCTCATCGGCTGTTCCCTTGTTCTCCACAACGCCGCCGAAATATTTGTTGCTCATGGATATAGTGCGATTTACCAGATTTCCTAAAATATTTGCCAGATCGGAGTTCATACGCTCCACCATCAGCTCCCAGGAAATCACGCCGTCATTGTCAAAAGGCATCTCGTGCAACACAAAGTAGCGGACTGCATCCACGCCGAATACATCTGCCAGATCATCGGCATACAGCACATTGCCCTTGGACTTGCTCATCTTGCCGTCACCCTGCAGCAGCCACGGATGACCGAATACCTGCTTCGGAAGCGGCAGATCCAGAGCCATCAGGAAGATGGGCCAGTAAATGGTATGGAAGCGGATAATATCCTTCCCGATCAGGTGCAGATCAGCCGGCCAATATGTTTCAAACAGCTGGCCGTGATTTCCGTCACAGTCGTAACCCAGCCCGGTAATGTAGTTGGTCAGCGCATCCAGCCATACATAGGTTACATGTCTCGGATCAAAATCAACGGGAATGCCCCAGGTAAAGGAGGTACGAGACACGCACAGATCCTGAAGACCTGGAAGCAGGAAGTTATTCATCATCTCATTTTTTCTGGAAACCGGCTGGATAAACTCAGGATGAGCATTAATATGTTCAATTAGTCTGGGGGCATACTTGCTCATCTTAAAGAAGTAAGCCTCCTCCTTGGCCGGCTGAACCGGGCGTCCGCAGTCCGGGCATTTACCGTCCACCAACTGGGACTCGGTAAAGAAGGACTCACATGGCGTACAGTACAGTCCCTCATAATATCCCTTGTAAATATCGCCCTTGTCATAAAGCTTCTTAAAGATCTTCTGCACCTGCGCCTCATGATCCGCATCGGTAGTGCGGATAAACTTGTCATAAGAGGTGTTCATCAGATCCCAGATCACCTTGATCTGTCCAGCCACATCGTCCACAAACTGCTTCGGCGTCACACCGGCTGCCTGAGCCTTCAGCTCGATCTTCTGGCCGTGCTCATCCGTTCCGGTCTGGAAGCGGACATCATAGCCCTGCTCTCTTTTAAAGCGGGCAATGCTGTCTGCCAGCACGATCTCATAGGTATTGCCGATATGAGGCTTTCCCGATGTATAGGCAATAGCTGTAGTAATGTAATAAGGTTTTTTGCAATTTTGACACATGGTAGTTTCCTTCCTTTCCTTGTAAGAAGTTTCGTAAGAGGTTTCGAAGCATTCTCCATAAAGAATAAAAGCCGAACATGAAGAGTACGTTTTTTGTTGAAACATAAAAAAAACTCATCTTTAATTGCTTAAAGACGAGATCAACCCGTGGTACCACTTTAATTCGCGCTGCCTTACGGCAGACACCTTATCAGGCTGCGTGAATCCTGTCGTTTCGCATTCTCCTGCGATCGTACTGTATTCTGACAGCCCTTCACGATAACGGGTGAACCCGTCAGGACCTAACGTTTCGGCAGCTGCCCAAACCGGCAGTTTTTCCGCCGCCTTCCCCTCGGCCCCAAAGCTCCAAGACCATGTTCACCAGAATCCGTCATCATCCCGTTTCAGCTTCTGGGACTCTCTGTAGATACATCTGCTGGTTACTCTTCTCTTCTCCGCAGTTTTCAAATATTGATTTCTGTCTTTAAGTGTAACGATTTCTCCCTTGTTTGTCAAGGGCGGATGCCAAAGGCGGTCGTAAAAAACAATTTTTAAAACCTCGGATATCTTGTAATCTTGACGAATATACTTTATAATGTCATTAATTTGCGCTGTTTTCCAAAGGACTGTTTTTCCCGTATTCGTCAGTAACAGTTACCTTTGCTATCGATGGAGGAATTGCGATCATGAAACAAAACACCAAAGCTTCCCGCCGGATGCTGCTTTCTGTCCCGGCTTCGATCCTGGCTGTCTCTCTGGGGCTTGGCGGATGCTGGTCCCAAAGTACAGAGATTCCATCTGAGCGCCGGCACCTGACCGGTTCTGAAGATACCGGAAAGCCGCAGGCGAAGGCGGATTCCCCCTTTGAACCAGAAAATGAGCCTCAGCAGGAGGACCTGAATCCTCTGGCCAACCAGGAATTTGACCAGATGACCGATGAGCTGTACGCCAGCCTGGTATCCTTCGATTACCTGACCCAGAGGCAGTTTTACCAGGATCCGGCAGCCGTCGGCAGCGGTACCGTCAGCCTGACCATATGTGACCCGGCGCTTCCGGATCTGTCCGAAACAGCCTGGGAACAGCAGCTGGAGATTATAAAATCTCTGAAATTTCAGCTGGGAACCCTGAACCAAAGCCAGCTGACCAGCCAGCGCCAGAAGCTTTACCATATCCTGGACTTCTACGCAGACAATGAGCTAAAAAAGGATGGCCTGTCTGCCTTTCGGCTCCTTTCTGCTCTGTCACCGGAGCAAGGGCTGATGGTGCAGATTCCAAAGAAACTAAATTCTTTTTCTCTGAACAACCGCCAGGATGTGGAAGATTACCTGACTCTTTTGTCTGATCTTCCCCGCCTGTTTAAGGATCTGCTTGACCTTTGCCAGGAGGGAGTCGATCAGGGACTTCATTTTACGGAGCAATGGCTGAAGGACGCTGCTTCCGCCTGTGCTCCCTACTGTCTGACCCCGGAGCACAACAGTCTGGTCACCTCCTTTCCTGACCGTCTCTCCCAGATACCGGATCTGACTGAGGAGGAACGTGCTGCCTATATCAGCCGGAATCAGGAGGCGGTCTCCCAGTATGTGATCCCAGCCTACCAAAAGCTGAATCAGGAGATCCGCCAGCTTCCCATCCAAAATCTGGAATATGAAGGACTTTGCGGACAGACGGGCGGTCGGGAATATTATCGATATCTGGTCAGCCGGAATTCCGGAACCTCCTGCCAGGATATCCGCCAGCTGAAAAATGCCATTGAAGACCAGCTGAAGCAAAATACACAGGCATTAAATGAGCTTCTTAAGAAAACGCCGGAGGACAGCCTGGGGCTTCATGCTGCTGCGGCATTTTCTGAGGATCCTGACGAAACCCTTTCCTTTCTGCAGAAGGAAACGGCCAAGCATTTTCCCGCCCTTCCTTCTGGTGAAACTGCAGCGGCCGCAGCATTATCCATATCCGTAGTTCCGGCGGAATCAGAGGATCTGTGGGAGATTCCTTCTGCAGAGACGATTCCTTTTGATGCCAAGATATCCGGCCGGCGCCTGTTTCTGAATCAGAGCACGGCAGCCAACCAGGGACATCTCTATGCCGCATTGTCTCAGGCCGGTTTTCCCGGACAGGCCTACCGCCAGTATTATGCCATGGAGCAGAGCAGCACGCCTCTTCTGACCGTGCTTTCCTTCCCTGGCTGGGAACAGGGCTGGGATCTGTATGGGAGAATTTACGCCATTTCTTTTGACAATGGGCTGACGCCGGAAGCCAGACAGATGGCCCGGCTTTCCCTCTCCTCCTCCAAAGCGATCCGCGCCCTGATCGATATTCAGGTGAATTATTATGGCTGGGGACTTGAGGAGGTCCAGTCGTATCTTACGGAGCAGTATCATACCCATGAGGAGGGAATCGCTGAGGCCATATACCGCAAGTCTCTGTATGCTCCGGCGGACAGCGTGATCGAATATGCCGGTTATCTGGAGCTGCGGCAAATCAAAGTCCAGGCCCAGGCAGAGCTTGGAGATTTTTTTGATGAAACAGCCTTCCACCGCTTTCTTTTGGAAGAAGGCCCTGGGCCCTTTGGCCTGATCCGAAAATCCCTGAAGAGCTGGATCCTGGAACAGAATTTAAGCAAAATCGGAAATTAATTCCATAATTTTCCTGTTTATATTTTTTTGAAAAGATACGAACAATCCCCTTGCTTATTTTCAAACATTGAGTATAATACTATATGTAGCGTAAAATTTGAGAAAGAAACACAAGATGTGTAATATAATGGAGGAATCTGGATGAATATAATCAAGAGAAGCGGCCAGGAGGTCATCTTCAATGCCGTTAAGATAGAAGATGCTGTAACAAAGGCAAATGGCTCTGTTCAGGAGCATGACAGACTGTCTAAGGAACAGATCCAGGAGGTAGTGGAGCGGGTAACCAACCAGTGCGTCAGCATGAAGCGCAGTCCTAACGTAGAAGAAATTCAGGATATGGTGGAAGAAGAAATCATGAGACAGCAGGCTTACAAGGTAGCCACCAACTACATCACCTATCGTTATAAGAGAGAATTAGTCCGCAAATCCAATTCCACGGATAAGCAGATCCTCTCTCTTCTGGAATGCAACAATGAGGAAGTTCTCCAGGAAAATTCCAACAAGAACCCGGTTGTCAACAGCGTTCAGCGTGACTACATGGCCGGCGAGGTGAGCAAGGACATTACCAAGCGTTTCCTGCTTCCTCAGGATATTGTGGAGGCCCACGAGAAGGGCATCATCCACTTCCATGATGCGGATTATTTTGCCCAGCACATGCACAATTGCTGTCTGGTAAACTTAGAGGATATGCTGCAGAACGGCACCATCATCAGTGAGACCATGATCGAGAAGCCTCACAGCTTCTCCACCGCCTGCAATATCGCCACCCAGGCCATTGCCCAGATCGCCAGCTCCCAGTATGGCGGCCAGAGCATCACCTTGTCCCACATCGCACCATTTGTGCAGGTAAGCCGTGAAAAATTCCGCCGCGAAGTCCGCCAGGAGCTGGAGGCCCAGCACATTGATGCAGATGAGAAGATGGTTGCCGAAATGGCTGAGATGCGGGTAAAGCGTGAGATCAAGCAGGGTGTTCAGATGATCCAGTATCAGGTCATCACCTTAATGACCACCAACGGCCAGGCGCCTTTTGTCACAGTATTTATGTACTTAAACGAGGTTCCGGAGGGACAGACCCGTGATGACCTGGCACTGATCATCGAGGAAATGCTCCGCCAGCGGATCCAGGGTGTTAAGAATGAACAGGGCGTATTTATTACTCCTGCATTCCCCAAGCTGATTTATGTACTGGAGGAAGATAATATTACAGAAGGTTCCAAATACTGGGATCTGACCTATCTGGCTGCCCAGTGTACTGCAAAGCGGCTGGTTCCGGATTACATCTCTGAGAAGATCATGAAGAAATTAAAGGATGGAAACTGCTATCCATGTATGGGCTGCCGTTCCTTCCTGACTGTATATAAAGACGAACAGGATCAGTATAAATTCTACGGAAGATTTAATCAGGGTGTAGTTACCATTAACCTGGTAGACGTGGCCTGCTCCTCCGGCAAGGATATGGATAAATTCTGGCAGCTTATGGACGAGCGCCTGGAGCTTTGCCGCCGTGCTCTTATGTGCCGCCATAACCGGTTAAAGGGTACTCCTTCTGATGTTGCCCCGATCCTGTGGCAGAACGGCGCCCTGGCCCGCTTAAAGAAGGGTGAGACCATTGACAAGCTGCTGTACGGCAATTATTCTACCATCTCCTTAGGATATGCCGGACTGTGCGAATGCGTCCGCTACATGACAGGAAAGTCCCACACGGATCCTGATGGAACTCCCTTCGCGCTTCAGGTAATGAACTACTTAAATGATTCCTGCCGCAAATGGGCTGCCCAGACCAACATCTCCTTCAGCCTTTACGGAACACCATTGGAGTCCACCACCTATAAATTCGCAAAATGTCTCCAGGACCGCTTCGGATTTATTCCTGGCGTAACGGATAAGAACTATATCACCAACAGCTACCACGTTCACGTAACGGAGGAAATCAATGCGTTTGACAAGCTGACCTTTGAGGCCCAGTTCCAGGAGCTGTCCCCAGGCGGCGCCATCAGCTACGTGGAGGTGCCCAACATGCAGGATAACATTGAGGCTGTGCTGGCTGTGATGCAGCACATCTACGACCACATCATGTACGCAGAGCTGAACACCAAAAGTGACTACTGCCAGTGCTGCGGCTACGACGGTGAAATCCAGATCATTGAGGATGAACATCACAAGCTGATCTGGAAATGCCCGAAATGCGGCAACACCGACCAGGATAAAATGAATGTGGCAAGACGTACCTGCGGATACATCGGAACTCAGTTCTGGAACCAAGGCCGTACCCAGGAGATCAAGGAACGGGTTATGCATCTGTAATCAGGAATAAATAGGAAAGCAGGTCCAAAATATTGCGGCAGGAGTACTATGTGAAATGAAATATGCAAATATAAAATATTATGACATTGCAAACGGTCTTGGTGTCCGCACCAGCCTGTTTGTGTCTGGCTGTACCCACCGGTGCAAGGGCTGCTTTAATGAAGAAGCCTGGGATTTTAATTACGGTGAGGATTTTACAGAAGCAGTCATGGAAACCATCCTGGACTCCTGTAAGCCTGGATATATTGCAGGGCTGTCCCTGTTAGGAGGAGAACCGCTGGAGCCGTCAAACCAGCGGGCCCTTCTTAAGCTGCTGCGGCAGTTTAAGGAACGGTATCCGGCAAAAAATATCTGGTGCTACTCCGGATACACCTATGAACGTGATATCCGAAATCCAGAAGGCCGTGCCCACTGTGAAGTGACCGATGAACTGCTCTCCTATATCGATATTCTGGTAGACGGAGAGTTTGACCAGGAGCTGTATGATATTTCTCTGAAATTCCGTGGAAGCCGGAATCAAAGGGTGCTGCAGATCCACGAGGAAGGATGTCCGGAATTGTTTCCGGCTGAAATACATTAATGGGAAGTTTTTACTTCCCATTTTTCTTGTCGTTTTCTGCCAACCAAAACCGATTCTTCTCCACCTGCAAAATTCCATCTCTCTGCATTTTCCCCAGCTCATTGGACAATGCACTCCGGTCCACTCCCAGATAATCGGCCAGCTGCTGGCGGTTAAACGGGATGGTAAAGGCACAGCTTCCCTGTCTGGCCGCCTGGAAAGACAAATAGGACAGCAGCCGTCCCCGAATGGTCTTAGAGGACATGTGAAACATCCGCCGGGACAGGTTCAAATTTTTCTGGGCAGATACCAGCAGCAGATTTTGGATCAGCCGACTGTGATGGCTGCAGGCGCCGGTACAGGTGTTTAAAAGACGCTTTGTGTTCAAAAACAGGATCTCTGATGGCTCTGCTGCAGTCACACTGACCATAAGCGTCTCGCCGGGAATACAGGCATAGGTTTCCGCAAATACAAATCCTGGACCTACCTGATCCAAAATACTTTTATTTCCCCATAGATCGTCATTTTCGATGTGCACACACCCAGATAAAACCATTCCCATTGAAGAAATAGTGTCGCCTGCATGGCAGATCACTTCTTTTTTCTTATAATGCCTCTTCTCCGCCCCCAGGCAGTCCATCATGGCGCTGATCTCCTCTGGTGCGATCCCACGAAACAGCATCGTTTCTGCCAGAAAATCATAGTCCATTTTTCCTGCTCCTTTTTCCAGAATGATTATCTTTCACTACAAGATTTTGTTGTTATAACAACATACAACTTAAGGTTATTTTATTATAATAAGGTGGTAACGTAAAGGATTTTCATTTTACTCTTAACAAAGATATCAATATACAAGGAGGATTTCATATGATTCGTAAAATTATTCACATTGATGAAGAGAAATGCAACGGCTGCGGTCTTTGTGCAGAAGCCTGTCATGAAGAGGCGATTGCTATTATCGATGGAAAGGCCAAGCTGATCCGGGATGATTACTGTGACGGCTTAGGCAATTGTCTCCCTGCCTGTCCTGCCGGAGCAATCAATTTTATTGAGCGGGAAGCGGCTGCCTACGATGAAGCCGCAGTTATGGCTAATAAGCAGAAGAAGGGCTTTTCCTCTCAGCTCCGTCAGTGGCCGGTACAGATTAAGCTGGCTCCTCTTCGCGCCCCATATTTCCAGGATGCCCATCTTCTGATTGCTGCAGATTGTACGGCTTACGCTTATGGAAATTTCCATCAGGATTTTATCCAGGGAAAGATTACTCTGATTGGATGTCCGAAATTAGATTCTGTGGATTACAGTGAAAAGCTGACAGAGATTATCCGGCAGAACGAGATCAAATCCGTGACCATCCTGCGAATGGAGGTTCCCTGCTGCGGCGGAATTGAGCGTGCAGCAGTAACTGCCCTGAAGGAAAGCGGGAAAATGCTTCCCTGGCAGGTAGTGACCATTTCTATTGACGGAAGGGTCATAAAAAACGCCCCTTAACCAGATGCCACTGTGTTTCGCTCCCTAAACCCTCCGAAGCTCCTCCCTGCTCTCCCGCAGCCAGAAGCCGCTGCCTTACCTGGGAACTCATGTTTTGATTCTGCTTACGGTAATCTCTGGGGGAAATGTGGTACTTTTCCCGAAAGACACGGTTAAAGGTGGTTTGACTGTTAAAGCCTGCGTCAATCATGATATCGGTTATGGATCTTTCGGTAGTACGAAGAAGCCCAGATGCATAATCCAAACGAATCTCATTTAAATATTGATTAAAGTTTGTGTGGAATACGCTGGAAAAGATCCGAGAAAGGACATAAGGGCTGGTGCCCAGCTCATATGCCATAGCCGGAAGGGACACTTCCTCCATAAAGTGCTGGGAGATATAGGAAACCATCTGCCAGGGAAGATCTGAAAATTTCTGCTCTCTTTTTTCCAGCAGCTGGCACTCCGGCAGCGCCCTTGCCAGAAGGATCTGAAAATAAGCCTGCTGGAGATCAAAATAGTAGGAAGCCTTCTCTGAGCAGAGAAGTGTGTTCATCCCATAAATAATGTCGGGATGCACCCTCTCCCGCCGGATCACCGGGGTACGAGGATAGTATTTCTGCAGAATCCCTGCAAAGGAACCTGCCAGCGCCGGTGTTCCCAGCATATAAATGGCATGGGACTCCTCCTCCTCTTCCACCAGAAACTGGTGAATCATATCCGGGAAAATGACGGCAAGATCATGAGGCTTCAGCTCTTCCCACTCTTCTCCAAAGCCCAGACGCAGCCTCCCCTCCGTGACATAGATACATTCCAGGTATTTATGCAGATGAGGGGGAAGAGTTGCGTTCTTTTTCGTGTAAATTTCCAACTGACTGTTGATTTCATGGTACAAGGGCCTCATAGCTACCTCCTGCAAAATTTGACTGGTTTTTGATAAGATATGAAAGGAATTATACCTGTGATTGCGCTATAATGCAACCATAAAACATAGCTTTCAACCAAAAAGGAGGTCAAGATCATGAAACAGAACAAAGCGATGATAAAGAATTGTATATTGGGAACAGGCCTTACTTTGCTGGGATTTATTTTACCTCTTTTAAAATTTTACGCCTTTGCTCCCCAACAGTTTCTGCAGACGTTCAAGCTGCTTCCCTGATAACCGGCGGTGATGAATATGGGCTATATTTACGTAATCAATCAACACGATTCCGGCCTTCCTGTCGGTTCCATCCCGCTGCCGGAGGATACCAGTACACCTGTGGAACCGATCTGCTTCACCGCCGCAGGGAGAGAACCCCTTTTCCGTACCATGAAGCGAATCTACCAGTTTTTAGACAGCTGCAAACAGTCGCCCTCCGATACCCCGATTCTCCTGTCTGTGGACCGGGAGGCTTCCAGGATCGTCAACTCTTACTTTTATGACATGAATGATAACGAATATAAAAATTTTTCTATCGCAGAAGGAGAAGTAAAAAGGTATCCCCTTCCGAAAATGCATCTCCCATAGCTTTTTGGTAGGCAAACTTCTTTTCGGCACTGACAATACTCTCGCTGCGCCGGGGCAGACCCGGCGCAGACCTGCTGAACCGTTATAATTTTTTTATAATTAAATTAGCACTCACCTCTTGACAGTGCTAACAATGTGTGTTATATTACAAATAGAACAAGAGAGAAGGATACAAAGAGAGCTGATAAATCTTCTTGTTTCCCAACATCCCCTGTTCCAGCAATCAAACACCATTCGTTTATAAGGAAAAGGAGCGATGATATATGTTAATGCCTAGTATTTTTGGAGAAAATTTATTTGATGACTTTTTTGGATACCCATTCAGAGGACACCGCTATGAAACAAATACCACGGAGCTGATGAAAACAGATATTAAGGACACCGATCAGGCCTATGAGATCACCATGAACCTGCCCGGAGTTAAGAAAGAAGATGTTTCGGCCGAATTAAAAGATGGCTACCTGACCATCAATGCTACATCGAATTCTGAGAATAATGAAAAAGATGACAAAGGCAAATACATCCGCCGGGAGCGCTTCAGCGGATCCTGCAGCAGAAGCTTCTATGTAGGCGACGCAATGACTCAGGAAGATATCAAGGCCAAATTTGAAAATGGTACCTTAAAGCTGATGGTTCCGAAAAAGGAAGCACAGCCTGCCGTGGAGAATAAGAAATATATCTCCATTGAAGGTTAATGTTTGATGACAAGACGGAGCCTGCAGTATCATCTGCAGGCTCCGGTTCTTTTTGTTCTAACTTTTTATTTTATTCAAATTTCCGGTAAACATCATCATAATACATGGCGCCGTCAGCCTCTGACTCAACAGAATCAATGGTATAAACCTCTCCATTTTCCTGCAGAATCAATCCGCCCTCCAGCTCATAATTTTCCGTAAAGGTATTTACAATGGCTTCTACAGCCAGACGGATTTCCATGGCGTCATCGGAACTGGTAATCTGATTTAAATTAAGGACTGCCTTTCCATCGCTCTCCTCAAAACTTACCACCTCAGTCCCTTCCTCTAATGAACCGTACTCGATCATCAGATCCACGATCGCCTGAGCATCCAGCTCCTCTGTCTCCAGTGCATCCATCTCCTGAACCAGCCCATTCCGGTTCTTATTCACCCGATAGATAGAAACAGCAGCCATTTCCGGCAGGTCCTCATTTCCCTGATTTCGAATTTCCGCAGTATCTGCCTTAAAAGCCTCCGTAGTAGGCGGCATAGCTGCCTGTCCGCTGGCGCTTTCCTTCTCCGGGGTTGGGGTACATGCTGCTAAAGACAGCACCATCATGGCTGATGCCAAAAACATGATGCATTTTTTCATAGTGATATAGCCTCCTTCATATCAATTGAATGTTATGGCTCAGGAGCACAATTCCATTCTATATTTCCTTTTCGCGAAACCACTGATTTAAAACAGTCAAAGCCTTTGTCAGCGCATCCAGCTCCTCCTTTGACAATCGATCGGTTACACTCTGGATCATCTCCTGATGGAACCGTGCATGATGCTCAAAGGCCGCCCGCCCCTTATCAGAAAGGGAGATGTACACCACCCGCCGGTCAGCCTGACCGCGCTCCCGCGTCACATACCCCTTCTTTACCAGGCTGTTCATAGCAATGGTCAGCGTGCCCACGGTAACAGATAATGTTTTGGCAATGGCAGACATATTCTTCGGCTGTTCCATCCCAATGGCCTCGATCACATGCATATCATTATTCGTAAGATCCTGGAACTCCGAGGTGGCCAGCGCCTTCTCCTCAATCTCCAGAATATCCCGAAACAAATTTACCAATACCTCATTCAATGTTCCGTAACTGTCCACGCGTATTCCTTTCTCAGCTTCCGCCTCTCCTGTGCATATCGGCTATGCTTCCGGCCCGGCATTCTGATAGAATGCTGTACCAGCCTTTCTGCTTTCTCGCCATGGTTCGCGTACCTGCTGATTATACATGATTTTTTCAGGTTCCACAACCAGGTAATCCTTAGAAAATTCTTACGAGGTTGTGATTTTTTTGTGTTTTTTCCAGGAAAAGGATATCTGCTCATTATTTTTATGCTTCCAGCACCAGCTTCTTAAATACATCGCCCCGCTCTTCAAAATTTTTAAAGATTCCATAACTGGCTGCTGCCGGGGACAGAACACAGCTTCTTCCTGGTCTGGTCACTTTCTTCGCCTGCTTCACCGCATCCTCCAGATGATCGGTGAGAACCAGGCGCTCCGGCTGGCGAAACTTCGGAAAGCCTTGGCAGATCTCCTCATAAATCCTCTTTCCGGTAGCCTCCATCAAAATAATATGAGGAATGGGACTGACAGAAAGATATTCGATCAGCTCCTGATAATCGATTCCTCGGTCCATACCGCCGATCAGAACGGTATCTGCATCCTTCAAGGTATTCAGCGCCTGAATGGTGGTATCACAGATGGTGGAAATCGAGTCATCATAATAGCGGATTCCATCCCGCACTCCTACAAAGTTCAGCCGGTGAGGAAGAGGTTCGAAGGTTTTCAGCCCCTGTGTAAACGCTTCATCGCTGACTCCTATACTTTTGCATACTGCATAGACAAAGGCAATATCATAATAGTTGTGATGCCCCAGCAGCTGGATCTCATCCTTTGAGATCTGATAGCGGTTTTCCTTCCAGAAAATCGAAGTTCCTGAAAGATACACCGTATCTGCATCTGCCAGCCTTCTCTGCAGCTCTTCCTTCCTCTTCCCTTCCTGTTCCGCCTCCATCTGTTCTCCCAAATCCTCCACAGGAATCAGCCTGGATGGGCAGGTTCCCTCCCTTGGCAGACACTGGGTACTGCAGAACAAAAGATCATCCGGTCCTTGGTTCCGGTAGATCTGCTGCTTGGCAGCTACATATTTTTCCATGGTTCCGTAATGATCCAGATGCTCCTCATGGATATTTAACAGCAGCCCAATGTGAGGCGACACCGTCATATATTCCAATTGATGGCAGGACATCTCAAATACAATATCCGTATCCTCTGTCACCTGATCTGCCTGATCAAAGGCTGGAATGCCGATATTTCCAGCAATCAGCGTCTTTCTGCCTGCCGACTTTAAAATATGGTACAGAAGGGAGGTGGTGGTACTCTTTCCCTTTGTCCCAGTGATTCCTATGATCTGATTCCGGAATAACTGGAAAAATACCTCTGTCTGAGAAATGATTCTGCATCGGTATTCTTCAATCGGTTTCTCCAGCACGATTCCAGGACTTTTAAAGACCACATCATAATCATCCATAGTTTTCTGATAATCCGGCCCGGTGATCCAGGTAATATCCGGATCTGGCAGCCACGGATGCTTTACCATCTGATCTGCAATGGCAAGCTCCCTGTATGCTTTCGTTCGCTCCAACATCCGGTAGGTAGACTGTCCTTCCCGTCCGAATCCCAGAAGCAGTACCTTTTTCCCTTTCACAAAAGGGTCTATCTGCGTCATGACTCTGTTTCCTCCGTTTTTGTTCCCAGGTACCGGTTCCGTACCCTCACAGTTACGTTCCCGGTACAATTTCTGCGTGCGCACACCGCTGCCGCACCAGCTCCTTCCACGGCTCCGGCACTAGATTTTCCTCGTCAAAGGCTCCTGAATACGCATCACCTGTCCCGCAGTACTGCTCATAAAGACCGGTTTTCTTATAGTATTCAAACAGCACCGGCAGCCTTTCTCCTTCCAGCTCCATCCGCCGGATGGTCAGCATGATTGCCGTATTGATCTCGCTGCGGCTGCCTACGCACTCAAAGGGCTTTTCCTCCTGAATGCCTACAAGCTGCTCCAGAGTACCAGTCAGTGTCTCATCTTCCAGCATATTCCGGCCAAAGATATCAGCCACCTCCCCGGTCTTTAAAAACGGGGACAGGATCAGATAGACAAACAGGCATTTCGGACAATGACCGCACCAGATGTCCGTCTTGCTGCCCACATTGCAGCTTCGAAAAATTTTATGATAATCTCTGCAGCCTGCAAAATATTTTGCGATCTGAAATTCGCTTAACGGCCGCAGCATACTGAAATAATAACTGCTGCCCGGAAGATATGCAGCTGCATACTCATGAAAATCCTGTTCAAATCGGAAGCTTTTGGAATACTGATGGTTCACGGTGCTGCCCTGAACCGTGCTCTCATTGGCACTTGATTCATTGGACAGAGCAATGTAGGGAAGCTGATACAATCTTGCTGCAATCAAAGAAGAGAATGCTACGATTGCAGAAAAGGGCGTATGCCCGTTTAAAAATCCCTGCTTATTCAATTCCAGCATATTTTGATCCAGAGTACGCTTTGCCCAGATTACCTGCTCTGCCGGAAGTCCTGCTGTCTCTGCAGTGTGAACGGTGGCGCCTCTGGGGTTAATGATATATCCGAAACGCTCTGCTCCTGCTTCCTTTAAAAGCTCCAGCGTAACTACAGAATCCTTGCCCCCGCCGATGGGAACCAGCACCCTTGTACCTGGACCTGGCGGGGGAGCTGCCGAAGCAAATGATACAGCCGGGAGCCCTTCCAAAGCAGCAGCTGAAGCCTCTCCCTGCATCTCCATAAAGTTTTCTCCATCCACACCATCAATGTGATTCACATAGAAGAACTCTCCCAGTCCATTGAAGTACAGATCCTTCCACCAGCCGATCTGCTTCTGATCCAGGCTGCCGGCCCGAACCAGCACTTTAGGCGAGCAGGTGATCTTCCAGTAGCTGACCAGCTCCACCATGCCAAGAGAAAAGATCATCTTGTCTATAGACGGAATTTGTCCTGCCTTCTTTTTTGGCTTCGGGAACCGCCAGGTGGGGGCAAACATCGCCAGGCCTGTAATTTCAAAATGATAGGTCACAGCCAGTTCCGTTTCCGTTTCCTGAATGTTATAGCTATGATAAATAAATTCCGGATATTTTTCCCGGAACATTTGATATTTTTCCGTATGATTTTCCATGGTTTTTGTCATTTTCTATCCTCTCATCCCGGCTTCCAGACAAAGATTTCATCTCTCCGGAGGCCTGCCGCATAACTGTGAGGGCACGAAACCCTTACCCAGCCTCAATCAATTAGATTATATCCGACAAGCTATGGTTTTGCAAGAAGGATTCTATGTCAGCGTTCCCCCTAACCATATACTGGCTGCAATTCCGGCTGCGGTGGCTAACAGTGCGCCTGGCAAAGCATATCGAGTCTTTCGAATTCCTACACTTCCAAAGTAAATGCTGAGGCAGTAAAAAACCGTTTCCGTACTGCTGAGAAGAAGGGAAGCCATGATTCCCAGTGGACTGTCCGGTCCCTGTTCTTTGAAAAGATCCAGCATCAGACCGGTCGCGGCAGAGTTAGACACCAAGCGGAGAAGAGCGATGGGAACCAGCTCTGAGGGGATATGCAGGATGGATGCCGGCCCTTTTAAACACTCACTTAAAAAATCCAGAAATCCGGATGCACGCAGCACTCCCACCGAAACCAGAAGGCCGGCCAGAGTGGGGAAGATCTCTGTGGTAGTTTTCATTCCCTCCCTCGCCCCCAATAAAAAATCATCGAACACCGGCCTTTTTGCCATCAGGCCGAAGCCTACGATGTAAAAGATGGCAAAAGGCATCAGTGCCGATGATAACCAGATCAAAAAAGATATCCACATTGGCCTTGATTTCCTGTCAGGTTTTCCACATTATATGAGAAACAAATGGTGGATATTCTGACTTTTATTTTCGATTTTTTAAATCTGCACCCTTCTCACTGCATCCTTCATGGTCTTCACATATTCCTTCACATAGGGCACACAGTCCTCACCATACCTGGCGCACAGCTTTACAATGGCAGAACCTACAATCGCTCCATCAGAAAGAGAGGCCATCTTCGCCGCCTGCTCCGGTGTGGAGATCCCAAATCCCACAGCACATGGAATATCCTTCACTTCCTTCACCAGCCTCACCATCGCCCCGATATCCGTGGTGATCTCATTTCTCACTCCGGTTACACCCAGGGAGGATACACAGTACACAAAGCCTTCCGCCTCCTTCGCGATCCTCCGGATCCGGTCCTTTGAAGTGGGAGCAATCAGGGAGATCAGATCCAAGTGGTATTTTCTGCAGATCTCCTGGAATTCTTCTTTTTCCTCATATGGGATATCCGGCAGGATCACGCCGTCCATCCCCAATGCCGCTGCCTGGGAAAGGAACCGCTCCGAGCCATAGGAAAAAATCACATTCGCGTAGGTCATAAATACCATGGGAAGCGTTACCTTCTCCCGTATCCGCTTTACCATATCAAAAATCTTATCTGTGGTAGTTCCTGCCTTAAGAGAACGCAAATCCGCCTCCTCGATCACCGGCCCCTCGGCTGTAGGGTCGGAAAAGGGAATTCCCAGCTCGATCAGATCCGCTCCCGCCTCTGCCATGGCGTACACTAACTGCTCCGTTACCTCCAGAGATGGATCCCCGCAGGTGATAAATGGTATAAATGCTTTTTTATTCTGAAATGCTTCTGCAATCTTACTCATAGATATTCTCCCCTCTGTAGCGTGCGATCGCTGCACAATCCTTATCTCCCCGCCCGGATATATTTACTACGATAATCTGGTCTCTGCCCATCTGCGGCGCCAGCTTCATAGCGTAAGAGATGGCATGGGCGCTCTCAATAGCCGGAATGATGCCTTCAATCCGGGACAAATATTCAAAAGCCTCCACTGCCTCATCATCCGTTACCGGAACGTACTCCGCCCTGCCGGTGTCATACAAATACGCATGCTCCGGTCCGATGCCCGGGTAATCCAGGCCGGCGGAAATCGAGTATACCGGCGCAATCTGACCATACTCATCCTGGCAGAAGTAGGATTTCATTCCGTGGAAGATTCCCAGCCTTCCTGTTGCGATGGTAGCTGCCGTCTCTGCTGTATTCACGCCCCGGCCTGCCGCCTCGCAGCCGATGAGACGCACATTCTTATCCTCAATAAAGTGATAAAAGGCGCCCATGGCGTTGGAACCGCCGCCTACACAGGCCAGAACTGCGTCCGGAAGCTTTCCCTCCGCTTCCAGAAGCTGCTCCTTGATCTCCTTGGAAATCACGGACTGGAAATCCCTTACGATGGTTGGAAATGGATGAGGCCCCATAACGGAGCCAAGGACGTAATGAGTATCATCGATCCGGTTGGTCCACTCTCTTAAGGTGGCATTCACCGCATCCTTTAAGGTAGCGGTTCCTGATGTAACAGCATTTACCTTAGCTCCCAAAAGCCGCATCCGGTATACGTTCAGCGCCTGACGTTTCGTATCCTCTTTTCCCATGAAGATCTCACATTCCATACCCATCAGCGCCGCTACTGTGGCAGTGGCCACACCATGCTGTCCGGCTCCCGTCTCTGCAATCACTCTGGTTTTGCCCATCCGCCTGGCAAGAAGAATCTGACCGATCACATTGTTGATCTTATGGGAACCAGTATGGTTCAGATCCTCCCTCTTTAAATAAATCTTTGCTCCGCCTAAGTCCTCCGTCATGTGAGAAGCGTAGTACAGGCGGGACGGACGGCCTGCGTACTGATTTAACAGATACGTTAACTCCTTATTAAATTCCGGATCATTTTTATAATGGTTGTATGCTGTTTCCAGTTCAATCACGGCATTCATCAGGGTTTCCGGAATGTACTGCCCGCCGTGAACTCCAAATCTTCCATTTTCCATGGTATTCTCCTTTTCATTTTCGATCATTTGCTGTAGCTGTGAAGGCTCAAAACCGTCACCATTGGATTTGCTCCGAAAAGAACTTTTTGATGCATAGAAAATAAACTATCTTAATGCAACAAAAAAGTCCCTGACAATAATTTCTTATTGTCAAGGACGAATCATCTCCGCGGTGCCACCTTGTTTCACAGCCGCCCACTGGGGCCTGTGCTCTTTTCAGGATACCAACATATCCCTAGCAATTTACGCATGCTCACGTTGCAGAATACTCGGCTGAAAAAGCCTTTGACTGCACCCTCCATGGTCCATTTAATAATCTGCGTTCAATCCGGCTTCCACCTGCCCGGACTCTCTGGGTGTGCACAACTATTTTTATCTCCACTTCATCGGTTTCATGTATTAAATTGTTAACGTAATTAAAACACAGGATATGAAAATTGTCAACCAAAATTTTTTAAAGCACCGTTGTCAGCAGATACGCCCACAGAGGCAGCATCACAATGCTTAAAAATGTGGTCAGCACCACCGATCCTGCAGCCAGTT
>JAUNOF010000042.1:0-12070 GCA_030537215.1 Lachnospiraceae bacterium
ATTGTCTTATTATATGATCTTGTACTCTGGATTCGCCTTACGTGCAAACCAGTTGGCAATCATCACCAGCGCCAGACTGACGATATTCTGGAACAGGCCGATGGCAGTAGAAAAATCATACCGGCTTTCTACCATACCTTTTCGGTATACATAGGTGGAGATCACGTCTGCCGTCTGATAGGTAGCGTCATTATACAAGTTGAAGATGGGATCAAAGCCAACGCTCACCAGGCTTCCGATGTTCAGGATCAGCATGGTGCACATGGTAGGAAACATGGCAGGTAATGTAATGTACAGGATCCGCTGAAACCGATTGGCTCCGTCAATGGATGCCGCATCATACAGCGCTGTGTCGATGCCGGAAATGGTAGCTAGATAGATCACGATGCTGTAGCCGGTGGTCTTCCACAGATTTGTGATCAGATAGATGGGAACGAACATATCCTTCTGAGCCATAAAATAAATGGGATTTTCCAAGATTCCCAGCTTCACCAGAATCGCATTTACCACACCTCCGGTAGGTGATAACAGCTGATACACAAAGGTACCTACAACAACCCAGGAAAGAAAATGGGGCATGTATGTAATGGTCTGTATCACACTTTTGAATTTCTGGTTTGCGATCTCATTTACCAGCAGGGTAAACAGGATCGTGACAGGGAATGTGGTGATCAGAGTTAAAATACTGATCTTCAGCGTATTTCCCAGTACCCGGTAAAAGTTAGGATCGGTAAACAATGCCTGGAAATGCTTGAGGCCAACCCAATCGCTGCCTGCGATTCCCCTTGCCATCTTGTAATCCTTAAACGCAATGGTTAAACCTTCCATTGGCATGTAGCAAAACAAGAACACAAGAAGAAGGGATGGGAGCAGAAACATGTAAAATGGGAAATATTTTTTCAGCTCTTTCCTTAAATTTCCTTTTGCAGCTGCATTACTTTTTTTCATCACGGCCTTCCTTTCTTTTTAATATTTGCAGACAAATATGCCTGCCTACAGGCAGCGGCCCACGCCGGAGCCTCTGCATTAACAGTTACGTTCACACTGCGGGAAAGCCGTCGCCCGACCACAGCGATCTATCAGTTTACAGGCATTGGAATCCGGAATCTGCATGCTTACCATGTCTGAAAGCTGCTGTTTGGCTGCAGTCCGCTTATTTAACCCCGGCAGATATCAGTCCTGCCGGGATTATCAGAAGGTGCATCACGTTTACATGTACTTTTTTTAACTTTTTAAAATATCGCGGAATTGTCACATCAAGAATCCCCTTGCTCGTTTTCTTGTAGATATTATAAGAAATATATGGTTTAACATCCATAAACTGCATTAGACAAAGTATGCACAAAATGATATGATTTCGGTTAAAATACCGAAATTCTCCCGATGCAGTATATGATCTTCGTCGGAATATAAAAAGAATCGGTAAAGGGAATCCAAAGACGGAACAGGCAAGTACCAAAAGGGTACTTGCCTGTTCCATAGCCAGTATCATCTTTTCTGAACCTCCAGCAGAATGATCACTCAATTCTCTGAAGCTTTGCAAAGGATGCAAACATTTTTTTCACTCCTGCCCGGTCAAAGCAGACGGTGACCTCATAATCCTTGGCTCCATCCTGGATTTCATTGACCACGCCGTCTCCGAATTTCACATGCCGGACCCGGTCGCCTACACCATAATCCAGCTTTGCTGCCTTAGCCACGGTAAACGCCTTTCCAAAGCCCACGGGCCTTCCCAATCCAGTTCCTGCCGCGGCCTGCCGCCCGGAAGGCCTTCGGTCAAAGATCCCCTCCATAGCGGCTGTGCCGGATGCATAAGGACTGCGGTAGGAATCATTTCCCGGTCCAAAGGAGCTGACGCTTCCCTTTCTGGCGTTGGTTCCCCATGGAAGGTCGGAATCGTCCATCCAATCGATCTCGTCCCTGCCGGATCCTGTCTGGGAGGCCGCCCACCTGGAAGCTGCCGTTCCCAGCTTCTTCACCTCCAGATAATCCTGGGGGATCTCATCAATGAACCGGCTGACCTTGGAATACCGGGTCTCTCCATTGATCATCCGCAGTCTGGCTCCGGTCATCACCAGCTCCTCCCTGGCTCTGGTAATGCCCACATAGCAAAGCCGCCGTTCCTCCTCCACGGCATCCCGGTCATCAGAGGAAACTGCCATAGCGCTGGGAAACAGTCCATCTTCCATGCCAGCCAGGAACACCACTGGAAATTCCAGGCCCTTGGCGCTGTGAAGGGTCATCAAGGTGACCCGGCTCTCTGATTCATCCATCCGGTCCACATCTGCCACCAGGGCCACCTGCTCCAGAAACTCATCCAGGGTTGGATGCTCTGCATCTTCTGTGTAGCTGACTGCCTTATTGATCAGCTCCTGGATGTTCTCCATCCGGCTTTCTGCTTCCACTTCGTCCTCTTCCTCCAGCTCCTTCTGATACCCGGTGTTGGTAAGAACCGCCTCAATCAGATCGCTGATGGAGTTCTCTTCCTCCTCTGCGATCCCACGCAGAAGTTCGATCTGCTGGGAAAACGCCAGGACTCTCTGTGCCGCCTTGCCGATTCCTGGTATCTGCTGCACCGCTTTCACAGCATCATAAAAATGCATCCCATGCTCCGAGGCAAATGCGGTGATCTTTCCAATGGTTGCGGCGCCGATCCCCCGCTTCGGCACATTGATGATGCGGGTCACTGCCAGGTCATCCACACCGTTGGCGATGGTCTTTAAATAGGCCAGAATATCCTTGATCTCCTTCCGCTGATAGAAATTCACACCGCCTACCAGAAGATAGGGTACATTCTGCTTAATACAAAATTCCTCCAAAAGTCTGGACTGGGCATTGGTCCGGTACAGCACAGCCATATCCTTCCAATCTCTTCCGTTTTCCGCCTCGCGGCGCTCCCTTAAGCTTCTGACAATAAAATCCGCTTCCTCCTCTCCAGTCTCAAACTGGCGGTACTGAGCCAAGCTTCCTTCCTCATTGGCTGTCCATAAGGTCTTCTCCTTCCGCCCCCGGTTGTGACGGATCACTTCATTGGCAGCCGTCAGAATATTTCCGGTAGAACGATAATTCTGCTCCAGCTTGACCACATGGGCGCCGGGGAAGGAGGACTCGAAGTTCAGGATATTGCCCACATCTGCTCCCCGGAACTTGTAGATGGACTGGTCGTCATCTCCTACTACGCACAGATTCCGGTACTTGGAAGCCAGAAGTTCCACCAGCTTAAACTGGGCGTAGTTGGTGTCCTGATACTCGTCCACCATGATATACCGGAACCGCTCCTGATAATAATCCAGAATATCCGGACAATTTCTAAAAAGCTCCACGGTCTTTACGATCAGATCGTCAAAATCCATGGCGTTGTTCAAAAGCAGCTCCTCCTGATAGGTCTTATAGATCAGAGCCACCTTTTTCTGGCGGAAATCAGCGGCATTCAATTCATAATCCACAGGATTGATCAGCTTATCCTTTGCCTCTGATATGTAATTTAACATGGCCCTGTCTTTATAAAGCTTGGTATCCACATCCAGCTTTTTCAGCACATGGCGCATCAAGGTCTTCTGGTCATCTGCGTCATAAATGGAAAAGCTGGTGCTGTAGCCCAGATTCTCGCAATGTCTTCTTAAGATCCTGACACAGGCAGAATGAAAGGTGCTGACCCATATGCTGTCTGCTCCAAAGCTGACGGTCCGCTCCACTCGCTCCTTCATCTCCCCGGCTGCCTTATTGGTAAAGGTGATCGCCAGGATATTCCATGGGTTCACCTGCTTTTCTTCAATCAGATATGCGATCCGGTGGGTCAGCACTCTGGTTTTGCCGGAGCCGGCCCCTGCCAGAACCAGAAGAGGGCCCTCTGTGCAGGTTACTGCTTCCTGCTGTCTGTCATTTAATGCTTCATATAAGTTCATGCGTATAACCACCTTTTCTATTTTCTTACAAAGCTGCAGTACCATTGTACTATAGGAAAATAGCAACGTCAAAATATTTTAAGAAGAAATTTATTGCTTGCCATCTAGTATTCATTACTATATAATACAGATATAAGGATATGCCACCATATTCGCATCAGGCATAAGGAGGCAAGCTATGAAAACCAATGAAGAAAGACTGACGGCTCTGCTGTCGAAGCTAGACGATTTAACCTATATCAAGCCGGAGGAAATCCCTAACATTCAGCTGTACATGGATCAAGTCACCACTTTTATGGAATCGCATTTAAGTCACACGAAGCGCTACCCGGAAGACAAGGTTCTGACCAAGACCATGATCAACAATTACGCGAAAAATAATCTGCTGCCTGCACCCATTAAAAAGAAGTACTCCAAAGAGCACATGCTGATGCTGATCTTTATCTATTATTTTAAAAATGTACTTTCTTTCAATGACATCCAGCAGATATTCAAGCCGATTACCAGCCAGTATTTTACAGAGAATCCATCGGAAGCTTCTTCCTATACGCTGGAGGATATTTACCGGGAAGTATTCTCCCTTGAAAAAACGCAGATGGAAAACTTAAAGCAGGATGTTTCCGCTAAGTTCCAAATGGCGAAAAATACCTTCCAGGACTGCGATGCACCTCAAGAGGATCAGGAATATCTCCGCCTCTTTGCATTTATCTGCCAGCTTTCCTTTGATGTGTATCTGAAAACCCAGATGATCGAATCCCTTACCGACCAGCTCCGCAGCGAAGAACCGCCGGAAACCGATAAGCGCAGGAAATAACCCGGACCATTCCTGAAAATCAACAGCAGCAGTCTCCTGAAAACAGGGACTGCTGCTGATTTTATCAAATTATATTAGTTCCTTTTCCCCTTCAGGCGCTTTTGAAGCATCTCCTGCCTCCTCCTGCGCCGGCTTCAAGCGCTGAAAGACCATATCATAACCGTCATTTCCATAATTCAGCGAACGGTTAACCCGGCTGATGGTAGCGGTAGACGCGCCGGTCTGCTCCGCGATCTCCAAGTAGGTTCTGCCTTCCCGGAGCATCTTTGCCACCTCATATCGCTGTGACAGGGAAAGCAGTTCATTGATCGTACATACATCTTCGAAAAACAGGTAGCACTCTTCCGGACTTTTCAGGGTCAATATAGCCTGGAAGAGATGGTCTACTGCTTCCGTTTTAATTTTTTTATTCATCACGCAGTTCCCTCCGGTATTCATCAATCTTTTACAGCTGCTTTCGGCCTGGTCCTTCACAGCTGTGTCTCTTCCACTATATTACCACACTAAAGTCTGAAAGTCTACTTATTTTGATTCCGGTTCCGGTTGAAGTTGATCAGGCAGCCGGCCTTCACGATCTCTCTCTCCTCCGGAGTCATATCGGCAATATACAGCGTGATCTCCTTCACCGTATCCCCCAGTACATATGCCTTGATGTTCTTTAAATCACCGTCCAGGATCCGGCGGATGCCTGGAACGTAGATGTAGTCGCCTACCTCAAACTCCGGCTCTGCCTCCATCTGGAAGGGAAGCATACCCCAGTTCATTACATTAGAGCGGTAACGCTTAGTGGCATACTCTTTCGTGATATTCGCCAGACCGCCGATAACGCGCTGGCAGCTTGCCGCCTGCTCGCGTGCAGAGCCGTCTCCTGGCTTCACTGCATAGACCATACTTCCGATCTCCGTATCCATAATCGCCACCTGCTCCTGTCCTGGAATGGTGCGGATCTGATCAAACACAGCAGTCAGCCCGGCATCCAGTTCAGCCGGATCCTGCCCCTTCACACGGGCCTTCTCCAGCTTATCCACTTCTTTGGTCCGTCCCACATACTCCGGATCTCTTCTGGATAAGGTAAACTCAGCCAGTCCCAGAGGATTGGAACGGTAGGAGGAGGTCTCTCCAGACGGAATCAGCTCATCAGTGGTGGTCACAGCATCCATGATCTTGGAGCAGACCTTTAAGACAATATTGTCCGCCAGGGGGCTCATCTCAGGCCAGTCCTTGATATTCGGTCCATAGATCAGCTCCTTCTCTCCGTTGCCTTTTCCAAATCCCTGGTAAACTCTCCGGTCGTAAGAAGTACGGTCAAACTCGTAAGCAGGTACATCATCCCAGCAATCCAGCTCCAGAGCAGAGGTCAGAATACCGCCGTTTGCTGCTGTAGCCGCAATAGACCGGGCATCCATCAGCGCTACTGCTGCCATCTGTCCATTACCCGGCTTGGAGCCTTCCCGGTTGGGGAAGTTTCTGGTAGTGTGGCGGATGCTTAAGCCGTTGTTGCATGGGGTATCGCCTGCACCGAAGCACGGGCCGCAGAATGCCGTCCGGATAATCGCGCCTGCCTCCATCAGGTCAGACACGGCCCCCTTCTTTACCAGATCCATAAATACCGGCTGGGAGGAAGGATAAACTGCCAGAGAGAACTCATCAAAGCCGCAGCTCTTGCCCTTTAATGCGTGAGCGGCTTCAATCACGTTGGTGTAGTTGCCGCCTGCACATCCAGCGATGATTCCCTGCTGAACCAGAAGCTTTCCGTCTGCGATCTTATCGGTCAGGGTAAAGTCAGCCTTTCCGCCGCTTACCTTCTGGGCTTCCTTCTCCACACTTCTTAAAATATCCCCCAGGTTTGCGTTTAGCTCATCGATCTCATAGGTATTGCTTGGATGGAAGGGAAGGGCGATCATGGGCTTTACGGTGCTTAAGTCCACGTATACGCAACCGTCATAGTAAGCAATGTCAGCCGGATCCAGCTTCTGATAATCCTCTCCTCTGCCGTGAAGAGCCAGGAAGCTTTCCGTATCCTCATCGGTGCGCCAGATCGAGGACAGACAGGTGGTTTCCGTAGTCATAACATCCACGCCGTTCCGGTAATCGGTGCTCATGGATGCCACGCCCGGACCTACAAATTCCATTACCTTATTCTTTACATATCCATTCTTAAAGACAGCGCCGATGATGGCAAGGGCAATATCCTGAGGTCCTACGCCCGGCATTGGCCTGCCGTCCAAATAGATCGCTACCACGCCTGGATATGCCACATCATAGGTATCCTGAAGGAGCTGCTTTACCAGCTCGCCGCCGCCTTCGCCTACAGCCATGGTTCCCAGCGCCCCGTAGCGGGTGTGGCTGTCAGAACCCAGAATCATCTTGCCGCAGCCTGCCATCATCTCTCTCATGTACTGATGGATCACCGCAATATGAGGCGGAACGTAGATTCCGCCGTATTTTTTTGCTGCGGAAAGTCCGAACATATGGTCGTCCTCATTGATGGTTCCGCCTACTGCACAAAGGGTGTTATGGCAGTTGGTCAGCACATAGGGAATCGGAAATTTCTCCATTCCAGAAGCCTTTGCAGTCTGTACAATGCCTACGAACGTAATATCGTGAGATGCCATGGCGTCAAATTTCAGCTTCAGATGCTCCATATTGTCAGAGACGTTATGTTTTTCTAAGATGGAATATGCGATGGTGCCTTTTCTGGCTTCATCCTTTACAGCTTCTTTTCCTGTTAATGCGGTTACTTTTGCGGCTTCTGCTTCCGGTACGATCTCAGAACCGTTAATCAGATAGACGCCGCCGTCATACAATGATACCATATCTGCTTTCCTCCTGATTTTACACAAAAGACAGCCAGTGGCACATTTGCCAGGCTGCCTTTTGATTCTTTCCACTTGCATTTCCTAAAAAGTTAGGTTAAAAAAGATTATAAGCGTTTTTTGGCGAAAATGCAACTGCTTTCTTTCATCTGCTGCTCTTCCTCTTTGCTGCATCCTTCCTGGCTGTATCTGGCTTTTTCGTAAAGATGGTGAAACCGGCTGGGGGCCGCTGCTCCTTCTGATTTCCAGATTCCGGCTGCCTGCTCTAATTGATATGGGGTCATGCTGGACATAGGAGGGCTGATGCTCCTTTGGGTTTGATCCGTCTGCTTCTGCCGTCCCTGAAACACCTGACCGTTCGGCCTTTGATTCATCCGCTCCTGAATACACTGCCAGTACATCCGTCGGATCCGGCCTTCCCTGGTGTGGTCAAATCTTGGGAAATACCGGCTCCAGAAGAATTTCTTTTCCTTACCTTTCTGCCTCTCCCGGATGGATTCCGGCTTTAAAAACACCATCTCATCCTCTGCAAAATGTACGCTTCCCATATATTCCACCAGCTTTTGAAGTCCACGAAGAAAAAGCCGCAGGGATAATAAAATGGCTGCCGCCAGCAGGATGACAGAAATCACACGTTCCAAAATCAGAGCAATGGGAGAAGCGGCGGAAGCAGGAAGATCCGGCATTCCGTAGGAACCGGCTCCTTGAGAAATTTCCGGGACCAGCTGGTTCTCTGAATGGGGAAGCAGCCGGACCAGCCATCGGATTCCGGTAAGGATCAGGTTCCCCAGAAAGCTGCCGGCGGCCTTCCATGGTAAATGCCATCCGATCACCAGGCAGACGCAAAAGGCCAGAAGAAATACTCCCATTAACAAGGCGTTGCTCTGCTTCATCTGCTGTACTGGAAGGCGGTCACACTCCTGATAATCCTGCAGGTACCGCCAGAAGCAGTGCAAATGGTAATGCACCAGGTGGACCACAGCCAGGACTGTTAACGATCTGGTTCCCCAAACAGAAAGAACAGGAAAATTTCCAAATACTCCCAGCAGACATGCCAGACTGCCGCAGATTGCCAGAATCAAATGCAGATGATCCATTTTTCTGGATATCCACCAGTTGACGATTGGAAATCTAGTCATTCCTCCACCCTCCATTCCATAACAGGTCCTTTGTAGATACGTTTCCTCTCCTCCGCCACCCTGGAAATGACGGGACGAACCCACAAAATCTGGGCCCCTCTTTGGCGCATGGCTTCGATCTGCTTTACATCCTCTTCCCTCTCACTGCAGGATACATAGAAAATCATGCCTCCTGAAATGCTGTTTTTCCAGTCTGACAGCCAGACCGGTTCCGCATCCCTCCGGCGCCAACTGGCAGCCTTCCGGTCAGCCCCGTCCCAGGCAGCCCGATCCCGGCTGCAGGCTTCCTTCGATTGCCTAAAATCCGTTTTGCTCAGATCAATCCGGCTTAAGGCCTGGAGGATCGTCCTGGCATGAGCAGATCCTGCACCGGAGCGTACCGTCACCAGAGCGCCGCTTACCAGATCCCGCCCGTTGGTCTGAAGCCCTACCGGCACTCCCATGGCGATCCACTGCTCTGCCAGCGCTGCCCCCATACGGATCACCCCTTCCAGAAGGATCTCCTCCGTCCAGATGGAATCTCCTTTGAGATTTAACAGGATCTCTGCCTTCGCCATTGCCGTGTGCTCGAACACGTTCACTTTCAGCTGTCCCGTTCTCCCATAAGCCTTCCAGTTTACCTGACGAAAGCTGTCATGCGGTTCATAATCCCGGATTCCCTGGAATGAAAATGGATCTTCAAATAGCCGCTTTTTCCATAAATACTCTCCCAGCATCTCCTGACAAGCTGCCCTCACCAGTTCCATGGAAATCGCTTTTGGATACACATAAAGGAACGCCTGCTGGGGAATTTTTTTCACAAAAGGCCCCTGAAAAAACAGCGTCCTCCCCACCAGCTCCACTTCCCTGCAGGGATAATATCCCCGCTTTGCCGCAGTAAACGGCAGGGTTCTGGTGATCCGCTGGTAAGGAAGGACCGAAAACACATCCCGGCGGTAAGTCTGATCCGACAGGGCTGTATTCTCCTGACTGGCAAACACAAGGGACCGATTCAGCTGCAGATTCACATGAAGCACCGGAAGGGGCATCCTCTTTCGATTTTCCACCACTTCCTTTAATTCTCCCTGCTCCCCTTCCCGAAGGGCAGGCTGCGCAAACCAAAGCCATGCCTGCAATCCTCTGTCCCAGTACCTGCTGTAAACCATCCCTTGGATCAGAAACATGAGAAACGCCGCCGCGCCTATCCACAAAAATCCCATCTCATCCTCTCCACTCTTCCGTAGGCACCGGAACCGTATCCAGAATATGCAGAATCAGCGCCTCTCCTCTTCCCACCTGACCTTCGTCACAGGATACGCTTCCATAGCCATAGGACGCGCCCAGCACCAGGCGATGGGCCAGGACAGGAACTGCCAGCTTCTTGATATCCTCCGGCACAACATACCCTCTTCCCTGTACCAGGGCATATGCCTTCGCCGCCTTTAAAAAAGCCAGACTGCCTCTTGGGCTGACGCCGGCAAAAGCTCCCTGCTCTTTGGCCCACGTTCCACGGGTGGCCTGCACCACCTCCACCAGATACTCCAACAGCTGGGGATGGATATAAACCGCCTCTCCCTCTCTTTGAAGATCCATCAGCTCCTGTCTGCTGCACACCGGACGCAACTTGTCATAGGGATTCTCCCCCATTCGCTCAAACCGCTCCAGGATCTGTTTCTCCTCTTCTTTTCCAGGAAGTCCCAGAGAAAGTTTCATCAGAAAGCGATCCATCTGTGCCTCCGGCAGCGGAAAGGTTCCGGCGCTCTCCACTGGATTCTGAGTTGCAATCACAAAAAAAGGCTCCGGCAGCTTTCTGGTCTCTCCATCTACCGTCACCTGACGCTCCTCCATCGCCTCCAGAAGGCTGGACTGGGTCCGAGGCGTGGCCCGGTTGATCTCATCTGCCAGAAGGATATTGGCAAACACTGGTCCCTTTCGATAAATAAATTCCCCCGCCTTCTGGTTATAGTAATTAATTCCGGTGACATCGGAGGGCATCAGATCCGGCGTAAACTGCACTCTGCCGAATTCCAATCCCATCACTCTCGCCAACGTCTTGGCAAGCAGCGTTTTTCCTGTTCCCGGAAGATCCTCCAGGAGAACATGTCCCCCGGCAATCACTGCCGCCAGCAAAAGCTCCACCGCATCCTGTCTCCCTACAATTACTGTGCCAATGGCTGATTTTAACTCTTCGATCTTCATAATACCTCCATGATTGCCGTTTATTTACAACCTGTTATTATTATATATCATACAATCCGCTGAAAACAATGGTCATTTAACATTATCATTGCAATCATAACCAATATTTTCATCAGGTTACTGTCACCCCTCCCTTCCTTTCCTAATAACATGTAGTATTAAAGTAATTATTTAAGCTTTGTTTCAGGAGGATTTTATGAAAATGAAAAAGAGGTTTTCCTGTATTCTGGCCGGTCTGCTTGCTGCGTCCTTAACCTTGTCAGGCTGCCGGTCCGGGGCTGTTTCCCACAGCAGCCTGACTCCGGTCACATTAAACGAGGTGGCCCATTCCATCTTTTATGCCCCTCAATACGCCGCCATCGAGCTGGGCTATTTTAAAGAGGAGGGAATCGACCTGACTCTGGTCAATGGAGCCGGCGCAGATAAAGTAATGACCGCCCTGGTATCCGGCGATGCCCACATCGGTTTTATGGGATCAGAGGCCAGCATCTACACGTATGCCAACGGATCCAAGGATTACGCCGTCAACTTCGCGCAGCTGACCCAGCGAGCTGGAAATTTCCTGGTAGGTCGGCAGCCAGAAGCTAATTTTTCCTGGGAAAGTTTAGCTGGAAAAAAGGTGTTGGGGGGACGAAAAGGCGGGATGCCTCAACTGGTGTTTGAATATATCCTGAAAAAGCACGGCCTGGACCCTGCTTCTGACCTTACAATCGACCAGAGCATTAATTTCGGCCTGACGGCTGCTGCCTTTCCATCATCAGACGCAGATTACACCGTAGAATTCGAACCCTTTGCCACCGCTCTGGAACATGAGAATGCCGGATTTGTAGTGGCGTCCCTGGGAGAAGAATCCGGCTACGTTCCCTACACAGCCTACAGCGCCAAAAAAAGCTACCTGGAGGCCCATCCGGATGTGATTCAGAAGTTTACCAATGCCATCCAAAAAGGCCTGAACTATGTAAATTCACACACACCTGAGGAGATCGCCAAAACCATTCAGCCACAATTTAAGGAAACCGACCTCCAGTCTCTGACCAGAATCGTAGAACGGTACCAATCCCAGAACACCTGGAAATCAGATACCATCTTTGAAGAAGAAAGCTTTCTTCTCCTGGAAAATATTCTGGAGGAAGGCGGCGAGCTTCCCGCCCAGGTTCCCTATGAGGATCTGGTAACTACGGAATTTTCGAAAACAGCAGCCCAGAAAATCACCCCATA
>JAUNOF010000042.1:12170-21398 GCA_030537215.1 Lachnospiraceae bacterium
AATTTGTAAACAAGTCATGAATTTTCTGTAAAATTATTTTGAAAACCATTTTCTTTCCTTAAATATCTGTTATAATCATGGTGGACTGAACAGTCATGTTCCAACTTACAAATGGGGGATTTACCAAACGATGAATGTTTTTCAATTGTTACTGACGAAAAATGAGACCATGTATCTGGAAGAAAATATAACCGTATCCACGGCTATGGATCAGCTCCGTGCCAGCGGATATACTGCCGTTCCTGTCATCCGGGAGGATGGAACCTACGCAGGGACGGTCAGCGAGGGAGATTTCCTCTGGGCCTTTCTGGACGGAAAGGATGAGGATGCCAAGGGTCAGGCCATGACGCTGCAGACGATCGTGCGGACCGACCGGAATCCGGCGGTGAAGATCGATGTAGACTTAGCTCAGCTTTTTTCGGAAGCTTTAAATCAAAACTTTGTTCCTGTGGTGGATGACCGGAATATGTTTATCGGCATCGTCACCAGAAAACAGGTGATCAGCTTTTTTATGAATCACTTCAATCAGATTATGGATAAAAAATAACAAGGAACAGAAGCGGCGCTGTGACCAGGTCACAGCGCCTTCTTTTAAGCCCTTCGGCTCCGTCTTCTATTATATAGGGGCAAAACTGTTTGACCACGGCTCTCCTTACGGAAGCTGTCCGCCATAGGCTGCAAGCACCTCCAATGGGAATTCACACCGCACCGTCTTTAATGGATTGACGATCTGGCAGATCACCAGATTCCCTAAAAGGGACATCAGCATCCCGGAATTCACATCATCCAGTCCGGTCAGCTTCGCAGCCAGACGCTGCATCTTCTGAGCCGCCATTGCAGCCGCTTCATCCAGGTTTTCTGCCGACTGGATCGTCATTACCTGCTTACCAGATACCAGCAGAGGCAGCGCTTCCCAGAGCGCTCCTGCTTCCGTGGATTCACCGCTCTTTAACACCGTCACACGGACCTCCACAGTTCCTCCTGTCTCCAGCCCGCAGATCATCACCTCGCCATCTCCCATTCTGGCATGGAGGTCTCCCATGGAGAGCAGCGCCCCTGGGACATGAACCGGAAGATACAGAACGGACCCTTCCGTAATCCGATTGCAGTCCATATTTCCGCCGTGAGCACCTGGAGTTATGGTCAGCACACCATCTCCCTCCGGGGCTGTCCCGATCACACCGATCATAGTATCACAATCCAGCCACAGTTTATCATCAAACCAGAAGCCTTCTCTTCCAGTATCTGGATTGGTTTCAAAATAAAATCTTCTGGCAGTTTTCTCCTGATATAAATGATGGAAGGCGCCGTCTGTGACTGAGGTCCGCATGATTCCGTACCCTCTCAGCCGGATCTTTCCAATCTCCACCTTCAGTACATCGCCAGGCTCTGCTCCCTGCACATACAGAGGACCGGTAGCTGGATTTTCCAGACCATCCGGGTGATTTCCATAAGGATTCTCCTCTGTAATGTCGTTGTCATCATAGCAATCCTTTGTCTCAAATACTGCCGTATCACCGCTTTCGCAGTACCCAGCCGGCTCCTGCCCGCCCTTTAAAATATCTACTACATAATCCTTTGATATGGTAATCATCCTGCGCCTCCTCTTCTCGCCTGGAGCATTCTCAAAAAATGGCAAGATCATGATTTTCTGAAAATCCTCCACATAAATACAGAGAAATTGTAGCACAAATGCAGCGCCTGGGAAAGATGATCTTTAAAGAATCTGGACGAAAATTAACCTACCGCCGCCATCTCACGCTCTAAGATTTCAGTCAGTGCAGACTTGCTGCTGGTATGGCATCTTACTACTCTGGCATTGGTGCGCTTGGCCTCTTCCAACGCACAGCGGACCATCTTATGGGATACGGTGTTGGTAAATAACACCATCAGATCCGGCTGTCCGATCTGCTTGGACAGATTTGCACTCATCTGGGTAAACACTTTTGCAGAACAGCAAAATCCTTTACAAATTTTCTCATACTGACATACCATCCGGTCATGTCCGCCAATAATCACTACACTCATTCCAGTTTCCTCCTTATGCATCCATGATTGGAAGTTCATGTTTTATGGTTCCGGATCGATCTGGATTGGACCGTTTCCGATTTGTTTTGACTAACTTTAGTTAGTTTACGCTAACTCATGTGTAAATCATACCATATTACTTCCTTCTTCGCAATCCTGCTACTTGAGAATCATTCTCAAGTAGCAGCAGCTCATAGGGATCCTCTTCTTGTCCGGCAGAGCCGGACAGGATGCAGCGGACTCCTGCTGAACATATGAATTATTTCTGCGCCGGACTTACCACATGCAATGCCAGAAACAGCGCCCACAGATACGGCGCCCCAAAGCAATTCAGCTTCTTCGGTCCGGTAATCACCTGTTCCTGATCTGCCCGGACTTTTTCCCAGGCCGCCGAACAGGTGGCCTTTGTAATCGACTTCTTTTTCCGGTCTACAAACATCTCCCCGCCTTTGATCATATAAGTAAAGGGGAGCTTCTTCATGGTATAAAAGGTCTGTCCCTGACAGGACTCCAAAATCTTCCATAATTCATCAGCCGATCGGATGGGGCGCATTTCATTTCTATCATCCATCACATCTCTATCATCCATCTCTTCCTATTCTCCTGATTTTGGTTTTTGCTTTGTTTTCGCTTGTTTTTTTGCTCCGATTTTACCGTCAGTGGACAAGGGCACACTCCCTTGTTCACTGACGATACTGGCAGCTATGCAAATATGGAACTATTACAACGAGTATACCATACAGCAGAAAATTTAACAGCATAATCTGTCAAATTGCTTTTTCTGAATATTTGGGCTATAATGGGATACGGCGTTACCGTTCAGGCAGGCTTGTGCCCTGGTATTCTGAACGGCTGCAGTCCAGCGAACAAGTAAAGGTGGTTACATAATATGAATAAAAAAGAAATCTCTGAAATCAAAAAACAGTTTACTCCAGATAACTGCGCCATCACCCGCATCTGCGGATGCTATGTAGATGGTGAGAAAAATAAAAAGACGGAAATGGTAGATGCCTTTCTCTCCCTGCCGGAGGAAGAACGGTTCAAATATTTTGAGATCTTCCGAAAGACGCTGTCCGGCTCCCTGGGGAAAAATCTTCTAAATATGGATTTTCCTCTGGATTCTGAGATGCCGGGCGGAGGCCAGCATTTCTTTTTAAAGCTGCGTACCAGTCATTTAGAGGACCCTGAACTTCTGGAGCAATTTTATGATAAGATCATTGAAACCTACGATTACGGAGAAAATTATCTGATTCTGCTGATCCATGCCCTCTATGATATTCCCGGGAAATCATCGGATAATCTGGAAATGTTTGACGCCTCTGATGAGGTCTATGACTACATCCTGTGCTCCATCTGCCCGGTGAAGCTGTCCAAGGCAGGTCTCTCCTATGATTCAGAGGAAAACTGCTTCCGCAACCGTACCCGCGACTGGATCGTGGAAATGCCGGACCGCGGCTTTCTGTTCCCGGCCTTTAACGAGCGAAGCTCTGATATCCACAGCTTTCTCTATTACTCCAAAAACGGTGAAGACTTACATGAAGCCTTTGTGGAAACTCTGTCCGGCTGTCCCATGCCTATGACAGCAGGGGATCAGAAGGAAACCTTCAATATGCTGGTGGAGGAAACCCTTGGAGAAACCTGTGATTATGAACTGGTTCGGAACATCCATGAACAGCTTACTGCCATGATCGAGGAGAAAAAGGATGACCCGGAGCCATTGTCCCTGGACAAGCATGAGGTACGCACCCTTCTGGAAGCCAGCGGGGCGGATGATGAGAAGATGGAAGCCTTCGACCACAACTTTGATCAGGTGGCAGGAGCCAAAGCCTCTCTCCTGGTTTCCAATGTGGCAAATACCAGAAAATTTGAGATTAAAACCCCAGTTATCACCATCCAGGTGGACCCGGACTGCGCCGATCTGGTGGAGACCAGGATCATTGACGGGCGGCGCTGCCTGGTGATCGGAATCGATGACAATGTGACCGTCAACGGAATCTCTGTGGCAGCTACCGAAAAGGCCGGAACGGAACCGTTTTCTGCCGAGGCAGCTGAGTCGGAAGCGGCCGCCGCTAAAATATTTTACGATGGCCCTGCTGCCGAATAAGCTGCTGCTAAATAGCCCACTGCCAAATAAGCAGACGGAACACCTGCCTGAAAAAGGGGCCGTTGCAAAATAGATCAGTAATCATCTATTTTGCAACGGCCTCCTCTTTCTTTAAAAATACTTTTTCGACCCCCACAGGTTTGCCTTTTTTAAATCCAGATACTCATTATAAGCCTTTTCCAAAATCTGCTTCTCATTGGAAAATTTCAGCAGGTGGTAAGCCTCATAAAACTTGTAGTACCCCGAATCTATAAAGTATTCCTCGCGTTGTGGCTTGCTGTAGTAGCTGTCAGCCATCATCAGATACCAATGTACATCCTTCTCCACCACATCCTGGGGTGTATTGAAGGTATACTGGCTTTTTCCGATATACTTGATGATCGACGCACTGACACCTGTCTCTTCCTTCACTTCCCGAAGAGCAGTTTCCTTAAACTCCTCTCCAGCCTCTACAGTTCCTTTCGGCAAAACCCAGCCTTCATATTTGTTTTTATAATTCTTATACAAAACGAGAATTTTACCACGAAAGATAACCACACCGCCGCAGCTTGTTGCTTCAATCATTGCAATCCCTCCTGACTGACTGCCGGATACAAAATCTGCCTGGCATACATGTTAATCTTGATGCATGCCGTCCAGTTCATATTTCGTCTCCGCAGTTGCTGGTGTGCCATCATAGACTGTAGTCAGTATACCTCTTTTCGGGGGGAGATGCAAGTTATTCAGGAAAATTGCCAAAAAAAATCCTCAATCGCTGTTTTTATTCCAGCCTTTTTATCCTTTTCTACCAAATTTCTCCGGGTACAGGATTTTGCCCGGCCATATATCTTTGTTACCTCAACAAATATTCATCAAACATGGCTCTGGCAATGGGCGCGGCTGCCCTGCCGCCGGAGCCGCCCTCCTCCACAATCACCGTCACCACGATCTGCGGATCTTCTGCAGGTGCATAGCCGGTGAACCAGGCATGAGTCTCCTTATTTGTTTCAAACTCGGCTGAGCCGGTCTTTCCTGCTGCCTGGTAGGAGGCATCCCGAAGGGCAGAGCCGGTTCCCTCCGTTACCACCCGCACCATCAGGTCATTTAACTGTCTGGATTCCGCCGCAGTCATCAGGCTTCCCCAGCTTTCCGGCAGAAATTTCTTTACCTCCTCACCGGCTGCATTCTGCACCCGTTCCATCACATAGGGTTTCATCAGGGTTCCGCCGTTGGCAATCGCAGAGGTAATCATTGCCATGTGAATGGGCGTGACCTGAGTCCTGCCCTGACCAATGGCAGTCTGAAGGATCTCCCATTCCCCGGCGCCGCCCTTCATCTGGTAGGAGCTTTTGGAATATGCCATGGTCAGCGGCAGATCTGAATTAAACAAAAGCTGCCCTGCCAGATTGTACATGGAATCCAGATCCAGCTGGAGTCCCAGATTGGCAAAGGCTCCATTGCAGGAATTGGCAAAGGAAAGGCTCATATCCTGAAGACCGTGAGCAGTGCTGTGATAGCACCGGATGGAATACTCATCCTGGTGAAACACGCCGGAACAGTCAAATTGATAATCCAGATAACTGTCCGGATGTTCCCGCATGGCTTCCAAGGCCGTCACAATCTTAAAGACAGACCCCGGCGGATACAGCCCCTGAGTGGCACGGTTTAAAAGCTGCCCCTGGTCATTCTCACTGCTCACCAGTCCCTCCCAGGATGCCTCCAGGCTTAAGGGATTAGGATCATAATCCGGCTTGGACACCATAGCCAGGATCTTTCCCGTATCCGGCTCCATGGCAACTACTGCTCCCTTTCGGTCTCCCAGCGCCTGATATGCCACCTGCTGAAGCCCTACATCCAGGCTGGTGACCACATCGTCTCCAGGATTTTTCTGGTCTGATATCTCATTGATTACCTGCTCCAGCAGATTCACATGGGAGGTCAGCAGATAAAAATTTCCCAGACTTTCCAGTCCGGTCTTTCCCTTGGTGGAATGGCCCACTACATGGGCAAACAGCGTTCCGAAGGGATAGACCCGGATCTCATCTCCATTGTCTCCTATGTGAGTCTCCGCCAGTACCTGTCCGTCACTGCTTACGATATTTCCCCGGACGATCCGGTCTGAAAAACGGTCCAGTCTGGCATTATACGAGTTATTAATTACTTCTTCACTTGTTATCTGAAGAAAATACCCAAAATAAAGAATCAACCCCAGAAATGCCGCCAGCACCACGTAGGTCAGGATCATGATGTTCCGGTTGGCATGGGGATTCGGATCAGCCTTCTTCATATTCTTCCTCTTCATTTCGTTTTAAGATGTAAAGTCCCTGAATAATGTTAAACAGGATAAAGGTGCTCAAAATCGAACTTCCTCCGTAGCTGACGAAGGGCAGGGTAACGCCGGTAGAAGGGATAAACTTGGTCACGCCTCCTACGGTCAGAAATACCTGAGTAATGTATACCATCCCAAGGCCAAAGGCGATCAGCTTAAAAAAGGCTGCCTGCAGGCTGCCTGCAATCATCATAAACTGCAGAAAACACCCCACACAGATCAAAAGCACGCACAAGGCAAAGATACCTCCCATCTCCTCCGAGATCGCGGCAAAGATAAAATCCTTTTCCACCACGGGAATCTTGTAGGGCATTCCCTGGTACAGCCCCATTCCGAACCATCCTCCTGTGCCGATGGCAAAAAGAGACTGGGTGATCTGATAGCCTCTGTTGTCAATATCGCTCCAGGGATCTGCCCATGCTGCCACACGGGTCTGCACATGGGGAAACACCAGATAGGCGATGGAGGCCGCCCCCATTCCGGCCAGCAGGCCGCTTCCCAGGTACAGCCAGTTGGAGGTTGCGATAAACAGCATAAACAGATAGGTGACAAACAGCAGCAATGCGCTTCCCAGATCTCTGGAGGCTGCCAGAATCAAAATATGGACAGCAGCCACCGCTGTGGTCACCACCACCGTCTTAAAATCTGTGGATTGGTAAAACATAGCAGCCACAAAGAAAACAAAGGTGATCTTCACAAACTCCGACGGCTGAAATGTGACTCCGCCGATCTCCAGAGACAGCTGTGCGCCGAAGGTTGTGGTTCCCACAATGCAGACCACCGCCAGCAGGATCAGCCCGATCCCGGCATAGACCCAGGCTCCCCGGCAAAGCTGCCACACATGATCCATAATGTAGGGAATGATCCAGGTCACTGCCGCCGCTGCCGCCACAATGATAAACTGCCGGACTGCCCGGTCAAAGGAGATCCTGGTCAGCATGATAAAGCCTACACACATCAGCATGCAGGCATTATTCACCAGAAGACGTGACACATTGCGGTACAGCAGGCGGTACAGATAGATGTAGGCCAGGAAAAATACCACCTGTGCGCCGTAAAAGGCCAGCACCCGCTCATCCTCTGTTTTCAGGTAAATGATCAGATACGCCAGAAGATGGATTAAAAACATAGCCTGATTCTGCCGGCTGCACACGATCCGCTTCCGCTCCAGATCCGGGAAAGAAAAAAAGCGGAAGTTAAAAAAGGTATAGCATGCAATCAGAAGAATCATCAGATATTTCGATGTCTCAATGATAATATTTACCATATTCTCATTCTACTCCTCTTTTGATATGGCCCCGGGTAAACTCCCCGCAGGGCATCTCTGCCCGGCAGCCATGAAGAAAGCCGGCGGCAAACGCATCCAGGCAGCGTTCTACCTCCTTCGGAGATTCTGTTGTAAATTGAAGGCGGACAGCACCTGGTTTCAGGCTTTTCACCAGCTCCTCCTGCCCGAGAAGAGCCACCGGGCTGGCATTGTAGATGGTGTTATAGCAGAAGGTACAATGGTTCTTCACCGGCATCTGCTTTCCTGTCCGGTCCTTTAAATATAAAACCTCCCGCCTGCGGCTGCAGCCTTCTGTGGTCTTGCGGATGCATTGAGCCGATACCATCATAGGAAGAGCGCCGTAAACCAGAAGCTCCTGACCGGCGCAGCCCTTTGCCTTCAGCTCTCTGCTGTTTAATTCTGCAGGCATGGTGATCCGAAACGCCCCTGCGTCCAGCATCACCTGATTGGACAAATGGTTCCAGGTATAAAGAGACCCGTCAAAGACCATAGGCATAAGCCGGGAATCGGCCGCGTCAGAGCTGTGATCCGCGGAAAGCGGCTGCAGCTGCTTCAGCCACTCCACCTCTTCTAAGCTCCGCACCACCACTCCGTCAAAGCCGGCCTGAAGGAATTCCTCCCTGCAGCTCTCAAAATAACGGATCGCCTCGGTCCGGAAGATATGGGGCATCATCAAAAGACACTGCTTTCCCGCCTGGTGACAGGCAGCCGCTGTTTCCTTCCAACAGGAAAAAGGAAATCCATCTGCATCCAGATAGATTTCATCCACATCCTGGTGCTCCAGAGCCGGCGAAAGCTGGTTCTGCTCTTCCAGGGAGGCGATAAAACGAGGGGACATGGATTCCAGCGCTTCCTCTTCCTGGTTATCTCTCATCTGCCTCTCCTGCCCCTCCTGCCTCCTTTCCTGTTTCCTCTCCTGCTGCCTTTCCACCTCTGCATCCAGGCTGCGGCGCTTTCCAGACAAGATTTTCGTTTCCAGCGCCTCCACCCCATTCCGGCGAAGCTCATTCAGCGACTGTACAGGAAGAAACACATTTCCCGTAAGCTGCACATTTAATTCATCAAAGGCAAAGGGCGTATTTCCTGTCTTTTGAAGCTGCTTTGCCACCTTATCCCTGGCCATCGGCTGATTCAGCGCCTCCTGGACGATTTGGCCGGAAACGGTAACGGATACCGGCTTTCCATCCTCACCAGGAACAGAAAGGCATTCCAGAGTAAGTTTTGCTGCCTTCCCTGGCTCAAGAGAAGCCGTTCCTCGGACCGGCTCCTGCAGCAGATGATCCACATACATCCGGTCCAGATAATCAAACAGCTCCTGATTCCCCTCCCGAAACGCCGGCTTTTCCTTATATACTACCATATCTCTGCCGTTATGCTCCTGATAGTACCCTTCTGTAAAGCCGCCGCGGTCAAAAAGCTCCAGAAGCATCTTCCGGTCCCCTGGGCTGACCCGGTAGCCCTTTCTTCCATATTTTAAATACTGGTCCACATATTTCCGGT
>JAUNOF010000003.1 GCA_030537215.1 Lachnospiraceae bacterium
ACACCTTTTTCTGATTTCCGCTTGAAAATTGACAGGTCCTATGATACCATAGTATGAGGTATATTTCTGTAATCCTATAAATTACGAAACAGGAGGGATTTCTTATGGCAGTAGCGGCCAATTTTATATTTTACGCAGTGAAGGCGGTGCTTTTCGGAGCCCTTGCCTATGCAGGAATCGTATTGGGGAAGAAGTACAGAGATAAGAAAGATTTAGAAAAAAGCAAATAGGTTTTGGAGGTAACTTGAGGTGGAAAATTATAAGGATTTTCTAAAGTACGACCAGGCGGTTGCCAGATTTAAGGAGTGGCAGGCATCTGGCCTTGATAAAGAGCGCCCTTTTGGGGTGAATGAGTTAAGAGAGGCATTTCTGGCTTTCTTTGAGAGCAAGGGACATCTTCGTCTGAAGAGCTTTTCCCTGGTGCCCCACAATGACAACAGCCTTCTGCTGATTAATTCTGGTATGGCTCCTTTAAAGCCCTACTTTACCGGGCAGGAGATTCCGCCGAGAACCCGGGTGACCACCTGTCAGAAGTGTATCCGTACCGGCGATATTGAGAATATCGGCAAGACCGACCGTCACGGAACCTTCTTTGAGATGCTGGGAAACTTCTCCTTCGGCGATTACTTTAAGACGGAAGCCATTCACTGGTCCTGGGAATTTTTAACGGGAATCGTTAAGCTGGATCCAGAGCGCCTGTATCCGTCGATCTATCAGGATGACGATGAGGCATTTGCCATCTGGCATGAGCAGGTAGGAATCCCGGCAGAGCGTATTTTCCGCTTCGGCAAGGAGGACAACTTCTGGGAGCATGGCTCCGGTCCCTGCGGTCCCTGCTCTGAGATCTATTATGACAGAGGCGAGAAGTACGGCTGCGGCAAGCCTGGCTGTACCGTAGGATGCGAGTGCGACCGCTACATTGAAGTATGGAATAATGTATTTACCCAGTTTGACAATGACGGCCACGGCAATTACACGGAGCTGGAGCATAAGAACATCGATACCGGTATGGGTCTGGAACGTCTGGGTGTTGTAATCCAGGATGTGGATTCTCTGTTTACGGTTGACACCAACCGGGCGCTGCTGCAGAGAGTCTGTGAGCTGGCCCACAAGGAGTATAAGGCAGATCACGAGGCAGATATCTCTCTGCGTATTGTAACCGACCATATCAAGTCCTGTACCTTTATGATTTCCGACGGCATCATGCCTTCCAATGAAGGAAGAGGCTATGTGCTGCGCCGTCTGCTGCGCCGTGCTGCCCGCCACGGAAGAAAGCTTGGTATTGAGGGCAAATTCCTGGCAACCTTAAGCAGCACCGTGATTGAGCTGTCCAAGGGCGGCTATCCGGAGCTGGATGAGAAGAAAGCTATGATCTTTAAGGTGCTGACCGAGGAGGAGGACAAGTTTAACAAGACGATTGACCAGGGTCTGGAGATTCTTGCTGATATGGAACAGGAGATGGCTCGCGCAGGGGAGACCACCCTTTCCGGCCAGAATGCATTTAAGTTATACGATACCTACGGCTTCCCGCTGGATCTGACCAAGGAGATCCTGGAGGAGAAGAACTTAATGGTAGATGAGGATGGCTTTGCCGCTGCCATGAAGGAGCAGAAGGAGAAGGCCAGAAAAGCCAGAAAGACCACCAACTACATGGGCGCGGACGTTACCGTATATCAGTCCATTGATCCGGCCATCACTACGGTATTTACCGGCTACGATAAGCTGGAGTGCCAGACGAAGATTTCCGTGCTGACCACAGAGGATGAGATCGTGGAAGCTTTAACAGATGGACAGAAGGGTACGGTTATCGTGGATGAGACGACTTTCTATGCTACTATGGGCGGCCAGCAGGGCGATACCGGCGTGATCCTGGGAGCGAATGGTGAGTTTCAGGTAGAGGATACCGTCAAGCTCCAGGGCGGCAAGGTAGGCCATGTAGGTGTGATGGTAAGCGGTATGCTGCAGACCGGTGAAACCGTTACCACAAAGGTAAACGAAGCACAGCGTATGGCTACTGCCAAGAATCACAGTGCTACCCATCTGCTTCACAAGGCGCTGCGCACCGTTTTAGGAACCCATGTAGAGCAGGCAGGCTCCCTGGTAACGGAGGACCGTCTTCGCTTCGACTTTACGCATTTCTCTGCCATGACTGCTGAGGAGTTAAAGCAGGTGGAAGACATGGTGAATGCCCAGATCCAGGCAGATCTTCCAGTTGTTACCCAGGTGATGAATCTGGAGGATGCAAAGAAGACCGGCGCTATGGCGCTGTTTGGTGAAAAGTACGGCGATCAGGTTCGGGTGGTAAAGATGGGAGATTTCTCCACCGAGCTTTGCGGCGGTACCCATGTAGCAAATACCAACAGCATTACCTGCTTTAAGATCCTGTCTGAGGCCGGAATTGCGGCAGGTGTACGGCGTATCGAGGCACTGACCTCCCAGGGTCTGATGAACTTCTACCAGGAGGAGGAGCGTGAGCTTCACCAGGCGGCGAAAACCGCTAAGACTACTCCAGCCGGACTGACTGCCAAGATTGAGGCTATGATGGAGGAAATCAAGGCCCTTCACGCAGAGAACGAAAAACTGAAGAACAAGCTTGCCAAGGATTCTCTGGGCGATGTTATGAACCAGGTGAAGGAAGTAAAGGGCGTAAAGCTTCTGGCCTCCAAGGCAGACGGCGCCGATATGAACGGCCTGCGGAACTTAGGCGACCAGCTTAAGGAGAAGTTAGGTGAAGGTGTGATCGTGCTGGCTTCTGTGGTAGACGGCAAGGTAAATCTGATGGCAACCGCTACCGATGCTGCTATGAAGCAGGGCGCTCATGCAGGCAATCTGATCAAGGGCATCGTGGGTCTAGTGGGCGGCGGCGGCGGCGGACGCCCAGGCATGGCTCAGGCCGGCGGCAAGAACCCGGCTGGCGTAGATGCAGCGCTGGCAGAGGCTGAAAAGGTATTGGAAGGCCAGTTAAAGTAGCCGAATTTGTTAAATTCGAAAAAAATAAAATTTTGGTTAAATTTTTCTTGACGTATACCGATTTTATGCTATAATTACAACAGTGCTAAAAAATACCCACACAGTTGTATTTGAAGTTTTATGCACAAATACCGAACTGGAGGGAGGTTAGGTGTGAGCTATGTCAAACGTAATTGTTAAAGATAACGAGAGCTTAGACAGCGCTTTACGCAGATTCAAAAGAAACTGTGCAAAGGCTGGCATTCAGCAGGAAATTCGTAAAAGAGAGCATTACGAGAAGCCAAGCGTAAGACGTAAGAAAAAGTCTGAAGCTGCTAGAAAGCGTAAGTACAACTAATGCTTCTATTGCCCTGATTCTATATAGAATCAGGGCTTTTTTCGATTGATTCGTCTGCCTTCTCCGGTCTTTTTTTTATCCTTTATTCATAAGCTGTAGCAAGGAATGGCTGCCGGAGGCATTGATTGAGAAAGAGCATGGAAGAGAAGAAGGAGCTGATGGTTGCCGCCATGAAGCTGCCTATGGATGTGTTTCTTGGAGAGCTGATCATATCAGTGATCGGCCGGAGGGCGGTTTATGTGGAAAATTACCGTTCCATCCTTTTCTATACCGATACCAGCTTAAAGATCCAGGGAAAGGACTGCAAGCTGCTGATCCAGGGAAAGCACCTGGTTATTGAGTATTATACCGGAGATGAGATGAAGGTAACCGGGCGGATCGAATCAGTTGGCCTGGAGCAATAGCCAGGAGGCGAAGAAAGGCGGTGCGTGATCGTGGATTGGTTTCTCCATGGGTTCCGTGGCTTCATGGTGGTGAGGCTTACAGGATACTCACCAGAACGGTTTTTGAATCTCTGCAATTCCAGGGGAATTCCGATCTGGGGGCTGGAGTATCGAAACGGCGGATATGAGTTTTGCATGACGCTGGATGGATTTTGGCAGGTCCGTCCTTTGGTCAGGAAGTCCCAGGTTCGGCTGCGAATCAAAAAACGAGTGGGACTTCCTTTTTTTTTACAAAGGAACCGGAGCCGGGTTGGCTTTGGGGCTGGATTTCTTCTGTTTTTTATTCTTCTCTACGGGATGTCGCTGTTTATCTGGGATATCCAGGTGGAGGGGAACCGCAGATATACTTATGAGATGATCACAGACTATTTGAATACCAGGGAGATCACCTGGGGGATGCCAAAAGCTAACATCGACTGTGAGGCTCTGGAAGCATCTCTGCGGGATTATTTCCCGGAGATCACCTGGGCTGCGGCACGGATATCAGGAACCCGGCTGCTGATCGCAGTGAAAGAAAATGAGGTGATGTCCCATATCCCGGAGAAGGACGAAACTCCATGTGATCTGGTGGCTTCCAAGCCGGGTGTGATATCGGAGATCATTGTACGTCAGGGAAAAGCCCAGGTGAAGGCAGGAGATCAGGTAGAGGCGGGACAGGTGCTGATCAGCGGCTCCATTCCCATTTATGACGACAGCGGACAGATCCAGTCTGTCCGGCAGGTTCGGGCGGATGGAGATGTGACGGCAGACACGGAATATGCATTTTCCCAGCAATTCCCTCTGGTTCACACGGTGGAAGCTGATACGGGAGGCCGAAAATATGGATTAAGGGTAACGGCAGGAAAGTGGTCTGCTGTGCTTCTCCTTCCGTCTGATCCGGAGGAGACCTGGGTTTATCAGACAAACGAATACCAGGCAAAAATATTTTCTAGTTTTTATCTTCCCGTTTACTGGGGAACCATTATTGGAAAAGAGGTGGACCGGTATGAAGCCTTTTACACAAAATCAGAAATCCAGCAGGTTTCTGAGGGAATCTATCAGAATTTTGTGAAAAATTTAAGTGAAAAGGGGGTACAAATAATTGAAAATGATGTTAAAATACTAGAAGATGAGTCTGTGTGCAGAATGGAGGGCGTACTTCGGACGAGAGAATCCATCACACAGGTTCAGAGGATTACTGAGCCAAAGGAGACTGAGAATATCGAATATGAGCGTAGTGGAGAACATGATTGACATTCCCGTTGAACACGAGAAAAATGTATGCGGCCAGTTTGACGCATATTTAAAGAAAATTGAAAAGACTCTGCATGTTACCATGGTAAACCGTGACGGAGCATTAAAGATCATCGGACCGGAGCAGACGGTGCAGCGGGCAAAAAGCGTGTTCAGCAACCTGATCCAGCTTTCCAAGCGTGGGAATACCATCACGGAGCAGAACGTGGATTATGCCCTTTCTCTGGCATTTACCGAAAGTGACCATCAGATCCTGGAGATTGATCAGGATATCATCTGCCGGACGGTAACTGGTAAGCCGGTAAAGCCCAAGACCATGGGGCAGAAGCAGTATGTAGATGCCATCCGCAAGAAGATGATCGTCTTCGGAATCGGCCCTGCAGGAACGGGAAAGACCTACCTGGCCATGGCCATGGCGATCCAGGCATTTAAAAACGGCGAGGTAGGGCGGATCATCCTGACCCGTCCGGCTATCGAAGCCGGGGAGAAGCTGGGCTTTCTTCCTGGTGACCTGCAGAGCAAAATTGACCCGTATCTGCGGCCTCTTTATGATGCTTTGTATCAGATCATGGGGGCAGAAAGCTATCTGCATAATTCGGAGAAGGGACTGATCGAGGTGGCTCCTCTGGCCTATATGAGAGGACGCACCCTGGATAACGCCTACATCATCCTGGATGAGGCGCAGAACACCACACCGGCCCAGATGAAGATGTTTCTGACCCGTATCGGCTTCGGCTCAAAGGTGATCGTAACCGGCGACCAGACCCAGAAGGATCTTCCTTCCGGCGCGGTCAGCGGCCTGGATACAGCGCTGAAGGTGCTGCGGCGCATTGACGATATCGGCTTCTGCTATTTAAGCAGCAGCGATGTGGTGCGCCATCCTCTGGTGCAGAAGATCGTACAGGCTTATGATGATTATGAGTCCAAGAGCAAAGCCAGTGAGCGGAGCCGAAGGAGCAGTACCGGACAGCACAGGTAACGCAGGACAGATGGTATTATTTCACGTTTTCTTACGGTCAGCGCAGCAAGTACCCTCGCTTCGCTGGGGCAGACCCTGCGCAGACCTACTGAACAGTTACCAAGGAATTACACAAGAAAGGTTGACAGCCATGACCATCAATATTGATTATGAGGCAGAAAAGAAGCTGGAGCTGCCCTATGAGGAGATCATCCGGGATATTGTGCTGGAGGCACTGGACTACGAGGAGTGCCCCTACGAGGCAGAAGTGAATGTAGTCCTCACGGACAATGAGGAGATCCATAAGCTGAATCTGGAATACCGAGGGATCGACCGTCCTACCGACGTGCTATCCTTCCCTATGCTGGAATATGAGACCCCTTCCGATTTTTCTTATGTGGAGGATGATTTTGAGGACTGCTTTAATCCGGAGACCGGGGAACTGATGCTGGGAGATATTATCATTTCCGTGGATAAGATTGAGGAGCAGGCAAAAAGCTATGGACATTCCCAGACCAGGGAGCTGGCCTTCCTGGTGGCTCACAGCATGCTTCATCTGTGCGGTTACGACCACATGGAGGATGGAGAACGGGAAGAGATGGAGCAAAAGCAGCGAGAGATTCTGGAGCTTAGGGGGTACAAACGATGAGAAAAGCTTTCGTGATAGGAGCCTGCCTGTGTGCGATGGCCGGGCTGCTTGGCGGCTGTACAGGCAAATATGAGGAAGCGGTGGTGACCAATGCGGAAACTCTGGCAGATACAGGGGAGGATGCCGCCATCACAATTATCCAGGAAACCACAGAACCGGAGCCGGAGACAGAAGCTGAGGCAGAAGCGTCTGCCGGAGGAATTTTAAACCTGTCAGACCGGACCCCGACAGACGGCAAGGTAAGAAGTTATCTGACCGGCGAATGGGTAGATGAGGCCATCGGCAACCGCCGCCCCATCGCAACCATGATGAGCAATGATAAGGCGGCCCTTCCGCAGTACGGAATCAACCGGGCCGGCGTTGTCTACGAGGCGAATGTGGAGGGCACCATGAACCGCTACATGTCGATCATCGAGGATTATGATGATCTGGAGCGGATCGGCTCCACCAGAAGCTGCCGGACCTACTATACCTACTTTGCCAGAGAATTTGATGCTATTTACTCTCACTATGGACAGAGCACCTTTGCGGTTCCATATCTGAAAAATGTGGATAATATCAACGGCATCGAAGGCATCGGCGCCACGGCCTTTTATCGTTCCAATGATAAAAAAGCGCCTCATAATGCCTATACCAGCGGCGACCGCCTGAAAAAGGCGATTGAAAAGCTGGGATATTCTACGGAATACAATGCAGACTATCGCGGGCATTATCAGTTTGCAGATGGAGAATACAGTCTGGATGGAAGCCAGGGTGTGATGGAGGCCATAAAGGTGGTTCCAGGCTATGCGATGAATAAAGCTATGTTTGTGTATCAGGCGGATGACGGACTTTACCATCGTTACCAGTATGGGGACATCCACCAGGGAAACGAGGGCCCGATCACGGCGAAGAATCTGATCATCCAGTACTGCCAGACCGGCCGATATGCAACTACCGAATATTTGAATATTAATGTACATACTTCCGGCGAAAATGGGTATTTCTTCACCAATGGAAAGGGAATTCCTATTACGTGGGAAAAGGACGGGGAATTCGGCGTCACCCACTACTACGGACCGGATGGAAAGGAGATCATCTTGAACCAGGGACAGACCTGGGTATGCATCGTCAATGCCCTGGACAAGAGCAAGATCGAGATTTATGGAGAATAACAACAGAAATTATAACAGCAGAAGAAAGCCCGGTACCTCCCGGGGGAGGAATAGGGGAAGCGGAAACGTTTCCCCCAAAAATAGTCCTCAGAAAAAAGGAAAAAACATGGATGGGGCGGCCAGCTTCGTCATTCAGGGAAGTATCCTGGCAGCAGCCGGTATTGTAGTCCGCCTGATCGGACTCTTTTACCGGATCCCGCTGATTGGGATTATTGGAGATGAGGGAAACGGCTATTATACCTCAGCCTTCAGCATTTATTCGATTCTTTTGATCGTTTCTTCCTACAGCCTTCCCACTGCCGTATCCAAGATGGTTTCCACCAGGATTGCCAAGGGTCAATACTGCAATTCTGTCCGGATCCTGAAAGCGTCCATGGTATACGCAGCGGTGGTGGGTGGAATTGCCGCCTTTGCCATCTGGTTTGGCGCTGATCTCTTTGCCGGAGCCATGCAGATGCCATATTCCAGCTATGCATTGCGGACACTGGCGCCTACTATATGGATTATGGCATTTCTGGGAGTCCTTCGTGGATATTTCCAGGGAACCGGAACCATGGTGCCCACCGCCATCTCCCAGATTTTGGAGCAGGTGGCCAATGCAGTGGTCAGCATCGCAGCGGCCTGGTATCTGTTCCGCGAAGGCATGAAGGCTAATCTGGTTCGCGGAGGAACGGAATATTCCTATGCTTTTGGAGCAGCCGGAGGCACCATCGGAACGGGAGCAGGCGCTTTGATCGCATTTCTGTTCTGTGCATTTTTAATGCTGACCTACCGGAAAACCTTAAAACGTCAATGCCGGAAAGATAGAACTGGTGATACAGAAGGGTACGGGGAACTGGCAGGGATCCTGACCATGACCATCCTTCCGATTGTCTTAAGCAGCACCGTTTACAACATCAGCTCTGTGCTGGATAACTTTTTCTTTGGACAGGGAATGGCTCACTTGGGGCAGTCTGATGTGATTGCTTCCCAGTGGGGGATTTTTGGAAAATATCACACCTTGTTTATGATTCCGGTGGCCATTGCCAATGCCTTGTCCTCCTCGCTGATCCCGTCCCTTTCCCGTGCTGTCGCCAGCAAGGACCGGGGACAGGTGCTGGATAAGGTCAGCACCGCCATCCGCTTTTCCATGCTGATCGCAATTCCGGCAACGGTAGGGCTTACTGTACTGTCTGCCCCCATCAATAATCTTTTGTTTCCAAGCAAGAGCGGAGATTTGCTGGTGCAGATCACCATGGCAGGCGCATCTGCAGTGGCATTTTATTCCTTGTCTACCGTAACGAATGCAATTTTGCAGGGCATCAATCACATGAATACGCCGCTTAGGAATGCGGCGGTCTCCCTTGTGCTGCATGTGGTAATTCTGGTTGTGATGCTCTATGGATTAAAATGGGGGATTTATGCTGTAATTTTCTCCAATATATTATTTGCTCTGACCATGTGTATCCTGAATGGGATTTCCATTGGAAAATATCTGGATTATCGCCAGGAATACCGGAAGACCTTTATCCTGCCGTTTTTCAGTGCAGTTGTGATGGGAATTGCAGCTTATCTGGTTTCTCTTGGATGCTCCAAGATCCTTCCGGATGGAAGGTTGTGGCTGGGCGTGCAGGTATTTGCTGCCGTTATCGCTGCAATTGCAGTATATGGCGTTGCCCTGATCAAGCTGCAGGCAGTAGACGAGGTAGAGCTTTATGATATGCCGGCAGGCCGCCGGCTGGTTCGGATCGCCAGAAGGTTCCGGCTTTTGTAGAAAATCAGCAGATAAATGGTTAAAAAGGGAAAAATAAGCAGATACTATACTTTGACAAGGAGGTAATCCATGAAAAAGTATCATATCTGCTTTCTTTTGCTGTTGGGGCTGGCTTTGATCAGCCTGTTTGGCGTTTTTGTGATCATGCAGAATCAGGAGGAGGGAATGCTGCAGCCGCCGGCTGTGGAGTATGAAACGGAGGAAACCCTTCCGGAAACCGAGACGATGCCAGAGGATCAGATTGTGGTCAATCAGGAGCAGATCCGGCCGGCGCCATCTGAGGAAATGGGCTTCTTGCTGGTGTCTGAGGATGGCTTTCTGCTGGTGTTCGGGAGCAACCGTTCTGAAATCTGCTTATATACCCATATTCCCATCACCGATTTTCCGGAGACGGAGCGGGAGAAGCTGCGTCATGGGATCTGGTTTCCGGCAATGGAGGAAATTTACAGCTATTTGGAATCCTATACCAGTTAAGAAACAGTTGCAAGAACGAGAAAAAACGGATAGAATAGGTTACAGTCTGAAATGAAAATGATTTCGGCTGCAGCAGGCAGCGAAAAAAAGAAAAAGCTGCTGCGGGCAGAGAAAGAGATGGCCGCAGTCAGGAGCGGTGCAGGAGGAAGCAATGAAAAAGCAAGTGGTCATTATCGGCGGCGGCGCAGCAGGACTGACGGCTGCCATCTGGGCAGCCAGGTCTGGGGCGATGGTTACTGTAATCGAGCATATGGACCGTGTGGGGAAGAAGATTCTCTCCACGGGAAATGGAAGGTGTAATCTGACCAACGGGCGGATGGAGGCGGACTGCTTCCGCTGTGAAGATCCGGAATTTCCTATGCAGGTAATTGACCAGTTTGGCTGGAAGGATACCCTTCGGTGGTTTTCTTCCATGGGAGTGCTGTGCAAAAGCCGGATGGAAACCTATTATTATCCGGTATCCGATCAGGCGTCTGCTGTCCTGGATGCCCTTCGGCTGGAATGTGAGCACTTAGGGGTTACAGTACTGACAGAATGTCAGCCAAAAACCATTCGCTGGGAGAGGAAGAGGGGGCAGACACTTTTTTCAATTTCTACAAACCGCCAGATCCTGCCTGCGGACAGCCTGATTCTGGCATGCGGCTCTAAGGCGGCGCCCAATACCGGCTCTGACGGCAGCGGTTATGACCTGGCCAGATCCCTGGGGCACCATGTAATCAAGCCTCTGCCGGCTTTGGTCCAGCTCCGGTGCCAGGGAAATCATTACAAGCAGCTGGCAGGGATCCGGACAGATGCAAGGCTTACCCTCTGCGTTGCAGGTCAGAAGGTCTGGGAGGAAAGCGGGGAGCTGCAGATCACCGATTACGGTATTTCCGGCATTCCGGTGTTCCAGCTAAGCCGATTTGCAGCCAGGGCATTGGATGAGAAGAAAAAGGTGCAGGTATGGATCGATTTCCTTCCTTTCATGGATCTGGAGGAGACTCATGTATTTTTCAAGCAGCGGTTTCAGGAATTTGGCCACAGGAAGGGCGAGGATTTCCTTACCGGTGTGGTAAATAAAAAGCTGGCCCAGGTGCTGCTGCGGATGGCAGGGATTCGGATGGATGAGCCGGTGAGCCGGTCATCAGCAAAGCAGCGGGCCCAGCTGATCAAAGGCTTAAAGGAGTATGAGGCGCTGGTCAGCTCCGTCAATCCCTTTGCCAATGCACAGGTGTGCTGCGGCGGCGTGGATGTGTCGGAGATCAATCCTTGTACCATGGAATCCAGGCTGGTTCCGGGACTATTTTTTGCAGGGGAGCTGCTGGATGTGGACGGGATCTGCGGCGGCTATAACCTGCAGTGGGCCTGGTCTTCGGGTAAGGTGGCGGGAGTCCAGGCGGCCCAGTGGAATGGAGGGCATCGGGACTATCCCATGGCAGAGCCCCAGCGGACCAGACAGGTGAAACTTCCGGTAAGCTATAAAAACAGGAGATAATAACAGATAACATGATTCGAATTACCCAGGTAAAATTACCGATCACACATACATATGAAGATTTATTAATCCGGACGGCCAAGCTGCTTCGGATCTCAGACAGCCAGATCAAAAGCGTCCGCATTGTCAAACAGTCGGTGGATGCCAGAAAGCGGGAGGAGATCGCCTACAGCTATGTGCTGGATGTGGAAACAGACCGGGAAGAGCAGGTGGTGAAGCATTCCAAAAATTCCAACGCATCCATCAGCAAGGAAAAGCCATACCAGTTTCCGTCTTCCGGTTCCGGAAGCTTATCCCATCCGCCGGTTATCGTCGGAAGCGGCCCGGCAGGGCTGTTCTGCGGCCTGATGCTGGCCCGGCATGGTTACCGGCCTCTGATCTTGGAGCGGGGCGGCTCTGTGGAGGAACGAACCAGACAGGTTCAGACCTTTTGGAAAGAGGGGAAACTGGATCCTAACAGTAATGTACAGTTTGGAGAAGGGGGAGCGGGAACCTTTTCGGATGGAAAGCTGAATACCTTAGTGAAGGACCCCATAGGCCGGAATCGGAAGGTTCTGGAGCTTTTTTCTGAATTTGGAGCAGATCCTTCTATCTGCTATGTAAATAAGCCTCACATCGGTACGGATGTGCTCAGCCGGATCGTGGCAGCCATGCGCCAGGAGATCATCCGACTGGGCGGGCAGGTTCGGTTCCACAGTCAGGTGACAGATTTTTCCATACAAGACGGAGCGCTCCAGGGGCTGATCGTCAATGGAAGAGAGGAGATTCCGGCGGAGACGGTTGTCCTTGCAGTGGGGCACAGCGCCAGAGATACCTTTGAAATCTTGTGGAAGCGGCAGGTCCCTATGGATGCCAAGGCATTTGCAGTAGGACTTCGGATCCAGCATCCTCAGTCTATGATCGATGAGGCGCAGTATGGACAGGAGGCAGCCAGGATCCTGGGACCTGCCAGCTATAAGCTGACCCACACCTGTAAAAACGGCAGAGGGGTTTACTCCTTCTGTATGTGCCCAGGGGGCTTTGTGGTCAATGCTTCCTCCGAGGAAGGACGTCTGGCTGTGAATGGCATGAGCTATCACGCCAGGGACGGAAAAAATGCCAACAGCGCCTTAATCGTGACCGTGACCCCGGAGGATTTCGGAGGAGATGGGCCCCTTTCCGGCATTGCCTTTCAGCGGAGGCTGGAGGAGGCTGCTTATCAGGCAGGAAAGGGCAGCATACCGATTCAGCTTTATGAGGACTTTAAAGAAAACCGTATATCCAGCCAGTACGGTCAGATTGTGCCCCAGTTTGAGGGAAGGGTTTCCTTTGCGAATCTGAGGGAAATTCTGCCGGAGGCCATATCCCATTCTCTGATTGAGGGAATTGACCGGTTTGGAGGAATGATCCCAGGCTTTGACCGGGGAGATTCCATTCTGGCCGGGATCGAGAGCCGGACCTCATCACCGATTCGGATCCACCGGAATGGACAGTTGGAAAGTGAGATAAAGGGATTGTTTCCCTGCGGAGAAGGAGCCGGATACGCAGGAGGTATCACCTCAGCGGCAATGGACGGACTTAAAGTGGCAGAGGAAATTGCAAGGCGCTATCGGCCTATTGACGAATCAATCGGTCTGGCGTAAGATAGGACGTAACCGTAAGGTGTAAAGTCAGATAGAAATAGCTGCCGTTTGGAACGGTTACTAGAAATGGGAGATAGAGACATGGTTAAGGGAGAGCGAGAAAAATTAAGAGAGAAAAAGCGGATCGTGATAAAGATCGGCTCCTCCTCACTGACACATACAGAAACAGGCGATTTAAATCTTTCAAAAATCGAGAAGCTGATCCGGGTCATCAGTGATCTGAAGGGGGAGGGAAAGCAGGTGGTGCTGGTTTCCTCCGGTGCGATCGCTGCCGGACGTCAGGCGCTGGGGTACCGCAGAAGGCCGGATTCTCTGGCGCAGAAGCAGGCTTTTGCCGCGGTAGGACAGGCCCGGCTGATGATGGTATACCAGAGGCTGTTTGCCGAATATAATCAGACAGCAGCCCAGGTGCTGCTGACGAAGCACACCATGATCAATGACAGCTCCCGCTACAATGCTCAGAATACCTTTGAGGAGCTGTTAAAGCTGGGAGCCATTCCCATTGTAAATGAAAACGATACGGTTTCTACAGCAGAGATCCCATACGTGGACACCTTTGGCGATAATGACCGTTTATCGGCGGTGGTGTCTGCTTTGATCGAAGCAGATCTGCTGATCCTGCTTTCTGATATTGACGGCTTGTATTCGGATGATCCGAAGGCCAATCCAGAGGCCCGGTTTATCAGCGAGGTCTACGAGATCAACGAGGCGCTGATGTCCATGGGAAAATCCACCTCCAGCAGCGATGTAGGAACCGGCGGCATGTCCGCCAAGCTGGAGGCTGCCAGGATTGCAACCGACAGCGGAACGGACATGGTGATTGCCAATGGTGAGGATGTGTCCGTGATTCAGGACATTATGGAAGGCCAGGATAAGGGAACTTTGTTTTTAGCACATAACAACCTGAATTTTGATTTGATGAACTATTTAAATTACGAATATTAAGGGTTGGTTCAAACGGTATTTTGCTCCGCTTTTATGTGGAAGGGATACGAGTTTGGTTTGGAAAGGACGGGAAACAGGATGACAATGCAGGAAAAAATCGACCGAATCAATACATTATATCATAAATCTCAGTCAGTGGGCCTGACTGATGAGGAGAAGGCAGAGCAGCAGCAGCTCCGCCAGGATTATATCAAAGCGATCCGTGCAAGCCTCCGGGGAAATCTTGACAGTATTTCCATCAAGGAAGCCGATGGAAGCATTACCAATCTTGGTGAAAAGTATGGAAAGAAGCAGTGAGGAGAAAGCGCTGCTTCGAAACCGGATCAAGAGCCTTCGGAAGGCAGTCAGCCCGGAGAAAAAGCAGCTTTGGGACAGGCAGCTGAAGGAGCATTTTTTTCGGCAGCTTTCCTGTGAGCCATTGAAAGACAGCCCGGCCGATTCCATATGGATTTATCTTTATCTGGATATCCGAAATGAAGCAGGAACTCGACCGATTCTGGAGGAACTTTGGAAGCGGGGAATCCGAACCGCGGTTCCCAAGGTAGAGGGGGACGAGATGAACTTCTATGAAATTACAGGTCTGGAAGAGGTTTCCCCAGGCTGCAGGGGAATTTTAGAGCCGGTTTCAGGATTAAAGCAGGTGCAGGCAGTCCGGAGCCTGGTAGTGGTTCCGGGAGTTGCCTTTGATTCCTTCGGCGGCCGCATGGGATACGGCGGCGGCTTTTATGACCGCTTTTTCCAGCGGGAGCCAGATCATCTCAAATGGGGCCTGGCATATGAGTTTCAGATGGTGGAAGCGGTCCCCCGGGAGCCGTGGGACAGGAAAACCGATCTGGTGATTACCCCAAACGGGATCTGGAGAGATGGGAAAAATGACACAATAACAGGAGGTAGGATATGACATTGCAGGAAATCGGGCAGCAGGCCCAGGCTGTTTCCAGAAAGCTTGGTATTCTTGGGGTGACAGAGAAAAACCGGGGGCTTTTGGCAGCGGCAAAAAGCCTGATGGCAGGCCAGGAAGAGATTTTGGCTGCGAATCAGAAGGATATGGAGAAGGCAGCGGCAGCCGGTATGAGCCAGGGACTTTTAGACCGCCTGAAGCTGACCCAGGCCAGGATTGAGGGAATGGCAGACGGCCTGAGACAGGTGGCAGCGCTGGATGACCCGGTAGGCGAGGTGCTGTCCATGAAGCAGCGCCCCAACGGACTGATGATCGGTCAGAAGCGAGTGCCCTTAGGCGTGATCGGGATCATATACGAGGCACGCCCCAACGTGACGGCAGATGCCTTCGGCCTTTGCTTTAAAAGCGGAAACGCTGTGATCCTAAAGGGCGGCAGCGATGCCATCTGTTCCAATCAGGCGATCGTTGCCTGCCTGCAGCGAGGGCTTTTGGAAGCAGGCCTTCCGGCAGATGCGGTACAATTGATCATGGATACCGACCGTGCCGTTACCCAGGCCTTCATGAAGCTGAACCAATATGTGGATGTGCTGATCCCAAGAGGCGGAGCCGGACTGATCAGGGCGGTGGTAGAGAACAGCACGATCCCAGTCATTGAAACGGGAACGGGAAACTGCCATATTTTCGTGGATGAATCCGCTGATTTTAACATGGCCCTTGACATTATTTTTAATGCCAAGACGCAGCGGATCGGCGTCTGCAATGCCTGCGAGTCACTGGTGGTACATAGGAAGATCGCGGAAAGCTTCCTGCCTTTGCTGAAGGAACGGCTGGATGAAAAGCAGGTGGAGATCCGGGGAGATGAGGAAGCCTGCCGGATCGTACCGGAGTTTGTGAAGGCAGCAGAGGAGGACTGGGGCAGGGAATATCTGGATTATATGATTTCCTGCAAGCTGGTGGATTCCGTGGAGGAAGCCATTGAACATATTAATCGGTATAATACGAAGCATTCCGAGGCGATTATTACCAGAGATTACGGCAATGCACAGAAGTTTTTAAATGAAGTGGATGCCGCTGCCGTCTACGTCAATGCATCCACCCGGTTTACAGACGGCTGTGAGTTCGGCTTTGGCGCAGAGATCGGCATCAGCACCCAGAAGCTTCATGCAAGAGGTCCCATGGGGCTGAAGGAATTGACTACTACCAAGTATATTATTTACGGCAGCGGGCAGGTGCGGCCGTAAGGCCATAAAAACAAGTCCTGGAGTGAGAGCATTCCAGGACTTGCGTGTTAAACAAATGATTTAATAAGATCCTTTGCCGAAACAAAGGGTGCAGGATGTGGTCTTATGTCCATGGCAGACACTGCAGACACCGGTCCAGACCATACCATGGCCGCGTTCCAGGCGGTAGGTTCCGGTTCCGTCACAGGTGGTGCAGACTCGACGGCCGGTACCGCCGCACCGCACACAGGTCTGCTTCGGCGCTTCAATCTCTATGTAAGGATAATAGCTTGGAAGATTAGCCTGAGCGCTGCTTGTTGAGGAGGAGGAATCCGAATCATTGAGGGCAGCCTTTAATTTCGCTAACAGCATCTGCCATTCCTCTTCTGTCATGGTGTCCTCTGTCTGGAAAGACGGATTTTCTCTGGAAGCACAGAAGGTACAATCAGAAGCGTGCTTCCTGATTGAAAAATCACAGGAAACTTTGGCAGTGAAGCCGGCTTTTATGTTGTAAGAATCCGGATCAAAATTTTCGATGGTCCTTACTATGGTGTATTCCCAGGTTTCTCCGGGACCTAACAGAACCTCTTCCAGGGATTTAGAATTCAGGGAGGTAGAAATTGCCGGATTTCCAGCAGAATCGTTGATCGCAATGGATGCGTTGCAGATATCGTAGATATCCCGGTCAGCGGATACGTTGACAAAGGAACCGGTCAGCGTGATCTGATCATTCTTCCAGGAAAGATCCTTTGCCTGATAGCGCAGATAATCAGCTGAATCCATCGAACCGTCAGACCCATGTAAATGGGCGAAAGCGGGCATGGCAGATGAAAGGGTAAGGATCATGCAGACTATCAGATAGTTCAGAAACCGAAAGCTTTTTCTCATAATAAATCCTCCATAATTGATCAATCAATCTTGTGTTGTATCCTGCTGCTTTTATTTTAACTGATTTGCTTGAAAAAGGCAAATCAAGTTTTTTATTCCCAAGCCTTCTTTTTTATGTTATAATAACGCACGAGTGCGAAATTTCAGACACTACGAATCATTAAATTAAAGGAATGTGACCATGAATTCAAATTATATAGATAATGAACTAAACGTTTACAAAAATGCACCAACTACTGAACCAGAGCGCCAGCACTATTTTATTAAGGAAGCGAGGCAGCTTCTTAAAGCAAGATTTGAGGAGAAGGCTGCCTCGGGTGAAGCATTAAAGCAGTACGGTCAGGAAATGTTAGATCATTTAATCCGCCATGAGGCTTACGGAACCTTCTGTATCCAGACCTTCGGGTGTCAAATGAACGCCAAGGACTCTGAGAAGCTGGCCGGTATTCTGGAATCCATTGGATTTATTGAGGTGAATACGGAAACAGCCGATTTTGTTCTCTATAATACCTGCACGGTCCGGGAAAATGCCAATCTGCGCGTATATGGCCGCCTGGGTCAGCTTGGCGCGTTAAAGAAAAAGCATCCCCAGATGATGATTGCCCTCTGCGGCTGTATGATGCAGGAAAAGGAAGTGGTGGAGAAGCTGAAAAAAAGCTACCGCTTCGTGGATTTAATCTTCGGGACCCACAATATCTACCAGCTTGCCGAGCTGATCTACCGCAGATTAAACCAGAAAAAGATGGTAGTAGAGGTGTGGGAGGGCACGGACAAGATCGTGGAGAATCTCCCTGCCGAGCGCAAGTATGCCTTTAAATCCGGCGTCAATATTATGTTTGGCTGCAACAATTTCTGCAGCTACTGCATCGTCCCATACGTGAGAGGGCGGGAGCGGAGCCGGAATCCGGAGGAAATCATCAAGGAAGTGGAGCGTCTGGCTGCGGACGGCGTTGTAGAGGTTATGCTTCTTGGTCAGAATGTAAATTCCTACGGAAAGAATCTGGAGCATCCCATCTCTTTTGCAGAGCTTCTCCGGCGGGTGGAGCAGGTAGAGGGAATCCGCCGGATCCGTTTTATGACTTCCCATCCAAAGGATTTGTCCGACGAATTGATTGCGGTTATGAAGGAGTCAAAGAAAATCTGTCCCCATCTGCATCTGCCGCTCCAGTCTGGAAGCAGCCGGATTTTAAAAGTCATGAATCGGAAATACACAAAGGAGCAGTATCTGGATCTGGCATCCAAGATTAAAAAAGAGGTTCCAGGTATTTCGCTGACCACTGATATTATTGTAGGCTTCCCCGGAGAAACGGAGGAGGATTTCCTGGAAACCATGGATGTGGTGGAGAAGGTTGGCTTTGACAGCGCGTTTACCTTTATTTATTCTAAGAGAACCGGAACGCCGGCGGCAGCCATGGAGAACCAGGTGCCGGCGGCTGTGGTGAAGGATCGTTTTGACCGGCTGCTGAAGCTGGTGCAGGAAACCGGCTCCAGGGTATCCGGACGTGAGGTTCATACGGTGCAGGAGGTGCTGGTGGAGGAGATCAACGATCACGACAGCAGCTTGGTGACCGGACGGTTAGGAAATAATACGGTGGTACATTTTCCTGGAGATGCTTCTCTCATCGGAACCATCGTGAAGGTGTCCTTAGATGAATTTAAGGGCTTTTATTACATGGGAACCATGCAGCCATAAGCAGGCGGCAGCTTAAAATAAAAAGACAAAAGAAGAGAGGTACTTCATGGCAGGAATGACACCAATGATGACCCAGTATCTGGAAACGAAGAAGCAGTATCCGGACTGTATTTTATTTTATCGTCTAGGTGACTTTTATGAAATGTTTTTTGATGATGCGCTGAAAGCTTCGAAAGCGCTGGAGATCACATTAACTGGAAAAGACTGCGGCTTAGAGGAGAGGGCGCCTATGTGCGGCGTCCCTTTCCATGCTGTGGACTCTTATTTAAATAAGCTGGTACAGAAGGGGTTTAAGGTAGCGATTGCAGAGCAGATGGAGGATCCGAAGCTGGCCAAGGGACTGGTAAAGCGTGAGGTGATCCGTGTGGTAACGCCAGGCACCATCACCAGCGCTCAGGCATTGGATGAGACGAAGAATAATTACCTGATGGGTATCGTCTATATTGGAGAAACCTTCGGTATCTCATCTGCCGATATCAGCACCGGAGATTTCTTTGTGACAGAGGTAAAATCGGAGCGGGATCTGTTTGATGAGATCAATAAGTTTTCGCCCTCTGAGATCATCTGCAATGAGGCGTTTTATGTGTCTGGTGTGGATGTGGAGGAGCTGAGAGAGCGGTATCATGTATCCATCTCCGCGTTGGATGGCCACTTTTTTGGAGATGAGACCTGCCGGAAGATCCTGAGGGAGCATTATCATGTGGGAAGCCTGGACGGGCTGGGGCTGGCGGATTATGATACAGGCATTATTTCCGCCGGCTGTGTGATGCAGTATCTGTATGAGACACAGAAAAGCACCCTGGATCATCTGACTACCATCACGCCCTATCAGGTGGGGCAGTTTATGGTGATCGATACCTCTACCAGACGGAATCTGGAGCTGGTGGAAACACTGCGGGAGAAGCAGAAGCGGGGAACGCTGCTTTGGGTGCTGGATAAGACCAAGACGGCTATGGGAGCCAGATTGCTGAGAAGCTATATTGAGCAGCCCTTGATCCATAAGGATGAGATTCTGGCCCGCCAGGAGGCGGTTCAGGAATTGAACATGAATTATATTTCCAGAGAAGAGATCTGCGAATACTTAAATCCGGTTTATGACCTGGAGCGTTTGATTGGCCGGATCAGCTATAAAACAGCCAATCCCAGGGATCTTCTGGCGTTTAAGAATTCCCTGGCAATGATCCCTTACATTAAGGATATCTTAAAGGAATTTAACAGTCCTCTTTTAAAAGGTTTTGAGGAGGAGCTGGATCCGCTGGAGGATCTTCGTGATCTGATCGACCGGGCCATTGTGGAGGAGCCGCCTATTTCCGTCCGTGACGGCGGGATGATCAAGGACGGCTTTCACCAGGAGGCAGATAAGCTGCGCCATGCCAAGACAGAGGGAAAGACCTGGCTGGCAGAGCTGGAAGCCAGAGAGAAGGAAAAGACTGGGATCAAGAATCTAAAGGTAAAGTTTAATAAGGTGTTCGGGTATTATTTCGAGGTCAGCAACTCCTTTAAAAATCAGGTTCCCGACTATTTTGTGCGGAAGCAGACGCTGGTAAATGGAGAACGTTTTACCAGCGATGAGCTGAAAAATCTGGAAGATATTATTATGGGCGCAGAGGAAAAGCTGGTTTCTCTGGAATATGACTTATTCTGTCAGGTGCGGGATACCATTGCAGCAGAGGTGCTGCGGATTCAGAAGACGGCCAAGGCACTGGCCGGCATCGATGTATTTGCATCCTTGTCTGTGGTGGCTACCCGACATAATTACGTGAAGCCTTCCATCAATGAGAAGGGAACGATTACTATTAAAAACGGCCGTCATCCGGTGGTAGAGCAGATGATGCGAGATGATCTGTTTGTGGCCAATGATACCTGCCTGGATAACGGCAGAAACCGGATCTCCATCATCACCGGCCCTAACATGGCAGGAAAATCCACTTATATGCGGCAGGTGGCGCTGATTGTGCTGATGGCCCAGATCGGAAGCTTTATTCCGGCAGATGATGCCAATATCGGCATCTGCGACCGGATCTTCACCCGTGTGGGCGCCTCCGATGACCTGGCAAGCGGCCAGAGCACCTTCATGGTGGAGATGACAGAAGTCGCCAATATTCTGCGGAATGCTACCAAAAACAGCCTTCTGGTACTAGATGAGATCGGGCGGGGAACCAGCACCTTTGACGGACTTTCTATTGCCTGGGCAGTGGTGGAGCATATCAGCAATACGAAGCTGTTGGGGGCCAAAACCTTATTTGCCACCCATTACCATGAACTGACCGAGCTGGAAGGCACCATGAGCGGGGTAAATAACTACTGCATCGCCGTCAAGGAGCAGGGGGATGATATCGTGTTCCTGCGGAAGATCATCAAAGGCGGCGCCGATAAGAGCTACGGCATCCAGGTGGCAAAGCTGGCCGGCGTGCCGGATTCGGTGATTGCCAGAGCCAAGGAAATTGTGGCGGAGTTAAGCGGAGCCGATATCACCGCCAAGGCCAAGGAAATTGCAGAAGGAAATGCAACAACAACCCAGAGAAAGGCAGTTGCGAAGCCAGATGAGGTGGACTTGCAGCAGATGTCCCTGTTCGATACCGTGAAGGATGATGACATTATCCGGGAACTGGGAGAACTGGAGCTGTCCCGCATGACGCCTATTGATGCCTTGAACACATTATATCGGCTGCAGACGAAGCTGAAGAACCGGTGGACCGGGAACTGATGCTTTATCAATGGCGGAATGTTAACCGCCAAAACTTTTATGAATGGTGGAACGTTAACCGCTGGGTAGAAAGAAAGGGGTTCAGATTATGCCGAACATAACCGTACTGGATCAGAGTACGATCAATAAAATCGCTGCCGGCGAGGTGGTGGAACGTCCTGCCTCCGTGGTAAAGGAGCTTCTGGAAAACGCGATTGACGCCAAGGCCACTGCAATTACGGTGGAGATCAAGGACGGCGGCATTTCCTTCATCCGTGTAACCGATAACGGCTGCGGGATCCCGAAGGAGGAAGTGGCGCTTGCCTTTCTGCGCCACGCTACCAGCAAGATCAAGTCGGTAGAAGATCTGTTTACCATCTCATCCTTAGGCTTCCGCGGAGAAGCGCTGGCCAGCATTGCAGCCGTCTCCCAGGTGGAGCTGATCACAAAAACTTCCGATTCTCTGACTGGAACCCGGTATCAGATCGAAGGCGGACTGGAAAAAAGCATAGAGGAGGTTGGGGCGCCGGACGGAACCACCTTTATTGCACGCAATTTATTTTACAATACTCCTGCCCGGAAAAAGTTTTTGAAAACAGCGGCTACAGAGGCTGGACATGTAGCCGATTTGGTAGAAAAGATCGCAATGTCCCATCCTGATATTTCCATCCGATTCATTCAGAATAACCAGAACAAGCTCCATACCTCCGGGAACAATAATTTAAAGGACATGATTTATACGGTGTTTGGCCGGGAGATTGCTTCCAATCTGCTTCCCATCGATACCGTTGCCGGAGATGTGGCAGTGACCGGCTTCATCGGAAAGCCGGTGATCGCCCGCAATAACCGGAATTTCGAAAATTATTTTATCAATGGACGGTATATCAAAAGCGGCATTATAGCCAGGGCCATTGAGGAGGCGTACAAGCCGTTTATGATGCAGCATAAGTATCCCTTTGTCATGCTGTATGTTGTCATGGAGCCGGAATCTCTGGATGTAAATGTTCATCCGACCAAGATGGAGCTGCGGTTCCGGGACGGTGAACTGGTGTATGGAATGATTCGCGACGCAGTAGCCCAGGCCCTTGCCCACAAGGAACTGATTCCCAAAGTAGATCTGACAGCAGAGGATCCGGCAGCGAAACGGGAGGCGGAAAAGGAGCGGAATCAGAAGCTGGCCTCCAGCCCGGAGCCGTTTGAGAAAAAGCGGATGGGGCTGTATGAACAGACGTTAAAGCAGCTTACCTCCATGCCGGAGGACAGCTTTTTAAAGGAAGGCGGATCGAAACGCGACGCTTACGGTGAACGACGTTTAACCCCGCTGCGGTCAGAACTGGCGGAAAATCGTCTGTCAGAAACAGCCGGGTCGGAGCCGGGCCTGTCAGAAGGGGAAGCGTCCATCTCTATGACAGAGCGGCAGCCGTCCCCAGCCAGACAGCCGTATCCGGCTTCCCCGGATCTGATGGAGAGCCTTCGGAGGGAGCTGACGGAAAATCATGCAGTTTCTAACCATCAAAATTCGGATGCTCTGATTCAACAGCCGGAGGAAGGCAGCCAGATGGAGCTGTTTGACGACAAATTTTTAGAGAAAAAGGCCAGGGAACGTCATCGTCTCATCGGCCAGCTGTTTGACACCTATTGGCTGGTGGAATATAATCAGCAGCTTTACATCATTGACCAGCATGCCGCCCACGAGAAGGTGCTGTTTGAAAAAACCATGGCATCGCTGAAGACCAGGGAATTCGGGACGCAGATGGTAAATCCTCCCATCATCCTGACCTTAAGCATGACGGAAGAAGTGCTGATGAAGAAATACATGAACTATTTCAACGGCATTGGATTTGAGATCGAGCATTTCGGCGGTCGGGAGTATGCTGTCCGGGGAATTCCAGCAAATCTGTTTTCTGTTGCAAAGAAGGATCTGCTGCTGGAGATGCTGGATGGCTTATCGGAAGATACGCAGGCGGGGAATTCTGATCTTATTTACGAGAAGGTTGCATCCATGTCCTGCAAAGCAGCGGTAAAGGGAAACCACGCCATGTCAGCGGCAGAGGCAGATGCTCTCATCGACCAGCTTCTGGATATGGAAAATCCATACGCCTGCCCTCATGGACGGCCTACGATTGTATCCATGAGCAAGTATGAGTTAGAGAAGAAATTTAAGAGGATTGTGTAACGATATCATAGTTTTCTGACTTTCTGAAACAGAATCGGCTGCTGCACAGTGATAAAAATCAGATGTGCGGCAGCCGTTTTTCATCCAGCATGATTATTTCTTTATTGTTGACATATGTTACAGGCGTGTTTATAATGTTAAAAACCCAAATCTCTAAAACATTCATATCAGCTTACATGACAGGGGGAAGTGCAGGATGACAGCAGAACATACTTTTACAATCAGAACCATGACAATGGAAGACTACGATGCAGTTTATCAGCTCTGGATCAGCACGCCGGGAATGGGATTAAATGATCTGGATGATTCCAGGGAAGGAATTGAGCGTTTTCTGAAGAGAAATCCGGATACCTGCTTCGTTGCAGTGAAAAAAGACCATATCATAGGCGCCATCATGAGCGGCCATGATGGGCGGAGAGGATATATCTACCACACAGCCGTACAGGAATCCCAGCAGCGGCAGGGATTCGGAGGAAGATTGTTAGATGCGGTGTTTCAGGCGATGGAACGGGAAGGCATCAACAAGCTGGGGCTTGTGGTATTTGCACGAAACGAAAAAGGAAATCAGTTCTGGGAGAAATGCGGGTTCGCTGCCAGAGGGGATCTGATCTATCGGAACAAAGGAATTCGGGAACTGAAGCGGATGGATACATAACATAATGTTGGGGTCAAAATACCTTTTGACCCCTTTGATACCAGAACTGCTGTGAGAACCTGGTAATCAGATTGAAGGCAGAAAAGGAGGCGCCATATATGATATACATAAAGGAATTAAATGAACAGGACAAGGAAAAGGAGTATCAGGTTTTATATCATCTTCCGGAAGAAGAAATGGGCTTTACCAACCCGTACCATCATTTAACCAGGGAAGCCTTCGAGTCGGAAGTATTTCCCAGGTTGATCCGGTATTCAAAGGGAATTGGAATGCCGGAAGGCTGGGTGCCGGAGACCTACTATTTTCTATGGGATGATGAGGAGATCGTGGGGCTATTCCGTCTCCGGCATTTCCTGAATGAAGGGCTGAAGAAGCGGGGCGGCCATATTGGTTATGGGATTTTAAAACCATATCGCCGCAAAGGCTATGGAACAGCAGGATTAAAGCTGGTGCTGGAGAAGGCATGGAACATGATTCCAGAGGAAGAGATCTGGCTGTCCTGCCAGAAGAACAATCCAGCATCCTTAAAGATCATGATGAACAATGGTGCTGTCATTCACCATGAGGATGAAACAGAATACTATACACGGATCCGCAAAGGGAATCTGCGCCTGCAGACGGAAGAATAAGAAGCAGGAAGCAAAAATGATTGTGAAATCAGAAGGGAAATAAAAAGCAGGATATGAATCGCTGCAGGAAAGGAAGCAAAGAACATGGAAAAACGCCCTCTTATCATCTTAACCGGCCCCACCGCCGTAGGAAAAACTGATCTGTCCATCCGGCTTGCCAAGGCGATAGGCGGAGAGATCATCAGCGCAGATTCTATGCAGGTATACCGCCATATGGATATCGGCTCTGCGAAGGTGATGCCGGAGGAGATGGATGGTGTCCCCCATTATCTGATTGATGTGCTGGATCCTACAGAAGATTTTAATGTGGTGATCTTCCAGCAGATGGCGAAAAAGGCTCTGGAGGAGATTTATTCCCATGGCAATATCCCGATTGTGGCAGGAGGAACGGGATTTTACATTCAGGCGCTGCTCTATGACATTGATTTTAAAGAAAACCCGGAGGGAGATCACATCCGGCAGGAGCTGGAGCAGCTGGCGGAGGAAAAGGGAGCGGAGTATCTGCACCAGCTTCTTGCCGAAGCGGACCCGGAGTCGGCAGAGGCGATTCACAGCAATAATGTGAAGCGGGTGATCCGTGCCTTGGAGTATTTCCGTCAAACCGGAGAGAAGATCTCGATTCACAATGAGCAGGAGCGGCAGAAGGAATCTCCATACAAGTTCCTTTACTTCGTAGTGAATACGGAGCGCAGCCTGCTGTATGAGAGGATTGACCGCCGGGTGGACCGGATGATGGAGCAGGGGTTGGTGGATGAGGTGCGGCGGCTGCAGGAAATGGGCTGCTGCCGGGGCATGGTGTCTATGCAGGGACTTGGTTATAAGGAGATCCTGGATTACCTGAATGGGGCCTGTACACTGAATGAGGCAGTCTATATCTTAAAACGGGATACCCGGCATTTTGCCAAGCGCCAGATCACCTGGTTTAAGCGGGAGCGGGATGTCCAGTGGCTGAATCTGCCGGAATTTAACTTTAATAAGGATCAGGTTTTGGAATATATGATCAGCAGAATCCAGGAATGCGAATGATAGAGCTTTCGCCCGCTTTTCGCTGATTTTAGCAGTTTTCAGCCAAAAGAGCAGGGAATCTGGCGAAAAGTTTAAAAAGAAATACAAGAAAGAAATTGACAAACAGCAGAGAAATGCGGAAAATATACAGAGGATGCAGATTGGAAGCCTGGAAGGAAGGGGATTTTAAATCTGCGTCCAACATGATAATAAAGGAAAGAAGACAATATTTTATGAACACAAATGAAATGTACCGACAGTTAGGAATCAGCGATCCGGTTCTGGCCTTCTGCAATGAGATTGAGGACAGCTTAAAGGAGCGCTTTGAAACCATCGATGAGACTGCTGAATACAATCAGATGAAAGTGATCAAGGCTATGCAGGACAACCGGGTCAGCGATATCCATTTTGCCGCCACTACCGGCTACGGCTACAATGATCTGGGACGGGATACCCTGGAGGAGGTATATGCCAGCATGTTCCACACAGAGGCAGCCCTGGTGCGCCCCAATCTGATCAGCGGCACCCATGCCCTCCATATTGCGCTGTCCGGCAATCTGCGCCCTGGAGATGAGCTGCTGTCTCCGGTAGGCAAGCCCTATGATACCCTGGAGGAGGTGATCGGCATTCGGGATTCCGTTGGTTCCTTAAAGGAGTACGGCGTGTCCTACCGTCAGGTGGATCTGCTTCCCGGAGGGAAATTTGATTACGATGGAATTGCCAAAGCCATCAATGAGAAGACAAAGCTGGTGACCATTCAACGCTCCAAAGGCTATGATCCACGTCCTACTTTATCGGTAGAGCAGATCGGGGAACTGATCGCATTTATCAAAAGCATTAAGCCAGAGGTCATCTGCATGGTAGATAATTGCTACGGAGAATTTGTAGAAACCATTGAGCCTACAGATGTAGGCGCCGACATGATCGTTGGTTCCCTGATCAAAAATCCTGGCGGCGGCCTGGCTCCCATCGGCGGCTATATCGCAGGCAGAAAGGACTGCATTGACCGTTCGTCTTACCGATTAAGTGCTCCTGGCCTGGGCAAGGAGGTGGGCGCCAGCCTTGGCCTGAATACCTCCTTCTATCAGGGCCTGTTTCTGTCTCCTACTGTGGTGGCAGGCGCCATCAAGGGCGCTGTCTTTGCAGCCAATGTATACGAAAAACTGGGCTTTGCTGTAGTTCCAAACGGAACGGAGGAGCGTTATGACATCATTCAGGCAATCACCTTCGGAACTCCGGAAGGTGTGATCGCCTTCTGCCAGGGAATCCAGGCAGCCGCTCCAGTAGACAGCTTCGTCACCCCGGAGCCATGGGACATGCCTGGTTATGATGCTCCAGTTATCATGGCAGCCGGCGCCTTCGTCCAGGGCTCCTCCATAGAGCTGAGCGCAGACGGGCCCATCAAGCCTCCATATGCGGTCTATTTCCAGGGAGGTTTGACCTGGTATCATGCAAAGCTTGGCATTATGATGTCTTTGCAGAAGTTGATTGAGAACGGTGTAGTCACATTAAAAAAATAAGCAAAAACCTTACGGAATTATAAAAATTTTTCAGATCCTATACAGAACTGGAAAGTTATGATAAAATGAAAGATGGACATGGGGGAGCGCATAGACGATGAGAAATAAAAATTTTTGGGTGCTGTTGATCTTACTCCTGGCAGGAGTTGTCCTGGGAGGCTTCATTGGAAGTATTACGGAAGGAATTCCGCTGCTTTCCTGGTTAAGCTTCGGAGAATCCTTTGGACTGAATACGCCTCTGGTCCTGAATTTCGGCATCCTTGTCATTACCTTCGGATTATCCATCCGGATCACCATGGCAGGTATCATCGGCATGGCGCTGGCCCTTTTGATCTACCGCTGGCTGTAAGGGAATCAGCTGCATCATAGCTGGTTTGCATCTGTGGAGTAATTCCGCAGTGACACAGTGGTTTTCCATATATCTTCCCTGGGAATTCGTACTTGGAGAGTAAGAAACTGGAGGATATATATGAGACAAACAAATGTTCAGAGGAAAGAATTGACGAGAGAATCGTCAAGGCCACAGGAAGCTCGAAAGAAAATGAAAGACATTCCTGCAGAGGAGCGTCCTTATGAGCGATGTCTGAAAATGGGGCCGGAGCATCTGACGGATGCAGAGCTTCTGGCGGTCATTATCCGGACTGGCTCCAGGGAGGAGACCTCTCTGGAACTGGCACAAAAGATATTAGCCTTAAACTATCCGAATAAGGGTATTTTAGGGCTTTTGCATCTTTCTCTGCCGGAATTTATGAAAATCAAAGGAATTGGACAGGTGAAAGCGATCCAGCTTTTGTGTATCGGAGAGCTGTCCCGGCGGATCTGGCGGCAGGCAGCAGGAGCTGGAAAGTCAGTTTTAAAGGAGCCTTCCCAGATCGCGGAGTACTGTATGGAAGAAATGCGCCATCTGGAGCAGGAGCAGGTGAGAGTTCTGTTTTTTGACACCAGACAGCATCTGATACGGGAATCCGTTATTTCCAAGGGGACGGTGAATTCCTCCCTGATCTCACCGAGAGAGATCTTTATCGAAGCGCTGCGCTGCGGTGCAGTTGCACTGATTCTGGTGCACAATCACCCAAGCGGCGATCCTGCCCCAAGCAAGGAGGATGAGCTGATGACCAGACGGGTTTTTGAGGCTGGCCAGATGATTGGGATTTACCTGTTAGACCATGTGATTATCGGCGATACTACTTATATCAGTTTACGGGAACGAGGAATATTATAGATGGAAACAAAGCGCAGCAAATATCTGTTGATCGGACTTACGGTCATCTGTATCCTGCTGATAGGAATCACTTCAATTAAAGATGGAATTATGGAGCCGCTGCGGACCGGCGTGGGATATGTGTTGGTTCCCATCCAGACCGGCGTCAATGCAGTAGGAAAGGGAATTTACACGGAGATGCGGGATTACAGCCAGCTGAAAAGCGCTCTCGCTGAAAATGAAAAGCTGAAGGACGAGGTGGCCCGCCTGATGGAGGAAAATAACCGCCTGCAGGCCGGTCAGTTTGAATTGTCCCGTCTCAGGGAGCTGTACCAGCTGGATCAGGATTATATGAATTATGAAAAGATCGGCGCCCGGATCATTGCAAAGGACTCTGGTGACTGGTTTCAGGTGTTCCGGGTGAATAAAGGCTCGGCAGACGGCGTGGAGGTAGATGATAATGTGATGGCCGGAGGCGGTCTGGTGGGGATTGTGACAGATGTTGGCGCCAACTATGCCACGGTTCGTTCTATTATTGACGATTCCAGCCGGGTCAGCGCCATGGCGATCCAGTCGGGAGATAACTGTATTGTAGCTGGCGATCTGACTCTGTTCCAGGAGGGGCGGCTTCGGATCACCAATATCACAAAGGACGGAGATGTGAAGGATGGTGATCAAATCATCACCTCCAATATCAGCTCCAAGTTCCTTCCAGGCATCCTCATCGGCTATGCGGCAGATATTACCGTGGACCCTGAGCGGCTGACCAAATCAGGCTATCTGATTCCGGTGGCTGACTTTGATAATCTTCAGGAGGTGCTGATCATTACAGGAACGAAGAGCACCGGAGAGGAAGAAACGGAAACAGAAGCAGGAGAGGAGGCCGGTTCATGAGGCGGATTCTGGTTAATTTACTGCTGATGGTACTGGCATTTACCATTCAGACCTGTGTTTTCCCTATGATTCCATTCCTGTCGGCGGCGCCGAATCTGCTTTTGATCCTGACCTTTTCCTTTGGATTTATCCATGGAAGCTGGGCAGGGATGCTGTACGGCCTGTTTGCAGGCCTGCTGTCTGATTTGTTTTACAGCGGTCCTTTTGGATTTTATATGCTGATTTTTGTTTATATCGGTTATGTGAATGGGATCTGTACCAAATACTATTATGAGGATTATATCACCCTGCCGCTGATCTTATGTGTGTTAAATGAGCTGGCTTATAATTTATATATGTATGTGTTCCGCTTCCTGATCCGGGGCAAGCTGAATTTGCTTTATTACTTTCGAGAGATCATGGTGCCGGAGATCCTATTCAGCGTTGTGACCACCCTTTTCATTTACCGGCTGTTCTTATTTACCAGCCGGAGGCTGGAAGAGATGGAAAAAAGGAGAGATACGACCATTGTTTGAAGACTTGCGTGAGATACTGAAGGAATTTATCCATAAAGTTGCTTATTCCAGACTATTCGCCCTTACAGTTGCCTTTACCTGCATGTTTGGGGTATTAGGCGTTCATCTGTTTAACCTGCAGATCGTGAAAGGGGAGGATACGCTGAAATATTATATTCAACAGACAGAACAAACTCTGTATACAGCCGGTACACGAGGAAATATTTATGACAAAAACGGGAAGCTGCTGGCTTACAATGAGCTTGCCTATTCCGTTACCGTACAGGACACAGGTGCCTACCGCACCACGGCTGAGATGAATCAGATGCTGCTTCGGCTGGTCCGGATACTGGAAAAGCATGATGCAGATGTACAGGGAAAGTTCGAGGTCGGCCTTGACGAGAGCGGGGAAATGGTCTTTACCTCCTACAGCGATACAGGCCGGCTTGGTTTTCTGCGGGATATCTTCGGCAAACGGAATATCAGTGAGCTGAGGGAAGAGATTGATAAGGATCTGGGCAAATATCCTGCGGATGTGACTGCCAGAGAACTGTTTGAGAAGAAAAAGAAAGATTACGAACTGGATATCATAAAGGATGAAAAGGGAAATACCATTATGCTGGATGATAAGACCGCTCTGGATCTGATCAATATCCGGTATACCATGTCCCTGACCTCCTTCCAGAGATACTTATCTACTACGGTTGCTACCTATGTAGATGATGAAACCGTAGCGGAGGTGATGGAAAATACGGCAGACCTGCAGGGAGTGAATATTGAAGAGTCGTCTGTGCGGGTTTACAATGACAGCATTTATTTTGCTCCCATCATCGGCTACACCGGAAAAATGCAGAAAGAACGTCTGGAGGAGCTGCAGCAGTCCAATCCCGATTATGATATCAATGATACCATTGGCCTGATCGGCATTGAAGCCTCCATGGAACTGGAGCTTCAGGGAAAAAAGGGCTACCGCGTGGTGAATGTGGACAACCGTGGAAGAATCCGGGAGGTGAAGGAGGAAACAGAACCGGTAGCCGGGCATGATATCTATCTCACCCTGGACAGCGACCTTCAGAAAGGAATTTACCATATTATTGAGCGTCAGCTGGCTGGTATTCTGGTGAGTAAGCTGGTCCCTGAGGATGATCCAAATACCGAAAATACCGATGCAAGTAATTTAAAAATACCGATCAAGGATGCCTACTATCAGCTGATCAACAACAATGTTCTCTCCTTAAGCGAATTTGAAGCAGAGGATGCCTCTGAGACCGAACGGCAGATCCAAAGCACCTTTGAAAGCTCCAGGGAGCGGATCATGGCACAGCTTCGTGCTGAGCTGATGAGTGAAAATGCTACTATGATGAAAGACCTGCCCAAGGACATGGCAAATTATATGGTATACATCTATTCCTACCTGTCCTCCTCTGCTGTGGGGATCATAGACGAGTCTAAGATCGATACCAATGGGGAGGAATATCTGGCCTGGAAGGCAGATGAGATCAGTCTGCGGGATTATCTTTATTCCGGAATTGCGGACAGTTGGGTGGATACTACGAAATTAAACGCTGACAGCCGCTATTCCAGTGCGGATGATATCTATAACCAGCTGGTGGATTACTGCCTGGAACAGCTGATGGATGATTCCAGATTTACCAAGCGGATCTACCGGTTCCTGATCGATGACAATATTATTACAGGAAAGCAGCTTTGCCTTGCCCTTTATGACCAGGGTGTGCTGCCGGAGGAACCCAGTCAGATCGCTGCTCTGCGCGGAAATGGAGAAGCCTACGCTTACACCTTTCTGCTGGACAAGATATCCAAGATCCAGATTACACCGGCTCAGCTTGCGCTGGATCCTTACAGCGGCGCCTGTGTGATTACTGATGTGAACACCGGTGAGGTGAGAGCACTGGTAACTTATCCAAGCTACGATAATAACCGGATGTCCGGCACGGTAGACAGCGCTTATTTCTCCAGGCTTCAAAATGACTTATCGCAGCCGCTATACAACAATGCAACTCAGGCACAGAAGGCGCCTGGCTCCACTTTTAAGCCGATCACAGCCATCGCCGGTCTGGAGGAAGGCGTCATCAATCTTGGAGAGACCATTAACTGTACCGGCATCTTTGAGGATGTGGCTACGCCGATCCGCTGCTGGATCAGCCCGGGGCATCACGGACCGCTGGATGTGGTAGGCGGCCTGCAGAATTCCTGCAACTACTTTTTCTCGGAGGTGGCTCACCGGCTGTCCATGGACGAAAATGGAGTTTACAATACAGAAAAGGGTCTGGCGCTGCTTCGGAAATATGCTACTATGTTTGGCCTGGATCATGATTCCGGCGTAGAGATCTCGGAGCGTGATCCGGAAATCTCTAATATTGACCCGGAGCGTTCTGCTATGGGACAGGGTACCAATAACTATACGAATGTACAGCTTTCCCGCTATGTAGCTGCATTGGCAAACCGGGGAACCGTATTTGAGTTAAGCCTTCTGGATAAGGAAACAGACTCCGACGGCAATCTGATCCAGGATTTTACACCGGAGATCAGCTCTCAGATCCAGATCCAGGATTCTACCTGGAATGCAGTTGCGCAGGGGATGCGGGCGGTGATTACACAAAGCTCCGCTTCCAAGATCTTTAAGGATCTGCCCATTGAGATCGCCGGTAAGACCGGTACGGCTCAGGAGTCACGGAGCAGAGGAAACCATGCATTTTTTATCTCCTACGGTCCCTATACCAATCCGGAGATCTGTGTGACAGTGAATATTCCCTATGGATATTCCTCGTCCAATGCAGCTACTGTGGCAAAGCATGTATATGAGCTGTATTACGGATATACCAGTGTAGATGAGATTGTAAATACAGGAGCATTGGAAACATCAAATGTAACCATTGGAGATTAGTGTACTGTCTCGAAACAGGAACGTGTCCGTGCACGATTTTCCGATCAGGTTCATGAATGAACTGAGGTGATGCTATGCGTAGTACCGTTGTGATAAAAGGAAATAAATCCGGCATGAGTGTATATCTGGATCCGAAGGTTCCCTTTGAACAGATTCTGGCCGATATCGAAAGAAAATTCCGGGAAAGCGCAAAATTCTGGGGCTCAGTTCAGATGGCCCTTGCCCTGGAAGGACGCAGGCTTACGCCGGAGGAAGAGTACCAGATTGTAAATGCGATTATGGGAAGCTCGCAGGTAGAGATCCTGTGCCTGATCGACCAGAATGGAGAGCAGATCCGTCGGTGTGAGAAGGCGCTGAATGAAAAGCTGATGGAGTTAAGTTCCCAGACCGGACAGTTCTATAAAGGAACCCTGTTCCGGGGTGACAGCCTGGAATCGGAGGCCAGCATTGTGGTGATCGGAGATGTCCATCACGGCGCCAGAGTAACCGCTAAGGGAAATATCATCATTCTGGGTGAATTGAAGGGATCGGTGTTTGCCGGGGCTGCAGGCAATGAATCTGCTGTAGTGGTAGCTTTGGATATGGCGCCGGTCCAGATTCGGATCGCCGACTATTCCAGCCGCGTGGGCGAAAAGAATAGGCGGCTGGGGCGCGGCCCGATGATTGCCAGTGTGGAAAATGGAGCGATATGCACAAAACTTATGAAAAAGAATGTTTTGAGCATGTTTAATTTTAATTAATACTGGAAAAAATCAAGGTTATATAGTATAATATAATAGCTATTTTATGCAGGAGGATAACGACATGAGTGAAGTGATTGTTATTACTTCCGGAAAAGGAGGGGTCGGCAAGACCACCACTTCTGCAAACGTAGGAACCGGACTTGCCATCCTGGGAAAGAAGACGGTATTGATTGATACGGATATTGGTCTTCGGAACCTGGACGTGGTTATGGGACTGGAGAACCGGATTGTTTATAATCTGGTGGACGTTGTAGAAGGGAATTGCCGCATGAAGCAGGCCCTCATAAGAGACAAAAGATATCCGAACCTGTATTTACTGCCATCTGCTCAGACCAGAGATAAGAATGCGGTCAGCCCGGAGCAGATGACGAAGCTGGTAGACGATCTGAGGGATGAGTTTGACTACATACTGCTGGATTGTCCGGCCGGTATTGAACGTGGCTTTCAGAATGCTATCGCAGGCGCTGACAGAGCGTTAGTGGTGACGACTCCTGAGGTATCTGCTATTCGGGATGCGGACCGTATTATCGGACTTCTGGAAGCTGCCGAGATGGGCGCGATCGATCTGATCGTAAACCGTATCCGTATGGATATGGTGCGACGGGGGGATATGATGTCCATGGATGATGTGATGGACATCCTTGCTGTGAATGTAATTGGGGTGGTGCCGGATGATGAGTCTATTGTCATTTCCACCAACCAGGGGGAACCGCTGGTTGGGATGGGTTCCCTGGCCGGACAGGCTTACTTGAATATCTGCCGGCGCATCATGGGGGAGCAGCTGCCATTCCTCAGCCTGGATACCCAGCCTAAGTTTTTAATGCGGCTGTCAAGCCTTTTAAGAAAGGCTTAGGAGGGGATCAGATGGTTTTGAGTGTATTTCAGAGGATCCGCAGGAATCATTCCGGAAGCCTTGCGAAAAAGCGGCTGCAGGTGGTTCTGGTCACAGACAAGGTGGATTGTTCGCCGGAGCTGATAGAAAGGATGAAGGATGACATGATTCGTGTCATATCGAAATACATGACGATTGACCGGGAGGGCATTGAAATAAGAGTTGTGAATGGCCGTCCGGGAACAGCGCTTTATGCTGCATTCCCGATTCTTGATATACCGAGTAAGGGGATATGCTGATATGCTGTTATTTGATTATAAGCTGCGAGATTTTAATTTCCGTTTGGTGTTTTATGTGCTGGCGCTGAGTGTGATCGGCGTCCTGGTGATCCGAAGCGCTTCATCCGGATCCATGGAGGATGCCAGGGTGATCCGCCAGATGATGGGGATCGGTGTAGGGCTTACGTTTGCTCTGATTCTTTCGCTGGTGGATTACCATCGGATTTTAAATATCAGTACAGTGGTTTACCTTGCGTGCATCGGCCTTCTGGCATGGGTGCTCTTAAACGGCGTTGTGCGCGGAGGTGCTACACGGTGGATTGTGCTGCCGGGAATCGGCCAGCTGCAGCCATCAGAATTTTCAAAAATTGGTTTGATTATTTTCTTCTCCTGGTATTTTGATAAATACCAGGAGCGGATCAACCAGGTATCCATACTGGCGGCTGCGGCCGTGCTGTTCGGCTTACCGGTTCTTTTGATTTTAGCCGAGCCGAATCTGTCCACCAGCCTGATCACCATCATGATCTTCACTGCAATGATCTTCGCTGCCGGACTTAGTTATAAGTGGATATTAGGTGTGATTGCTGTCTTAATCCCGGTTGCAGCTGCTTTTATCTATCTGCTGCAATATGAAATGATACCATTTCTCCGCGGGTACCAGGCACAAAGAATTTTAAGCTTTATCAATCCTGGTAAATACCAGGATGCGAACCTGCAGCAGGATAATTCGGTCATGGCAATTGGCTCCGGACAGCTGTGGGGAAAGGGACTGAATAACACCACCATCGCCTCCGTAAAGAACGGCAACTTCCTCTCAGAGGAATCCACTGACTTTATCTTCGCGGTAATCGGGGAAGAATTAGGATTTGTGGGAAGTATGGTTGTGCTTGGACTGTTTCTGCTTATTATTTATGAATGTTTATGGATGGCAAGGAGAGCCAAAGATGTAAGTGGCAAGCTTCTGTGCACCGGAATGGCAGCATTGATTGGTTTCCAAAGCTTTTCCAATATAGCAGTTGCTACGAAATTATTTCCAAACACCGGTCTGCCTCTGCCATTTATCAGTTACGGTGTCAGTTCCCTTCTCAGCATGTATGTGGGAATGGGAATCGTATTAAATGTTGGACTACAGAGAAAAAGCGCTCACAATTAAGGAGGAGTATGATAATGAATATCGGACTGATTGCACATGATGCAAAGAAGAAACTGATGCAGAATTTCTGCATTGCTTACAGAGGAATTTTGAGCAAGCATGAGCTCTATGCTACAGGTACGACTGGGCGGCTCATTGAGGAGGTTGCAAACCTGAACGTTCATAAATACCTGGCAGGACATCTGGGCGGCGAGCAGCAGATGGCAGCGCAGATCGAGCACAATGAGATCGATCTGGTTATTTTCCTGCGCGACCCGGTCAGCTCTAAGGTTCATGAACCGGATGTAAATAATGCTGTCCGGCTTTGCGATACCTACAACATCCCGCTGGCAACGAATCTGGCCACTGCAGAGCTGCTGATCAAGGCTTTGGACCGCGGTGATCTGGAATGGCGCGAGATGTATCGTTAGAGGCAGAAGTATGAGCATAAGAAAGAAAACAAAGGGGATCCTCGGGGCGTGCCTTGCTGCGTTCGTGCTTTCTTCTGCAGGATGCGGCCAGAAGACGCTTGAGCGTCCTTATGTATGGTCTCAGAGGAATTTAACCCTTTCCAGCCAGAGCGAAGCGGATGGGGCTGATACAGTCCTAAAAGGCCGCGCTTTGGGCTTTGCGGAGGATCTCTGCGTGGCAGCGCCGGATGCTGTCTGGGAGGATAGTGCTGTGAATGCTGAAGCAGCGGCTGTCTTTGATCTGACAGACTGCCAGGTCATCTACGGAAAAAACGTGTTTGAGCAGCTTCATCCGGCCAGCATTACCAAGGTGATGACTGCCATTGTAGCCATCAAGTACGGTAATCTGGAGGATCTGGTCACCGTAACGGAGGACGCTGTGATAACAGAACGGGGAGCCAGCCTGTGTAACATCAAGCCGGGTGATACACTGACACTGGAACAGCTCCTTTACGGTCTGATGCTCCCTTCTGGAAACGATGCAGCGGCAGCGATCGCCGTTCATATGGCGGGCAGCATTGACGGATTTGCAGAGCTGATGAATCAGGAGGCTGCCAGATTAGGGGCGACCAGCACTCATTTCACCAATCCTCATGGACTGACCAATGCAGAGCATTTGACCACAGCATACGATTTGTATCTGATTTTTAATGAAGCGCTGAAGCTGCCTAAGTTCCGCGAAGTAACGGGTACTACGGCATACACAGCAAACTATACCAATGCCGCCGGAGAAGCTGTTTCCAAAGAATGGAAGGGCGGCAACTGGTACATGACAGGAGAACGGACAACGCCGGATGGCCTTACTGTATTCGGCGGAAAAACCGGAACTACCAATGCGGCAGGCTACTGTCTGATCATGGCCAGCCGGGATGAAAAGGAGAAGGAATATATTTCTGTCGTGCTGAAGGCAGGGAGCCGTCCGAACCTTTATGATAACATGACGGAAATAATTCAGAAAATTGTCAATTAGTCGTTGCGTTTTTTGGATAGTTATACTATAATTGTTTTATAATTAATTGACATTTTATACAACTTAAATAAACCTAAGGAGGAGATTGTTATGGTTCAGATTATAGCAGGAAAAAAGGGGAAGGGAAAGACAAAACATCTGTTAGAAAAGGCCAATGAATCGATTAAGACCGCAAAAGGTTCTATCGTATATCTTGACAAGAGCTCCAAGCATATGTATGAATTGAGCAACAAGATTCGTCTGATCAATGTAAATGAGTTCCCATTAAGCTCCAGTGAGAGTTTTATCGGTTTCGTCAGCGGTATTATTTCCCAGGATCATGACCTGGAGATCATGTTTTTAGACAGTTTCTTAAAGCTGGCAAGTCTGGAAGGAGAAGATATCTCCGAAACCATCGCAACTTTGAAAAAAATCGGTGAGAAGTATCATGTAACCTTCGTATTAAGCGTATCCATGGATGCACATGAACTGCCGGATAATGCTAAGGACGACGTGATTATTTCTTTATAATCATACATAAGGATTCAGGCCGCTGCAATGATTACTTGCAGCGGCTTTTTTCACTTGCTTTTTTGTGCACTTTTTCTTATAATGTAGCTTATTGGAAGGAAGGAAAGAAGGAGGCTCCCTATGGGCAGCAAGAAAAAGAAAAACCGCAAAATCGTGCCATACAGACGGCCAAAGAATCTGAATGTAGGCATGATTATTTTTGCTATTATCTTTGTATACATGACCTTCAGTGTTTATACTTATATGAAGCGAGATAAGGTTCAATTTTATGAGGTAGTGGACGGCGGCATTGTGAATGAGAAGGATTATACGGGGATTATCCTGCGGGATGAAACGACGAAATATACGGACCGGGCAGGTGATATCAATTACTATGTGCGGGAAGGGAAACGGGCCAGCGTAGGCACTAGCATATATTCCATCGATGAGACTGGCTCTATTGCAGCATTTATGGCAGAGCATCCTGAGGCAGGTGCTGCACTGAGCGAAGAAAATCTTTCTGACTTGAAAAAGCAGCTGACCTCCTTCAGCATCACATTCCAGGATGAACAGTTTCATTCCGTTTATGATACCAAGTATTCGCTGGAGGCACAGGTTCTGGAATATGCGAATTTTAATGCATTGGATAATCTGGATGCAATGCTGGGACAGGCTGGGGTGAATTTCCAGCAGGTCCGGGCGGATCAGGCGGGGGTGATTTCTTACGCCATCGATTCTTACGAGGATCTGGATGTGTCACAGATCTCAGAAGAGGTATTTAACCGAGCTGCCTATTCCAGATCCATCACAAAATCGGGACAAAAGGTTCCAAAGGATTCTCCGGTATACAAGATCGTCACATCCGATAACTGGTCAGTGGTCTTTCCCATGACAGAGGAGGATGCTGCGGAATATCAGGATTCCACATCCCTTCGGGTCAGCTTTGATGGAAAAGATCTGAGTGTGATCGGTGATTTTTCCATCTTCACCGGTACAGATGGAAAGACATACGGAAAGCTGGATTTTAATAAATATATGGTGCAGTTTATCTCGGAACGGTATGTGCAGTTTGAGATCGTAACCCAAAAGGTATCCGGTCTGAAGATCCCGATCAGTGCGGTGACCAATAAGACCTTCCATCTGGTCCCGGTGGGATATCTGGCCAAAGGCGGTGATGGAGATGATTCTACCACCGGCTTTATGAAAGAAGTCTATTCGGAACAGGGAACTTCTGTGGTATTTGTACCTGCCACCATTTACTATTCCACAGAAGAGTATTATTATATTGATATCAGTGATGGCAATGAACTGAACGCCGGCGACTATCTGGTAAAACCTACCGGCGCCAATATTGCGGAGGAGGACGCTGCTTCGGATGAGGAAGGAGAAACGGAAGCTGAGACCAATGATGCCGCATCTCAGGCAGCAAGAGCTGCAGACAGCGGCGGACGGTTCCAGATCGGAGCCAGTGCATCCCTGCAGGGAGTTTATAATATTAATAAAGGGTATGCAGTGTTTAAGCAGATCGAAGTCTTAGCCTCCAATGATGAGTATTACACCATTAAAAAGGGCATGCGATATGGTTTATCCGTTTATGATCATATTGTGCTGGATGCTTCTACCGTGGAGGAAGGAAAGCTGATCTATCAGTAACAGAAGGTAACTGGGCAGAATTCTGTGGATTCTAGTTATGCATAAAAATAAACCAGAGGTGAAATATATGGTAAAGGAACAATTGCGGGACGTACAAAGCCGGGTAGAGGAGGCATGCCTGCGGGCAGGAAGAGATCCGAAGGAAGTTACGCTGATTGCAGTCAGCAAGACAAAACCGGTTGCAATGATTCAGGAGGCTTATGAGGAAGGCGCTCGAGATTTTGGAGAGAATAAGGTCCAGGAGATCATAGAGAAAAAGGCAGCTATGGAAAACGACATACGCTGGCACATGATCGGTCACCTGCAGCGCAATAAGGTAAAACAGGTCATTGATAAGGCCGTGCTGATCCATTCAGTGGATTCCATCCGGCTGGCAGAGCAGATCCAGGAGGAGGCAGAAAAGAAGGATCTGGATGTGGACATCCTTTTGGAGGTGAATGTAGCCAGAGAGGAAAGCAAATACGGATTCATGCTGGAGGAAGTGCTGGATGCAGCGCTGGCAATCAGCAAATTATCCCGTGTCCATATCCGGGGGCTGATGACAATTGCACCATTTGTCGAGAATTCCGAAGAAAATCGAAAAGTATTTAAAAAATTATTTGAATTTTATGTTGACATGAAAAGTAAAAACATTGATAATGTTAGTATGGATGTGCTTTCAATGGGTATGTCCGGTGATTATGAAGTGGCGATCGAAGAGGGTGCTACCATGGTTCGGGTAGGGACCAGCATTTTCGGTTCCAGGTAAAGATTGGAGAGAACATAAAATGAGCCTTTTAAGCAAACTGATGAGTTCTATGCGTCTGAGTGAAGAAGATGAGGACGATTACTATTTAGATGAAGACGATTCTTTTGAGGAGGAAGCACCGAAAAAGGGATTTTTCTCAAAAAGAGCAGAAGAGGATGACTATGATGATGAAGCAGATTCTAAGCCACGTTTCCTGGGCGGTCGTAATTCAAAAGTAGTACCGATGAAACGAGGCATGGAGGTGACTATGATTAAGCCTACATCTATGGAGGATTCCCGGGAGGTATGTGATTATCTGCTTGCAGGGAAGGCGGTGGTTCTGAACATGGAAGGGATACATATGGAAGTCGCCCAGAGAATCATTGACTTTACTTCCGGCGCTACCTATTCCATCGGTGGAAACCTGCAGAAGATCTCGAATTATATCTTCATTGCAACACCACAGTCGGTTGAGTTATCTGGTGATTTTCAGGACCTGCTGTCCGGCGGAAACTTAAGCGGCGTATCCGGATTAAATATTCATTTATAAGCGGAAAAAGAAGCAGTTTTATGCGGACGAGCAGACACCTTCTTCCGGTCGGGGAAGTGTGTTTGCTCTTTCTGTATGCCGGAAGTATCCGTTTTTGTGTATAGAAATCCAGACAGAATTTTCAGGGCTGTCTGGTATGATCAATGATAAAACAACAGGAGGAATCAGTATGACAGACCGATTATGTGTACATTTAGATGAAAAGCCAATTTATGATATCGTATTGGAGCAGTCCTTTGACCGGCTGACTGAGGAGGTTCAGAAGCTGGGAACAGAAAAGAAAAAGCTTTGCATCGTTGCCGACTCCAATGTGGCGCCGCTGTATCTGGAGGAAGTGAAGGAGCGGCTTCTGCCTGTCTGCCGTCAGGTGGATACCTTTATCTTTCCGGCAGGGGAGGAGCAGAAGAATCTGAATACCGTCCGCGATCTGTACGAAGCCCTGATCCGGAAGGCATATGACCGAAATGATATGCTGGTTGCCTTGGGAGGAGGCGTGACAGGCGATTTATGCGGATTTGGTGCGGCTACCTATCTGCGGGGGATATCCTTTATTCAGATACCCACCACGCTGCTGTCACAGGTGGATTCCAGCATAGGAGGCAAGACCGGCGTGGATTTTGATGCCTACAAAAATATGGTAGGTGCTTTCCATATGCCGAAATTGGTGTATACTAATGTGAGGACACTGGCTACACTTTCGGAGGAACAGTTTATCTCTGGAATGGGAGAGGTGGTAAAGCATGGACTGATCAAGAATGCCTCCTACTATCACTGGCTGATCGATCATGCAGAAGCAATTATGAAACGGGATTACCAGATCTGCCAGCAGATGATCCTGGAAAGCAATCGGATTAAGCGGGACGTGGTGGAATTGGATCCTACCGAAAAAGGGGACCGGGCTCTCTTGAACTTTGGACACACCCTGGGCCACGCCATTGAAAAGCTGAAGGAATTTACTATGCCCCACGGACATTGTGTGGCGGTAGGCTTTCTGGCTGCCAGTGAGATTTCAGCCCGCCGCGGATACCTGACCAGGGAGGAGCTGAATCAGCTTCGTGCCGCCATGGCTGCCTTTCATATGCCGGTCACTGTGGACGGTGTGGAGGCCGATGATGTGCTGGAAGCTGTAAAGCACGATAAGAAGATGGATGCCGGGACCATAAAATTCATTCTGCTGAAGCAAATGGGCGATGCCTATGTGGACCGCACGGTAAGCCGGGAGGAGATGGCACAGGGGCTTGCCTGTGTCTTAACAGATGAGAATGCCCCAGTAAGACAGCAGGGCGAATAGCAGCAGAATTAACAGGAGAATCCGATATGCTTGACAACAGAACGTTATTCAAAAAAAAGAAAAAGGGATTTCTCGCCTTTTTCTTAAGCACAGCTGTGCTGATCTGGCTGGATCAATGGACAAAAAGGCTGGCTGTAGCTCATTTAAAGGATCAGCCGGAGATCGTAATCATCAAAGGGGTGTTTGAGCTCCGCTATCTGGAAAACAGAGGGGCAGCCTTTGGAATGCTTCAGGGACGCCAGCTGTTTTTCTTTCTGGTGGCAGCGGTGGTCCTTGCTGCGGTGATTTATGCCCTTCTGCGCATGCCTTTTACAAAACGATATCTGCCTCTGGGCGGCTGTATGGTGCTGCTGGTGGCAGGTGCGCTGGGAAATATGATTGACCGGATCAGCCAGCAGTTTGTAGTAGATTTCTTATACTTCAGCCTGATCGATTTCCCTATCTTCAATGTAGCGGACTGCTATGTTACCGCTGCGGCATTCCTTTTGATTGTGCTGATCATGTGGTATTACAAGGATGAGGATCTGGCAGTGTTTTCATGGAAGAAGGGAGAACAAACTTGAATCAGGACTTTGTAGTGGCGGAAGAAGATCAGGATACCAGAATCGATAAGTATTTAACAGACTGCTGCGAAAATCTGTCCCGTTCTTATCTTCAGAAGCTTTTGAAATCCGGCGATGTGCTGGTAAATGATAAGCCGGTAAAAAGCAGCTATAAGATTTGCGAAGGCGATATTATCTCCTGCCATGTGCCGGAGGCTGTGGAGCCGGAGATCCTGGCAGAGCCGATTCCGCTGGACATTTTGTACGAAGATGAGGATGTTATTCTGGTCAATAAGCCCAAGGGAATGGTGGTTCATCCGGCAGCAGGACACATAAGCAAAACGCTGGTAAACGGTCTGATGTACCACTGCCGCGGGCAGCTCTCCGGGATCAACGGCGTTATGCGGCCAGGCATTGTCCATCGGATCGATATGGACACCACAGGGGTTTTGATCGTGTGTAAAAATGATACGGCCCACAGGGAGATTGCATCACAGCTTAAGGAGCACTCGATTACCAGGCGGTACCGCGCGATTGTACATGGAGTGCTGAAGGATGATGAGGGTACGGTAAACGCCCCCATCGGCCGTCATCCGGTGGATCGGAAGAAGATGAGTATCAACACACGGAACGGGAAGGAGGCAGTCACTCATTACAAGGTACTGGAGCGTTTTCAGGATTTTACCTATATTGAATGCCGTCTGGAAACCGGGCGCACCCATCAGATCCGGGTCCATATGGCCAGCATCCATCATCCTCTTCTAGGAGATCAGGTTTATGGTCCTGACAAATGCCCGTTTAAAAATCTTCAGGGTCAGACTCTTCACGCCGGAATCCTTGGGTTCATTCATCCGAGAACCGGACAGTATATGGAGTTTTCTGCTCCCCTTCCGTTGTACTTTGAGGAATTGCTGAAGAAGCTTAAAAAATAAGTTCTGGCAGAATATATACTTTTCTGGAAATTTATAGTATAATAAAAGAAGGTTCCAGGTAACTGTTCAGTAGGCCTGCGCAGAGTCTGCCCCAGCGAAGCGAGGGCGTTTACTGCGCTGACCGTAAGATAAACTGGGCCTGAAGGCAAAAATCCCATCGGCAGAGCCGATTTTAAATGGATTTTTGCTCGTAACTGTGAGGGTACTGAACAGTTACAGTTCCAGAAAGGAGAATTGCGTATGAATGGAAACTTGGTTATTACAATCGGACGTCAATGCGGAAGTGCAGGCCGCAAGATTGGCATGAAGCTGGCGGAGGAGCTGGGAGTTAAGTGCTACGATAAGGAGCTGCTGTCCCTGGCAGCAAAGCACAGCGGACTTTGCGAGGAGCTTTTTGAGACACATGATGAAAAGCCTACCAGCAGCTTTCTTTATTCACTGGTAATGGATACCTATTCCATGGGCTACACCTCTTCTGCATACATGGATATGCCGATTAATCATAAGATTTTTCTGGCACAGTTTGACACCATTAAGAAGCTGGCTGCGGAGGAATCCTGCGTTATTGTAGGACGCTGTGCTGACTATGCACTGGCCGATTATCCCAATACGGTTACGGTATTTATCTCAGGCGATGAGAAGGATAAGATCGCATATTTAAAGGATCTTTATCAGGTTGACGACGCCAAGGCGAAGGATATCATGATGAAAACCGATAAGAAGCGTTCCAGCTATTATAACTACTACTCCAGCAAAAAATGGGGAGATGCCAAGGGCTATGACCTGTGCATCAACAGCAGCGCTGTGGGCTACGATGGAGCCGTGAAGATGATCCGTGCTTTTGCTGAGGCAAAGCAGGCATGGAAGAACCGGTAATCAGCAGGAAGATAAAACAGCTCAGAAGCTGACACAAAAAGGCTTCTGAGCTGTTTTTGTATGTTTGTGAATGCCAGAGCGGCCGATCAGATCGTTTTGTTCCCTTGATCACTGACGGTATTCACCGCTGCGGGAACGGATGAAATTCAGAACTCCAAACAGGATCATCAGAACCATATTGATCATCAAAGTTCCCATGGCAGCTGTGATGCCTATGCTGTCTGCCAGATAGCCTACCAGCTGCGGCGTCATGATGCCGCCTAAAGAGGCGATGGCTGTGAGGACAGACATACCAAAGGTGGAGCCTATAATATACTGACCGCCTTCGGCTACGCAGGTTGGGTAGATACCGGCAAGGAAGAAGCCCAGTCCCATCAGTGCCGCGGTAATGACCGGCAGCGTGGATGCGGAGATCAGAATCAGGAAGCAGGCCGAGCTTCCCAGCGTCTGGATCAGGATCAGGCGGTTCCGGCGGACGAAGGAAGAAAGTCTGGCTGTGGTCAGCCGGCCGATCATGATCACCACCCAGGTAATGGATACCAGATTGGTGGCAAAGGTTTCGCTCATAATGCCAGTGCCCTGCAGGTAGGTGACAAACCAGCCATTGATGCAGTTTTCCAATCCAAGATAAAAGAAAAGGAGAAATGCAATCACATAAAAATCCGGACACCGCAGAAAGGAACTGGCTGCTCTGGGTGCTGCTTCCGATACTGCCTTTCTGCCGGTCGGCGGCTTTAAAAGGCTGTAATCCATAGTTCGGTAGCTGATGGCTGAGGTAACGGACATGGCAGCCAGAAGGTACAGGATCATCCGCCAGCCCATTCCCATCTCAATCAGAAGGGCTGTCAGAAAGGGCGAAGTGAACGCACCTACTGCGAAGCTGCAGTGCAGGAGATTTAAATGCCGGGCCGGATCTGGTATGATCTGATTGACAGCCTGATTATTTATAATGGTGATGGAGCCTCTGGAAAGGCCGATGAGAAAAATCAGGATATACATCACCGGAAGCGGAGGAACTGCAGAAAACAGCAGCAGAACCACCGGGATGGTAAAAGCCCAGAAGGTAATCGTATGCTTCAGACCTGCTTTGGCGGAAATAGCAGGAAAAGCAAAACTTGCCATCAGGTTTCCTACTGCCATAAAGGAGATCAGACCGCCTGCGGCTGCGAAATTCATGCCGGAATCCCGGATCAGAGACGGCATGATGGCACCGAATGACAGGATCACCATGCCGCTGACGAAGTAACCGTAGCAGCAGCGGAGAAAGACAGCAGCAGCTTTGTTTGGATGATTTGGATGGTTTGACACAGACATATGGAAATGCCTCTCTTTCTGTTGAAATTGTCTGGAACTCTTTTTGGCAAACTATCTTAGATTATAGCATGTGATGGGGAATGTGCAAGCAGAAAACCAGTGAAAAAGCGAAAAAAAACGAAAAAAGCAGAGAAAAACGGTTGACAGAAAAAGGATGACATGCTATTATAATCAAGTATGCCGCACAATGAGGTTATAAGACTGCCATGAAGCAGGCACCGCAATTGGCGAGTAATGATAATAGGAGGTCCCTAAGAATGTACGCGATTATTGCAACTGGTGGAAAGCAGTACAAGGTAGCTGAGGGCGATATCATTAAGGTAGAGAAGCTGGGCGTAGAGGCTGGCGAGACCGTTACCTTCGACCAGGTACTGGCTGTAAGCAACGGTGAATTAACCGTAGGATGCCCAACTGTAGCAGGCGCAACCGTTACTGCATCTGTAGTAAAGGAAGGCAAGGCTAAGAAGGTTATCGTTTACAAGTATAAGAGAAAAACTGGCTATCATAAGAAAAACGGCCACAGACAGCTCTATACTCAGGTTAAGATTGAAAAGATCAACGCTTAATTATGATTCATGTAACCGTATTTCGGGATTCCAGCAGACTGGTAAAGGGCATTGAATATAAGGGCCATGCTGGTTACGCAGAATATGGACAGGATATTATCTGTTCTGCCATGTCCGCTTTGGCGCTGAATATGGCAAATTCTGTGGAAGCCTTCACCGATGATCCATTTGATGGTCAGGTCGATGAAGAGAACGGCGGGTTTACCTTTCATTTCACCGGAGCCGTCAGCAGAGAATCAAAATTACTGATGGATTCCTTGATATTGGGAATTACAAATATCCGGGAAGCCTATGGAAACGAATATATTAATATCCGATACAGGGAGGTGTAACTATGTTTAAGATGAACCTTCAGTTATTCGCTCACAAGAAGGGTGTTGGTTCTACCAAGAACGGCCGTGATTCTGAGGCTAAGAGACTTGGCGCGAAGAGAGCAGACGGACAGTTCGTACTGGCTGGCAACATTCTGTACAGACAGCGCGGAACCAAGATTCACCCAGGCAACAACGTAGGCAAGGGCGGAGATGATACCTTATTCGCTTTAATTGACGGCGTTGTAAAGTTTGAGAGAAAGGGCAGAGACAAGAAGCAGGTTTCTGTTTATCCAAAAGTAATCAACGAATAATGAACGAGGTCGGGCTTCATACTGAATGGTATGAGGCCCTTCTTTATGAATCCTGTATTACACCATGATGTATGAGAAGAAATGCGCTGTATTATCAGATGACAGGTGCCAAGGGAGAGTTTCTTAACGATTTCCGGCGGCTCTGCTGTCCGGGACAATACATGAAGAAAGGTATGGTGAATATTATGTTTTGCGACAGTGCAAAGGTATTTATTAAATCAGGAAAAGGCGGCGACGGCCACGTTTCCTTCCGCCGGGAACTTTATGTGCCGGCAGGCGGGCCGGACGGAGGAGATGGAGGCCGGGGCGGAGATATTATCTTTGAGGTAGAAGATGGACTGAATACTTTGACCGATTTCCGTCATGTAAGAAAATATGTGGCAACCAGCGGTCAGGAGGGCGGAAAACGCCGCTGTCACGGCGCCGACGGAGAAGACCTGGTGATTAAGGTTCCGGAGGGAACGGTGATCAAGGATTTTGAAACAGGCAAGGTAATTGCCGATATGTCCGGTGAAAACCGCCGGGAGGTTATTTTAAAGGGCGGAAAAGGCGGCCTGGGAAATATGCATTACGCCACTTCCACCATGCAGGCGCCGAAATATGCACAGCCAGGGCAGCCGGCGCAGGAGCTTTGGGTGCAGCTGGAACTTAAGGTGATCGCTGATGTAGGATTGGTAGGATTTCCAAATGTAGGAAAGTCTACCCTGTTATCCAGAGTCAGCAATGCCAGACCGAAAATAGCAAATTATCACTTTACTACCTTAAATCCTCATCTTGGCGTGGTAGATCTGGGAGATGGAGCCGGTTTTGTGATGGCGGATATTCCCGGACTGATCGAAGGCGCTTCGGAAGGAGTGGGATTGGGACATGATTTCCTGCGCCATATTGAGCGCACCCGGGTACTGATCCATGTGGTGGATGCAGCGTCTACGGAAGGACGGAATCCTATCGATGACATCCAGGCCATTAACCGGGAATTGGAGGCCTATAATCCTCAGCTTTCCCAAAAGCCCCAGGTAATTGCCGCTAATAAGACAGATGCCATTTACGTGGATGAGGAAACTCCAGATCCGGTGGAGGCGCTGAAGGCAAAGTTTGAGCCGAAGGGAATCAAGGTATTCCCAATTTCTGCAGTAAGCGGCCAGGGTGTGAAGGAATTATTATATTATGTCAATGAATTGTTAAAAACGGTAGAGAGCACTCCGGTCATCTTTGAGCGGGAGTTCGATCTTTCTGCAATCAATGTGGCTTCAAATCTTCCTTATACGGTGGAGAAGGATGAGGACGGCATTTATGTGGTAGAAGGACCGAGGATTGAGAAGATGCTGGGCTATACGAATCTGGAATCGGAGAAAGGCTTTGATTTCTTCCAGAAGTTCCTGAAGGAAAATGGTATCCTGGATCAGCTGGAAAAAGCGGGAATACAGGAAGGCGACACGGTTCGAATGTATGGTCTTGTGTTTGATTATTATAAATAAGGAGCAGAAAAATGACAAGTAAGCAGAGATCCTATTTAAAAGGACTGGCTATGAATATAGAGCCGATTTTTCAGATTGGAAAATCCAGCCTGACGCCAGAGGTTACGTCGGCAGTGGATGAGGCATTGGAAGCACGGGAGTTGATCAAGATCACCGTTTTAAAGAACTGTCTGGATGACGGCAGATCCATCGGTGAGGTGCTGGCAGAGCGGACACGTTCCCAGCTGGTGCAGGTGATTGGGCGAAAGATCGTTCTTTATCGTCCGGCAAAGGACGAAACCAAACGGAAGATCCAGCTTCCGCAGTAAAACTTCGTGCAATATTTGTTTTCAGGAGGGAATGATGGCGAAAATTGGAATTATGGGAGGAACCTTTGATCCCATTCACAATGGGCATCTGATGCTGGGGAGACAGGCACTGGAGGAATATCAGCTGGATCAGATCTGGTTTATGCCTTCCGGGCAGCCGCCTCATAAGAAGGATCATCCAGTGACCGATGCAGATATTCGCTGCGAAATGGTAAGGCTGGCGCTGCTGGGACAGCCTGGCTTTCTATTTTCTGATTTTGAGATCAGACGTCCCGGCAATACCTACACGGCGCAGACGCTGGCACTCCTGCATCAGGAGTATCCGCAGCATGAATTTTATTTTATTGTAGGGGCAGATTCCCTTTATGAAATTGAGGGGTGGTATGAGCCGGAACGGATCATGTCCCAGACAGTCATTCTGGCAGCCGGCCGGGAATACGAAGGAATACATCGAAGCCTGAAAGGACAGATGAACTACCTGAAAGAGAAATACGGTGCGCAGATTGAATATCTTCACTGCCGGGAAATGGATATTTCTTCTGAAGAGATCCGAAGCCTTACAGCAGAAGGCCAATCAGTGAAAGCGCTTGTGCCGGAGGCCGTTTTTGCATACATGGAGAAGAACCATCTGTACCAGCATTCCGTACTTGTTTAGAGGAGGATATCCAAATGACAGAAGCATTTAATTTGATTTCGTCTTACCGCAGAAATTTAGAAATGAAACTGGATCCCATGCGCTATGAGCATTCCCTCAGTGTGTCCTATACCTGTATGAATCTGGCAATGCGCTATGGATATGACATGGAAAAAGCAGAGCTGGCAGGACTGCTCCATGACTGTGGGAAACGGTATTCTGATGATATTATCCTGAAAAAATGCAAAAAGCATAATATTTCCTTTACGCCGGAGGAGGAGGCCGCTCCGGCTGTTCTCCACGCAAATTATGGGGCCTGGCTGGCGCAGAATAAATATGGGATCCAGGATCCGGAGATTTTGTCTGCAATTCTGTACCACACCACAGGAAGACCAGAGATGTCCATGCTGGAGAAGATCGTTTATATCGCCGATTACATCGAACCCAGGCGATATAAGGCAACAGATCTGCCGCAGATGCGTAAGCTGGCTTACATCGACCTGGACGAAACGATGTACGAAATATTAAAAGGGACTCTGGCCTATCTGAATAAAAAATCCGGCAAGATTGACCCGATGACCCGGAAGGCATTTGACTATTATCAGGAGCTTCACAGAAAAAGCGTCCTGGCGAAAGAATTAAATGATTGAGAAGGAGAACGATATGGATCATTCAAAGGAAATGGTAAAGCTGGCATTTGCCGCACTGGAGGAGAAAAAAGGAGAAGATATTCAGATCATCGATATCCAGGGCGTTTCTGTGCTGGCTGATTACTTTATCATAGCCAACGGCAATAATTCCAACCAGGTGCAGGCCATGGCAGATCAGGTACAGGAGGATCTGGCAAAAGCTGGATACCAGTGCAAGCAGGTAGAAGGCTACCAGTCTGCAAACTGGATTCTGATGGACTACAAGGATATTATCGTTCATGTATTCTGCAGAGAAGATCGTCTGTTCTATGATCTGGAACGGATCTGGAGGGACGGCAAGACGATTGTGGATGTGAAGGAGCTGTAAAGCATATTACCAGAACCGCTGCGCGAACCCGGTAATCCGATGGACGGCGCGAAATGCGCGCCTTTTATGAGAATCTGCTTGCGCAGCTTCTTATAAGCTATATTACCAGAACCGCTGCGCGAACCTGATAATCAGATTAACGGCGCAAAATGCGCGCCTTTTATCGAAAGATGCTTACGCATCTTCCGATAAGCTATATTGCGGAGATGAAAATGAACGTAACTATTCAGTAGGTCTGCGCAGGGTCTGCCCCAGCGAAGCGAGGGTATTTGCTGCGCTGACCGTAAGATAACCTAGGCCAGAAGGCAAAAATCCCATGGTTGGAGCCGATTTTAAATAGATTTTTGCTCGTAACTGTGAGGGGTACTGAACAGTTACAAATGAACAAAATAACCAGCAGGCACGGCTGAAAAGCGGTGTGCCTGCTGGTTATTTTATTTATGACGGTTTACTTACATAAAACGGATCAGGCCGACTACCTTTCCCAGCACCTGGACATCTGTTGCGAAAATAGGATCCATGGCATCATTCTCCGGTTGCAGGCGGATGCGGTCTGTTTCTTTAAAAAAACGCTTTACCGTAGCAGAATCCTCTAAAAGAGCAACTACGATATCTCCATTTTCAGCCGTTTCCTGCTGCGCTACGATGATCTGATCACCATCAAAAATTCCGGCATTAATCATGCTGTCTCCCTTTACTTTCAGTATAAAGGCTTCCTGGTTGGGAAGAAGCTCAGAGGGAACTGGGAAATAGTTTTCAATATTTTCCTGTGCCAGGATTGGCTGTCCGGCTGCCACAGCACCAACAAGCGGAACGTTGACTACCTCTCTGCGGGTAAGATTAAAGCAGTCATCTAAGATTTCAATAGTTCTGGGCTTTGTAGGGTCACGGCGAATGTATCCATTCTCCTCCAGCGTTTCAAGATGAGAGTGAACGGATGAAGTGGATTTTAAATGAACCGCTTCACAAATCTCCCGGACCGCCGGCGGATATCCCTTCTTCAATATAGTTTCTTTAATATATTCTAAAATTTCCTGCTGCTTTGCAGAAATTTTTCCTTGTGCCATCTATGTAACCTCCTATGTAATCTCCATAATCTGCGGTTTTCAATTAGAAATATTTTCTATTTATAATGATAACATAGGTTCGATAAAAATGCAAATAGAAATACAAACTTTTGTTCGAAAAAGGCTGAAAAGCAATTGACAAACAAGTGTTCGGATGGTATGATATCAAACATAAGGAACGTTTGTTCGCGAACATATTTTCGTTATGTGTGAGTATAAACTTTACATTAACATGAAATTCTAAATCTGGATTATACAATCTATTTTCTATAGAGAGTTTGATCGGATGGGGTACAGGAGGAAGTATGAAGGAGATCAGAAGCGAATTGAAAGAAACCATGAAACAAAATTCAGAAGGTGATGAAAACAGGGCGGTAAGAAGAAGTGACAGATGCAAAGTGATCAGCATAGAAGAAGCAAGAAAGCGAAACACAGGCTCAGGAAAGCAGGCCACATCTGCCTCCTCGTTCAAAAAAAGCAGAATGGATACCGTGGAAGAACCGGCATTAAAGGAGCTGGAACTGAAGCGAACGGCGATGCGGAATGTAATCGGTACCGTTCAGGAAAGAGAGAGGCGGGCTGTAAGGCAGCGCCAGAGGCGGAAAGCACAGGTCTATCAGAGAAAGCTGGTCATTTGCTTCGCGGCGCTTCTGATCTTAGTAAATATATGCGGTTTCATGATGACCAACGCATTTGCAGATGAAGCGGTTTCTCCTGCACTGCATCCCTATTATACCAGCATCCAGGTAGAAGAAGGCGATAGTCTTTGGAGCATTGCATCCCGTTACTCTGCTAAAAGCCCTATGGATACACAGGAATATGTTTCTGAACTGAAGCGGATGAATCAGCTGACCAGCGACACCATTCATGCAGGACATTACCTGACAGTGGTATATTATAAATAATAGCATCGTAACTGTTCAGTACCTTCACAGTTACACAGCCTCTTTTTTCTGGTAAAGAGCGGTGATTTTTAAGCGGTAAATTGATTTCTGCTTAAAAATCACCGCTTCTTTATTGTTTGGTTCCAAATCTGCTTTCTTTCCATTCCCATAAATTTTATTTAGAATACCCTTGCAAAGAGACCAGAATCCAGATAAAATGTATCTATTCAGGAATTTTTTTCCAAAAAAGTCATAGCTGCGTATAGGATCCTGTAAGAATAATGGAGGTGTTTATGAAAAAAGAAACTAATGGCTACAGAAATATTGATCTGAAACGTACTGGCGCCAACCTGAGGCAATTGATTGCGGAGAAGGGATATGACGTGAGAAGCATTCAGGAATTGCTTCATCTGTCCTGCCCCCAGCCAATTTACCGCTGGTTCAAAGGACAGGTGCTTCCATCCGTGGATCATTTATTTATGTTGAGCATCCTGCTGGGTGTCCATATGGAAGAATTGCTGATCGAAGAGACCGTTGAAGCAGGGCAAGAGCTGATCACAGAGGTGGAAACACGGCAGGATCACAATTTCTTGAAACGGCTGCGGCTGCTTTTACCATTTTTTGGGACTATCAGTCCAATGAAAAATAAACAGATTTGAGGTATCCTCTTATCAGGACAAGTATTTGTCTTGGTAAGAGGATATTTTTTAAGTGAGGTAAGCGATGAAAAGATTAAAACGTGTGAAATGGTTCAAGGATGTATTTACGGCAGCGGCCATTCTGTCTTTGACAGCTTCCTTCCAGTCTTATGCTGTGGTTCGGATTAATCAGGTAAAAGTAAAATTTATTTTGGAAAATTTTGATTTCAGCGGGCTGCCGCAGATCGAAGCCACCGTAAAGGATTCGGCGCATTATCAGGTGGCTTTTTGTGAAAGAGCAGAAGTGTACTATGAACAGGAAAATGATGATCCCTTTGAAGAGCATTCAGATTTTGCCGGGGTGTATGTTGTGGAACTGACAACAGATGACGGATATCAGTTCCGTTTCTATTCCTCAGATCAGGAAAAAATACGTCTTTCCGGTATGGGCGCCGTCCTGATCAAGGCAAAGCAGGAAGATAACGGGCATACACTCCGGTTAGATGTTCGGTTGGAGGATTTCGATGCATATGCAGGCCAGATTCCATATGCCGATTGGAGCGGCTGCAGGGGTAAATGGAGCGAAAGCCAATATGCGGTCGGCTACCGGCTCCGGCTTTCTGACCCGAAAGGAAAATATTATTATGCAGAAACAGCAGGCACCACTTATGATTTTGCCCCATTGATGCTTGCTGCCGGGACATACCGGTATGATGTCAGGGCGATTTCAAAAAATGACGTAGCTGGCCAATGGACCAGCGGCGGAGCCTGTACGATTACAGAGGAAATTGCCGCAGAAAACCGTGCAGCTTATCAAGTGGAGTCCATTAACTGCATCATTGACAGCAGCAAGGCTCATACGCCGGATAACAACCGCGTTGAATATTTAAATACTGGCTGGCAGGAAACGCCGGAAGGGGAGTATTGGTACCGGAATTGCGACGGAACCTATCCGCAGAATGTCTGGAAGCAGATCGATGGCAGTTGGTATTACTTTGGGGAAAACGGATATATGGCACATGATACCTACATAACCTGGAAGCGTGAAGATTTTTACATGTCCTCCGATGGTCATATGCTGACGGATGATTATGCCCCGGACGGCCGGCGGGCGGATCAAACAGGGACGCTGATGAAGGAGGATGCAAAATGAAGGGCACTCCGGGAATTTGTAAAATTTATGAGAAATGTCTTTGGTTCATTACAATTCTGGCAATGCTTGCAGCGGCAGTTGTAACGGTTCCCAAGCTTGCAGGAATTTGGCCGTACATGATTCTATCTTCCTCCATGGAGCCAACGATCCCTACAGGAAGCCTTGTGTTTGTCAATACAAAGGACAAGCAGGCAGCCAATGGTGATATTGTTACGTTTTCCATGACCAACGGAAAAGATGAGATTACGGTCACCCATCGCATCGTGGAAACTACCGATGAGGGATTTATAACGAAGGGGGATAACAATGATGTGAACGATCTGAAGCCTCTGACCGCAGACCGGATTGTTGGAACCTATGCGGCAAGTGTTCCCTATGCAGGATACATCATGTCAAAAATCACAAAAAAGGGGTTGGTTGTGGCGATCGGCTGGCTGTTTGGCGCGCACCTGTTTGGATTTGTGCTGGAATCAATCACAGAAGACAGCGAGACAAAAGATAGCAGCCCAAAACATATAAAGGATCAGAAGCAAACGAATCAAATCAGCCCGAAATCCAATATGGATTCAAAATAAACAATACATTTGAAAAAAAGAGGAAAGGAGAGACAGATCGAACATTCGGGATGAAATCTGTCAAAAAGCAACATGAAAAAGAGAAACAAGAAGCTGGCAGCAATGGCAGCATGTGGGATGATCGCTGTGGTAAGCGCAGGAGCATCTGCCGCATATCTGACAGACGGCGAGACGACTACCAATACGTTCACCGTTGGTAAAGTTACCATTGATCTTTCTGAGCCAAACTACACACCGGAGGATGACGTTCCCCGGGTGCCGAATCAGGAAATCCAGAAGGATCCCACTGTTGCCAACACCGGGAACAATGACGAGATCGTATTTGTAAGCTTTGATATTCCTATGGCTGAAGTAAGGCTTGCAGGCCATGACGGCACGGTACAGGAACAGCCGTCCAATCAGGAATTATTTGATTTCCGCGCAGGCTCCGGTAAGTATTCTTCTGTTAATGATGGCTGGGTGCAGATCGGCAATGCCGTTGAAGTTGATGAAGATAATGATGGTACTTCCGATTATATGACCTATGTGTATGGCTATAACAAGATAGTAAAGGCAGCGGTAGAAGCAAAAGCGGCTGTGGGCAATCCGGGAGAGGATGGTTATGTTGCGGCAGTGGAAGCGGCAGATGCCACGGTAGTGCCGTCTGTGTTTGACTATATCCGATTGGCAAACATTGTAGAGGGTCAGCTGGAGGGAGAAAAGCTGAAGGTTCCGGTAAGGGCATATGCGATTCAGTCTGATTTCCTGCAGAACTCAGATAACAGCGAGCTAAATGACAATATCCAGGTCGGCGATGACATGACAGAAGCTACCTTGTCCCAGATCTTTGACATTTACAAGACCCAGAACAGCACAGAAGGCGCTAACGGCGCCCTGGCAGCATGGACGGGCATTAGCAGCATGGATGCAAAGCAGGCAGGCGCAGGCAATGTATTGGATCTGATCGGAGAGGAGCACTAAGTCAAAGGTTCTTATTATTGTAGTAAGGGCACAAAAATGTGCCCTTTTTCAAAGTAAACCTGTGGGTGCCCGGCAGGCAGACGCGCCACCGCACATGAAGGTTTTGGAGGGCGCACTTGCCTTCCTGAACTTAAGCCGCCTAATCGGCGGCAGAACTTTTATAATAACAAAAAAGTAACTGCCGGGAGGTAGCAGTGAATGATAAAACGTATATTTGCAATGGCATTAGGGGTAGGATTATGGGCGGTTTTTCCGTCTTTTGCGGCAATCTACCAGTTTTCTACAGAAGTAGACAACACCATCACCACCGGGGACATTTCCATAACACTTGATGAGTATGAATTAGACGATTACAATAACCTGATTCCGTACCGGGACGGAAAAGTTGTAATGCCTGGACAGATTGTGTCCAAAATTGTTCGAATCACCAATGAATCAGAGCCGGCGTGGATCCGGGCGAAAGCAGAATTTATGAGTAAAGACGGCATTGACGGACTTGGCGTCAATATGCTGGATGTGGTCAATGGCTGGATTTACCGCAGCGGATACTATTACTATACACAGCCAGTTGATACTGGGAAGGATATTATTTTTTTCAGACAGGTTCAGGTTCCGTCTACGTGGGATGTATCTTACTCGGAAAAAGGATTTTCTATCGATGTGACCGCACAGGCGGTTCAGGCTGTACAATTTGAACCGGATTTTGAATCAGATGATCCATGGTTTGGAATTCCCATTGAGACTTGTATCCACACAGATCACGAGCTTTATCAAGCCGGAAGAAATTCAGAATTTGCAGTTGTGTTTGAAAACGGCAGCGAAGGATTCATTAAGATAGGAGATGATTTTTTTAAAGACTTTGGGGCCATGATGCCTGGAGAGACCATGGAGGATTCCTTCATACTGGGAAATCAGTTTTTCCAAACCATAGGAATTGGCTTCAGGACGGAGATTCCGGATGGACAGTCAGCAGAAGCCCTCAAGCTGCTGTCGGATCTCATTCTCACCATAACGCGCGGGGATGAAATTCTATATAGCGGACCGCTTCACGCAGATGCGCTGAAAGGGGGAATCATGCTTGCTCCGTCAATGAAAAAGGGAATGGAGCAGACGATCACTTACAGCATTTACATGCCTGAAGAACTTCAGAATGCATCGGCCATGCAGCAGGCAAAGGTTCGCTGGATCTTCAGTACCGAATACACCAGGACATCCGGAGGCGGCGGGGGAGGAAGCCGGGACAGAGACCCCAATCCTCCCGACACAGAAAACCGTTCCAATGTCCCGGGTCCGGAAGCTGACTCAGCGTCAGAAACACCAGGCCCTGCAATTCAGGACATGATTTCAATTGCTGAAGCCATCAATCAGGCGATCCATAATACCCTCCCGAAAACTGGGGATGAGAGCATAAGAGTGGGTGTATTCCTGACAGCTATGTTTGCCAGCGGAAGCGGGATCCTTTTGCTGCGTTCACGTTCTCGAAAACATAAAGGGGGGCAGAAAGAATGAAAGAAAAACGGCATCACCGAAAACGCTTCCAGAACAGGCGGTTCCTGACCAGTGTAAAGAAGCTTACGCCTGTCGGAATCATTTTCATGACGGCTGCTGGCCTTGCCATGGCATACTTAACAGATCGAACACGGATCGTGAACCAGATTTCGGTAGGCAGCAATACCGTTTCCATCAAAGAAGAGTTTGAGCCGCCCAGAAAGCAGGAAACGGGCGACAATATCTTCAAGAAAAAGATCCAGATTGAAAATACAGATAAAACAGATTCTTTTATTCGTGTATTTATGGAATTTTCCGATTCATCTATCAAGGATCTGGCACAGATAAGTCCGGATGGAAAGAACTGGTATCCTGCATCAGAATATATTTCTTCCGATTTTCAAAAGCTTCCGGAAAATTGGATCTATCTTTCAGAAGCGGAAGATCCTCTGCTGGGCGGTTACTACTATTATACCCTGCCTGTAAAGGCGAAGGAAACCACCGTTCCCCTTGCAGATCGCATTCTGGTAACGTATTCGGATGCATCCCAGATCCGGGATTTTGATATCCTGGTAACGGCTGATTCCATCCAGACTTATATCAATGAGGAGAATGAGGACGGATCTTTTACAGCAAAGGATGTTTCGGAGGAAGCAGGCAGCTGGAAAATGGCATGGACGGAGTATATGGAGAGGAGATGAGTTTACGAATGCTTGAATATCTGAAAGACAAGTTATACCGGACACGCCGGAAACTGTCATTTCTGCTTGCCGTGGTTATGGCTGCGGCGGGAATCCAATTCCCGACCTGGGCGGATGACGGCTATGATAATTATTTAGATGGCTGGAAGATTAACTGCGCATGGTCGACCTTGTCCAATGATTACAGGTGGGATGCCGAAAATGACAGCATGAAGCAGCCTAAAATTGTTGTTACCTACCGTTTGGAAAATGCTGAACACGCTTATGAACCAGGAGAGATTCAGTTTGATATTCCTGGAATTGGAAATGCAAACCGTGCCAGTATTTTGAAGGCATCAGATCTGACCAGTGATGCCGAGGATTCGGAATGGGACTGTATTTGGGATCAGGACACAGACAGGTATACGTTTTCCAACAAATTTTCGGTTAAAACAGGGCAGTCTGTATCCGGCGGCTTCCAGATGCTGTGGAACATACAGGCCCGGGAGTCAGCAGACGGTTATCAGCAGGAAGCATCCCCTATATTCCGGGTGGCTGGAGCCGGGCAGATTGAAATGGAGCCTCTTTCTTACGAATTTTCTTCGGTTCGTGACCGCTATCGGATCGGTATGACGAAAGACAAACTGGCGGCAGCGGATTATGAAGAAGCAAACCATGATTATATCTGGTATGAGATTGAAACACGATTTGATAAGGATTGGCTGGCAAGAGGTCTGTACCGTTCCGATTATTCCATTGCTGTGGAACTGCCGGAGGGGAAAGATTATTCGGATGTGAAGGTGAAAAGCAGCGGAAAAACATATCCTTTAGAAGAGATCATAACAGAATCCGGGGATACAATATGGGGCTTTTATCCATTTAAAAATCGCTCTGGAAATCTCGGCTCTCGGTATTCTGCTTATTATAACCGGTTCCAGATCGGATTCTTAAAGGAACATTTCATGGATGAAGAAGCGGAAGAATACCGGACGGTAACGATTCATGGCCATCTGGACCGCCTTTACAATGATGAGGTAAACTGGACAACGGAGGCTGGAGAAAATGAAAAGGTTGATGATAAGATAAGCTTTACTGTTGCAGACTATTCTTTTAATCATGCTGGATATATCTATGACCACAGCAAGCGGAACTCCTCTTATGAGAATTCTTACGATCATTCAGCTCCTGGAAGCTATTCAAACCGATTGAACGCAGTTAATATCTATAACGGTAAGATCGTACAGTTTATTTTGCGGGGAAACGCAAATCGGAATTATGCGTCTGCACGCAGATCTCCTGTCCTGACAGCATCGGCAAAGCTTGCATCGGATTCCAATGCGTCTTCAATATCAAGTACAAGATCATTTCTCGCAACCGAGTCAAATGCGGCAAAGGCAGAAGATATCCCTATGCCAGATACCATTTTTGATTGGAACGATGTCCATTGGCAGGAACATGGTTTAGGAGAATCCCAGCTGGAATATGCAGGCTTTGACGGGATAACTTATGGAGAAATCCACCCAAAACTGGCATCGGATTCCGATGCTTCCCATGATCCTGGTGATTCGGATGAAGAACCGTATGTTCCGGATATGACGATTTTCGGCGTGATTAAGAGCGGGCTGTCAAAGATTGGAAGGACTTTTTTCCCTTTGGAAGCATTTGGGGCGGCAACCAGCAGCAATGCAAACACAATCGCCGCTGCTCAGTCTGCCAATAACCCTGCCCGTGTCAGGGGAAATACCACCGGTATCAGCCAGATCGGCGTAAACGGCAATGCAGATACCTACAGCCTTGTAATGGGCGATGATAAGCTGGCCATTTTCCTGACAGATGGTTCTGTGCGGAACCTGGAGGATGAGGAGTATGACATTGCCTATGTCACTATACCATCGGATTCTAAGGGATATGATTATGAGGTTTACGGAGCAGAAACACAGGATACCCCGTTTGCTTCCTATGTGTACTATGGAAACGGCAATACCTTGAAGCAGAGCACAATCCAGCTCCCGGCAGGGATCAAGGCAGTATTTGTCCAGGTCAATAACATTACTGGAAGCTATTATTATACAGCATATGTGGGCATCCGCCTGCATCTTGACTGGGAAGCGGAGCAGCAGAAGGCAGCGGACGGAGAACCTGTTCCAGATCATGAGAATCATCTGGTAAACTTTTCTTATTTGCGTTCTCTGTACGTTGATGCAGATGGCTATGAGGTTAATGACTGTGCTCAGGAGATCGAAAATTATGCTGGGACGTATGGTCGAGAGTTAGCGGAACGGGATCAGGAAATCTATGAGGAGTACATGCTGAGAGGATATTCCAATGTCTGGTTGAGAAGCCCTATTACCAAGCTGATTTCCCGTACATCACTGGCAGAGTTTGCCGGAAGCAATAAAGGAGGCTTTTCCTCAACGGCAGTTTCCAGCGGCAGCATCAAAGCGGATGATTCTGGTCCGCTGAAACGGTTTTCCCTCTATGCGGTGATCCCGGATGGATTGGAACTTAATCTGGATTCTGACAGAATCCGTCTGACTGGAAGCGGTACCTATTATTCTGGTGAGATTGTATCCAATGATGATTTTGAAAATCATGTGAGTTATTCCATTGGAGAATACAATGGAATGACCATGCTGACAGCAGATTTTGATTTTTCTGATACTCCGCTGGAGATCAGCAAGCCGACAGATATTTCCATAGTCTACGGGATGACATTAAAATATGCAGATTTTATTGCTTTGGGAAATTATTATACGGTAAATTCGTATCTGATGACACACGATGACGGATTGGACAAGATCTCTGGAACTGCTGTTATGGCAGATGAATATGATATTGATGGAAACGGCGTGACCACCGAAAAGCTGGCATATTCTGGGGCATCCAGAACCGTACTGGATTCTGCGGTGGAATGGCGGGAGTATGTATCCAAGTATGTAAAATCCGCGTATTCCAATGGCTATGAAACAGAAACAGTAACACGGCTTTCCAATAAATCCGATCAGGATGCAGAAAAAGAGAAATCTTTGTATTCCTACCGGCTTGATTTTGGCCTGGGTTCGGATAATGCGAAAAACATTGACTTTTTCGACCGGATCGAACAAGGTGCCTGCATTGCCTTAAATGAAGAAAAACCGGATGAATATACTGAAATTCCATCAGAATGGCAGGGAAGCTTCTTGTCTGTAGATACCTCTTACGCGGAACGGATGAAGCTGATCCCTACAGTTTCCTACAGCACAGATCCGGAGCAGCAACTAGATGCCAAAGCAGATGGATGGAGCACAGAGCTTCCGGCAGATCCAGGAGAGGTGAAATCCATTTGGATTCATCTGGATACCTCCAATTTGGAAGACGGCCTGATGAAAACCCGCCAGATGACGTATGTAACGGTAAATATGCAGGCGCCATCTGACCAGAATCTGGTTGAGAAAAGGGCAGTTAACCAATATTACGTACAGTTTGACGCCTACGGCATTGGATCGGCGGATGATTTTGAGGCACGGTATGAACTGCCATCGGCGGAAACCTATGTAAAGCTTTTAGATACGGTTGGAAAAATCACTCTGCAGAAGGTTGACGCGAATAACCGGACTGGCACAGACAAAGACGGCCGCGAAAAATATGCAGTGATTACAGGCGCAAGATTCCAGGTCTATGATCAAGCTGGTAATGCGATGTTTGGCGAGGAAGGGCAGGAAGTCAATGCTCTGGGACAGATCGTTCTTGCCAATATCCCGTATGGCGTTTACCAGTGGGAAGAATTGGAGGCCCCTGACGGATATGAGAAGATTGAAGGCCGTCATGACGTTACCGTTGACGGTGTTATTGAAATAATAAGCATTCCCAACCACCGGATCCCTGGAGAGGTGATATTGACCAAATACGACCGGGATGACAGCAGTGTAAGCCCACTTTCCGGCGCCGAATTTGAGCTTTTCAAAGAAAACGGTGATCCGGTATTCCTGGATGAGAACGGAACGGTTTCAGAAAATGGAAAGGAGAGCAAGGCTGTAACTGACACAGACGGTACGATCCGGATCACAGGTCTCCCGTGGGGAAATTATCAATTTATTGAAACAAAGGCGCCGGATGGATATGAACTTAACGAAGAACCGGTAAACTTTACGGTGGGAAAGGACCAATTTGTAGCCGGTGATGGAGCGGAGCCAGGAAAGGTGACGGTTTCCATAAGTGCATACGACAGTGAATCACCGGCGTCTATCCGGCTGATCAAGAAGGATTCATCCGATGGGCAGGCTGTTAAGGATGCTGTTTTCAGTCTGTACCAAAAAGCAAAGAGTGATGAAACAACAATAAATGAGGATAAATTGATTCAAAGCGGATTAAAGACAAATGCGGCCGGAGAATTACAAGTTGATAACCTGATTTTCGGTGAGTATTATTTTGTGGAAACCAGGAATCCAAAGGGATATTTGATGCCGTCAGACGAAGCTGCTGTTACGGATTCCGTTGTCCTCGATGTGTCAACTGCAGGCCAGGTACTGGAAATTGTTCATACGAATGACCGGATGAAAGGCGAGGCAGTCCTTACAAAATTTGATGATGCAGGCCAACTGGTTGCGGGAGCCGAGTACATTTTGATGCATAAAGCAGCCGCTTCAACGGAATATGCTGCATTGGAACCTGTATATACCACAGATGCTGCTGGCGAGATCAAGGTATCGGATCTTGACTGGGGGGACTATTATTTTATTGAGAGAAAGGCTCCGAAAGGATATGAGCTTTCAGACCAGCATATCCCCTTTACTTTGGATCAGAAGACCGTTCAGTCCACCGTATATGTTGAAACAGTGGATCAGAGGCTGAAGGGCAGCGTTAAACTGCTTAAAGTGGATGCAGATGATAAGGCAAAGACATTGGCTGGCGCTACATATGAATTGTACCGTACTGACGGCACAAAATGTATCCCTGGTACGGATTATACCCTGCCGGATGGAGCAGACCAGATCGTGACTGGTGCAGATGGGACGATCACCATTACCGATATTGCCCAGGGAGGTTATTATCTCATGGAATCAGCAGCCCCTGAATCCTACAGCCTGTCGGATGAAAAGATCCGGTTTTCTGTTACAAAGGAAAATGCAGATGTGGTCCAGGAACTTACCGCCGAGGATGTCAGAAACAAAGCATCCCTTAGAATTAATAAGGTAATCAATGAGGCATATGCCCCTTTCGGTGATCCTACCTTTCTCTTCCGGATTGAGAAAAAAGACAAGGATACCGGTGCGGCGACGCAGACTTACTATAGAACCATAACCTTATCTCAAAATCAGCTGGAGGGATCGGTAAGTTTTACAGTAGACCAGGGATTTGATTATAAGATTGCAGAGCTGAATTCCAGCCGCTACAAGCTGGCAGCAGTTACAGCAGACACGGATAATGTAACAATCGAAGACGTAACGGCCACGGCAGATCTTCTGAATTCCAATTATGCGGAAGTCACCTTTGAAAACGAAATCAGCCAGTATGAGAAGCTGTCTCACACAATCAGTGCAACGAATATTGTAAAAACCGGTGCAAAGCTGACGGGAATTCGTGTGGAATACCATGGACCGGATCCCATTGATGAGAACACAGACGGATATAATGCAGAAGAACGTACTTATATGATCCAGACATCCGATTTAACCGTATTAGCTTTGTATGATGACGGAACAAGTTTCGAGGTACCCGAAGGCAGTTATACGCTGGCTGATCCGGTTGCAGATGGAAGTTCCAACAGCTATACAGGCAGGGTTATTTATAAAGAAGCTGGCATTGAAAAAAAAGGAACCTTTAGTGTCAGCGTAACGCTTCCAGAACCCTTGAAACGTTACTGGGTTATTATGGAACTGGATGGCGGCACGATCGTAAAAGACGGGGATGTTACCATGACGGCAGTGGAGCTCTGGGAGCGTCAGGTGAAGGAAGGCAGCATGATTACAAAGCCTTCCAATGACCCGAAAAAGCCAGGGTACCAGTTTATGGGATGGTTTGCAGATCCGGAATACAAGACATCATATAATTTTTCTTCCAAGATTGAGAAGGATACTCATATCTATGCAAAGTGGGAGGAATATTACGATGTGAAATATGCGGTGGCGGTTTATGCAATCAACGATACGGATGCAGATGGAACGATTTTGCCGATTACCTTCGGACCGGCATCAGGTAAGAATTATAGAAATACTTATACCAGCCATACTCCATCTGATGGGAAACGGTGTCTCCATGATATGACATGGGAACAAATCATTGAACAGGCCCGAAAGGATCCAACTGTATTTTCAGAATGCCTTGCAAATAGCTGTACCCATTCTATATTGATCAGCATGACGGACGCAGATGGTAACGCGAAAGCGATTATGGGTAACAGTTATAACGGAAAGATAAGTGGTGATGGTGCAACCATTTTTTCTGGATCGATTAATTCATGGTATTGTTCATGGAACCATGAACATTCAACCTACTATATGGATTCGTCTCTTCGTTATATATATGGTACAAATGAAGGCGGATGGCCGGATTCTGCGATCCGAAACATGCTGAATGGTGTAGTGACAGAAAATATGATTAATATCACCAATAAAGAAACTGGTTTTGAGAAAAACAAACTTACGGAATCTACGGCATTAATTAGTTGTTTTCCGCAGGTGCTGCAGAATGCTATATACCCCAGAGCAGTAAAGTCTGATACCGTTTATGGCTCAAAAATAGAAGCAAATGTAGTAGTCACAAGAGATAAACTTTGGCTGTTCTCACCAAATGAGTATTTTGCGAACCCAGATCAGCTGCCTATCAATTATCAGCATCCATTGGAAGGGACTCCATTTGAACGGCAGGTTCTGCTAAAAGCTAATGTGGTAACAGGTTTGGCAGCTTTATATCCAGAGTCAGGCTCGAATAAAATGTCTAGCTGGTTCCGTTCTATAAACAGCAACAATAGCAATGGCGCGTTGTACACGAGTTACGGTCGCTGCTCCCTCGACAGTTGCTGCAACACATATGGCGTATCACCTGGCTTCAGTATTAAATAAAACGTTTCAGATGCTGCGTCCTTTGTTATGTGGTGATTGATAATGTAATGCAAGTACGCCGCTTGATATACGATGATTGCAGGCGTTAATTTACATAATTATTTTATGTAAATTAACGCCTGATTGCTTTTTCGTTTGTCTTTGACTTGCGGCCTTTCTCAACTGCTGACTGTGTTATCAGTCTTCCCGAAGTCGGACTGCATTCCGGGCACTTCGCCTTCGCTGATCCTCCAATGCTGCATAATGCTTTTTGGTGGTATTTACATCTGAGTGTCCAAGTACATCGGCCACCAGATAGATGTCACCAGTTTCACGATACAGATTGGTACCATAAGTACTGCGCAGCTTATGGGGAGTGATTTTTTTCAGCGGTGTAACGATACGGGCATACTTTTTTACAAGATTCTCAACACTGCGGACGGAGATCCGTTTATTTTGGAGGGAGAGGAAGAGAGCATCTTCATGTCCAGTCTGCGGAATGATCTGATTTCGCTCATCCAGATAATCCAGAAGTGCATCCTCCACCTCTGTACCAAAATATACCGTTACCTCCTTTCCGCCTTTCCGATGGATTCGGATTCCGCCATTTTTAAAATCAATATCATTCATATTAAGTCCAACGCACTCGGATACTCGGATTCCAGTACCTAAAAGAAGCGTCAAAAGGGCAAGATCCCGAATTTTTGTCTTTGCATGGAATGCCTTTTGCTTTTCTGTCAGTTTATCACCTTGCTCAACTTCATCCAGGAGCAGTGCTACTTCATCAACATCCAAACGGATAATTTCTTTTTCGTGAAGCTTCGGAAGCTGAACCAGGGCTGGAGGATTATTCTTAAGCTGCTCCAGTCGGAAAAAATAATTATAGAAGCTTTTCAAAGAGCAGATTTTCCTCATAATTCCACGTTCTTTATTAATAATTTCCTGGTTTTTTTCATTAAAACGATATTTCAGGTATTCCATATATTCCTCAATATCAACAGAATGCAGTTCATCCAACTGCGATAATTGAATTTCCTTGATTTTCATTCCATGGAAAGACGGATGCTCTTTTACCAGGAATTCGAAAAAAATTTTTAAATCATAGGCATAGGCGATTCTGGTTCTGGATGATGTACGCGGTTCAATTCCGCGGAAAAACTGAGAGCAGAAGAGTGGCAGTTCCTGTGTCAGCTGACGCAAATGTAATATGTTGTCTCTGTCTTTCTGCTCATGATAGGATAAATTGCTCATAGTACAGCCTTCTTTCTGGAAATCATAATTTGGAATTCTTATGGCAGCTTGGAATGGTCCGGCTCTGGCCAGCCCTCAATTGTTCCATCGATGATGGCACGGAACATACGGTTTTTCGCTCCAGGATTCTCAAACTCTAACCTTTTTGTTAATAATTTAACATATTCGCGTTTCGTATGGCCATCCATTGGACACGGATTTTTACACACCGGAAGCTGATATTTATTTCGGAAGCCAATTATTTCCGCCTCTGTGACAAAAATCAGCGGACGAATTACCGTTAACTGCATCCGATCCAGATAAGTACATGGAGAAAAGGCATAGAAGCGTCCCTCATATAAAAGAGAAAGCATCATAGTTTCAATCAGATCATCACGATGATGTGCATATGCAATTTTATTGCAGCCCATTTCCTTTGCAGCACGGTTTAAAGCGCCTTTCCGCATTTTCGCACATAAAGAGCAGGGATTGGATTCTTGTCTGGCCTCAAAAAGAATTTTTCCAATGTCAGTGGGAATTATTTTGTAAGGAACAGAAAAGTGCTGGCAAAGGGCTTTTACAGGCTCTAAATCCATGTTTCCAAGCCCGAGATCAACTGTAATTGCAGATAATTCAAAATGATTCGGATAAAAGTGTTTTAAATTCGCAAGTGCATACAGCAAGGTCAAGCTGTCTTTGCCGCCAGAGATACCGAGAGCAATATGATCACCAGCATCAATCATGTGATACGCATCGAGAGCCTGACGGGTTAGACTAAGCAAACGTTGAAGTTTCATAGGAAAATCCTTTCTGTGAGTTAGATATTAAATATGGTATTAATCTAAAATAAAAATCATATTTACTTTCAACTATTCGTTAAAGTATTGTTTCGCGAATAGTTGAATCCCACTCCTATCATAGTAAAATCCTGGTAGTTTGTCAAGACCTTCCTGATTTACAAATTAAGTTGTTAAGTTGTTCAAATTGTAAATTAAAATTCAAATCAAATTTTATTCTGTATGCCAAGCACATTCAAATCAAAGCAATTTAAAAATATTAAAGTACAGAATCCGTATGTGTTCCAAACACTTTCTGAAATGCCTGAATACAGGATTGGTTGGATGAATGATCCAATACTGCAAATATAACGGTTTCAAACTGCTTGGCGAAACCTTCATCCAGCAGTTCCTTCCACCATAAGGCAATTTGATCTGGATCATTGCGGAATACACCGCAGCCATATGCTCCCAGAATCACCTTTTGACATTTCTGGTGGGCAAAAATGGCGAGAGCCAGCTTCATGCGGCGTCGCATCGTCTGTTCAGCCTGGCAGACGTCCTCACTTTTTAGTTTTACCTGCCCCATATTAACAGCCGGAAGAGTCAGGACGGATGCAGTAACTGGCTGAGGAAGCAGCTGAAATCTTCCATCCCGGAAAAATGGCACACAAGGAGAATAAATACTGTGATCAGTATACATCATAGAATTGCAGGAACGGTTATTTTTATAATAATCTTCATGTGCAATCAATGTTTCATAAAGGCTGCTGGAAGCTGCCAGGCTTTCTTCCTGAGCCATAGCGCCATTTAGAAAGCCTCCTCCAGGATTTTTTGCACTGGCAAAATTGAGAACTGCAATATTTATTTCTGATTGCAACCTCAGATTGGAATTCCGGCGGCTGTCCGCATCTGCTTTTAGGATTGCATCTACAGTGGAACAATTCCAGACTTTAATATCCGTAATATTTTTTGTCGCGGAATGTACTGCATCCGCTGCAGAATACACGGCATTCGCTGGCAGATTCTCGAGCAGATTCTTGCCTTCTTGCGGGGTCAAAAGAAAACTGTTTGTTACAGCATATTCCTGGAGTTTGGAGATATCTACTCTCCCGCTGTCTGTTTCATAATATCCATTTTTCATGATCGCCAGAGTTTCTCTGGCAGTCGCTTTTCGATCCATGTAATCTCCTTTTCGTATTCAGTTAATCGTGTTTTCCCATTTCCTTCGGTAAAGTCTGGATGGGCGATGGCCCTCATTTTCGGTGTAACAATCTGTTTCTTCTACCAGAGCAGCGATTTTGCGGCGAAAGGCAGGCTTTAAGAGCTGTTTTCCAAGTATTACTTCATATACCTGCTGGAGCTGGGTCAGGGTGAATTGTGATGGCATCAGGTGCAGGGCAAGACCGGTATATTCTACTTTTCCGCGCAGGCGTTCCAGCGCATATGCAATGATTTTGGCGTGATCAAAGGCAAGCCCATCATTTTCAAGGATGGAATATTCGGTTGTGCTGGAATGTTCTGTTTGGAGCTGCTTTCTCTGAATGACAGAATGCAGAACGATATCGTCAGCTGATAAGGTCAATTCATAGCTTTGAGTGAAAGAAATAGCTGTTATCGCATCATGCTGATAATTTTTTTGCTCTTCAATCAGACGGAAGGAAATGCGGAACCATTTGGCGTTGTCAGCATCGTCTCCCGCTTGCAGCTTTTGTTGGCTGCTGTCGATCAGAGCCATATATGCGCAGCTGATCACCCAGGTTCTGGGATCACGATCCGGTTCGCTGAAGGTGTACAGTTGTTCCATATATACCTGGCTCAGCCCGGTTTCTTCGTACAACTCTCGCTTTGCAGTCTGCTCTGTAGTTTCCTCCGGCCGGACAAAGCCTCCTGGAAGGGCCCAGCAGCCCAGATAGGGATGCACACCTCTCTGAATGAGAAGAATGCTTAACTGTTTCTCTGGCAGCTTTCTGTAATTGGTTTCTGGTTTTTCGGTAATGGTAAAGATTGCCATATCAGCTGCCACGGAAGGATGTTTAAAATCGTCTGCCTGATAGGATTTTAAGTATTCCGTTTCCGTCAAGCCCTGCTTGTCACGGAGCGGTTCCTGGCTGTGGC
>JAUNOF010000202.1 GCA_030537215.1 Lachnospiraceae bacterium
GGCGGTAAATGATATATAGCATCACAGCAGAATCTTTCGTGAAACAGCCCTAGAATTCCGCGAAAACAGTTGTAATTATCAGGAAAGTATGTTATGATACACAAGTATGGTTTAGGAGGTGGAATCATGACTGCATTGAAAATCGTTCTTTCAATTGTTTTTGTTATCATATGTATTGCTTTATCTGTTATTATCCTGATGCAGGAGGGCAAATCCTCTGGCTTGGGCGCCGTAGCCGGCATGGCTGACACCTACTGGGGAAAGAATAAGGGCCGTTCCATGGAAGGCGCATTGGAGAAGTTCACAAAGTTTGCAGCAGTTGCATTTATGGTGCTGGCAATCATTTTGAATATTCTGAATAAATAAAGAAGATAAGCAAAAACACTCTTGTGATAACAAGAGTGTTTTTTTATAACGCAGGAAGCGGGCTTGCCCGCTTTGCTTAGATCGGAGTGGAAATGGAAGAAAATTTATTGAATCAAAGGAAAGAGATGCTGAAGAAGCTGGTTCATGACCCGGCCTATGTGCCCATGAAGGCCAAGGAGATCGCCATGCTTTTAAATATCCCAAAGGAGCAGCGGGCTCAGCTTCAGGAGGTATTGGATCTTCTGGTAGCAGAAGGCGCGGTGGGCATCTCAAAAAAAGGAAAGTACGGGAGGCCGGAGATCTTTTCTGTTACCGGCATATTTTCTGGTCATCCCAAGGGATTTGGCTTTGTAACTGTGGAGGGGATGGAGCAGGATGTATTTATCCCGGCAGAAAAGACAGGCGGAGCACTTCACGGAGACAAGGTACAGCTTGTAATCGAGCAGGAGCCCAAAGGAAGACGGGCGGAAGGTATTATTTTAAAAGTGCTGGATCATGCTAACCAGGAGATCATCGGCTATTATCAGAAAAGCAAGAATTTCGGCTTTGTGGTGCCGGATAACCAGAAGATCGGCAAGGACGTGTTTATTCCCCAGGGAAAGGACATGGGAGCTGTTACCGGACATAAGGTAGTGGCAAGGATCTTGGATTTTGGAAGCGTTTCCCGGAACCCGGAGGGAGAGATCTGTGAGATCATCGGCCATGTAAATGATCCAGGAACGGATATTTTATCCATCGTCCGGGCCTATGGACTGCCTGAGACATTTCCGGAGGATGTGATGGCTCAAACGGAGCTGGTGGAAGAGCAGGTGGCAGAGGATGAGAAGGAAGGCCGGCTGGATCTGCGTCTGCTGCCTACTGTCACCATTGATGGAGAGGATGCCAAGGATCTGGATGACGCTATTACGATTTCAAAGGAAGGGGACATTTATCATCTGGGTGTCCATATTGCAGATGTGACCCATTATGTGCGGGAAGGAAGTCCTCTGGATCAGGAGGCGCTGAAACGAGGCACCAGCGTCTATCTGGTGGACCGGGTGATTCCCATGCTGCCCCATAAATTATCCAACGGCATCTGCTCGCTGAATGCAGGAGAAGACCGTCTGGCACTTAGCTGTCTGATGGAAATTGACCAGAAGGGCAATGTGCTGGGGCACCGGATCGCAGAGACCCTGATCCAGGTGGATAAAAGAATGACCTATACGGCGGTGAATGCCATTGTTACCCATCATGATGAAGGCGTGATGGCAGAATACCAGGATTTTGTTCCCATGTTTGAATTAATGAAGGAGCTGTCGGATATCATCCGTCAGCGGAGAAGAAAGAGAGGCTCCATCGACTTTGATTTTCCGGAGAGCAAGATCCTTCTGGACGAAAAGGGAAGGCCCTTGTCCATCAAGCCGTATGAGCGGAATGCAGCTACCAAGATCATTGAGGACTTTATGCTGACCGCCAATGAGACTGTGGCGGAGGATTTCTACTGGCAGCAGCTTCCCTTCCTCTACCGGACCCATGAAAATCCGGATCCGGAGAAGGTAAAGCAGCTGATTACGTTCCTGCATAATTTCGGATATTTCGTAAGGACCCAGCAGGGCGAGGTTCACCCGAAGGAGATCCAGAAGCTTTTGGATCAGGTGGAAGGAACGGTGGAAGAGCCGCTGATCAGCCGTCTGACGCTGCGCTCCATGAAGCAGGCAAAATATACCATCGACTGCACCGGACATTTCGGTCTGGCAGCTAAGTATTACTGCCATTTCACCTCGCCGATCCGCCGGTATCCGGATCTTCAGATCCACCGGATCATCAAGGAAAATTTAAGATCTGGGCTGTCAGAAAAGCGGATCGGACATTACGACCGTCTTCTGCCCCAGGTGGCGGTTCAGACTTCAGCATTGGAGCGGCGGGCAGACGAGGCCGAGCGGGAGACTGAGAAGCTGAAGAAATGTGAGTATATGTCACAGTTTATTGGGAAAGAGTTTGAAGGCGTGATCTCCGGCGTTACCAACTGGGGACTTTATGTGGAGCTTCCCAACACGGTGGAGGGCATGATCCGGATGAATGAGCTGTCGGACGATTACTATGTGTTTGATGAAGCACATTATCAGCTGGTAGGAGAAATGACAAAAAAGGTTTATAAGCTTGGCCAGAAGGTAAAGGTGATCGTGGCTGGGACAGATAAACTGCTGAAGACCATTGATTTTGTGTTTGCCCGGGAGTTTTCATAGGATAAAAAAGAATCCTGTTTAAGCAGGATTCTTTTTTAGGACGTATGAGAGCCGTTATGACACTTTCGGGCTGCGTCAGTTTCCACCAGGGCCGTCACGTCGTTCGCGGGTGGATTCCGGCAGCGGTTCTACCTGGGCGCTGTTGCGGTAGCGTTCTGTATCGATTTCCGGTGCATGCCTATTGTGGTAGCGTTCTGTGTCGATTTCCGGTGTATGCCCATTGCTGTAAGGTTTTGTGTCGATTTCCGGTACATCTCCATCTCCGTAGCGGTCAGTTTTAGGATTTCGATTCATAAAATTATCACCTCCGGAGATAGTATGGATGAAATGATTTCTAACTATGTGTTGTTTGCGGAATTTCAAGATTTTTTCAGAAAATTCCTGACCCACATATACAGGCAAAAGGTGATTTTTCCCGCGGCGATCAGGGCGGTCAACGTGATAAATGCAGCAGCCATAAAAATCCCTCCTTGAGATAGTATATGTTTTTGTAAGCCAATGGTTGTTGGCTGCTGCTGTGCAAAACCATATGAAACGAAGAAAGGCGGACGGAAAGTCGAAGAAAAGATGGCAAATATTCAACTTTTCATATGCTTGCCTCCAGAGATGTGGTACAATTTGGATTAGTAAATACAGTTGATCGGAAGATGCACAAGCACCTTTCGATACAAGACACAAGGTTTGCATACAGGAGGCTATTAAATGATGAAAAAGAAATTTGCAGCAATGATATTGAGTGTTGTTATGGCAATGTGTCCCATGGGAACGACAGGGATTGGATCTGTTATAACAGCAGAGGCCCATTCCGGGAGGACAGATTCCAGCGGCGGTCACCACGATAATAAAAATAAGAGCGGTTTGGGATCCTATCATTATCACTGTGGAGGATATCCAGCTCATCTGCACAGTAATGGCGTATGCCCATATTCCAGCCAGACGGCAGATACCAGCTCCGTGCAGGCTTCGTCCAGTACATCGGCAGCCGCATCCGCAGCGGTATCATCTGCCGAACCAGCAGCAGCTTCATCATCCCTGCCGGCAGCTTCGGTATCCCAGCAGGCCGCCAGCGATGAAGCAGAGCTGATCAAGAAGGTTCAGCAGGCTTTAAATGAAAAGGGGTATGACTGCGGAGAAGCAGATGGAATTATGGGTCAGAAGTCCACACAGGCCCTGATGAATTTCCAGACAGACTGCGGGCTGATAGTAGATGGAGTGATTGGGCAGGAAGTAAAGACGGCTTTGGGGATTTTGTAATGGCTCTTTACGATCCAATCTCCTTGTAGTATGATTGGAATAATGTCAAAATGGAGGTTTATCAATTTGAAACAGGCAGTGAAATTAGTTGCAAACAATAAAAAAGCGTATCATGATTACTTTATTGACGAGAAATACGAATGCGGGATTGAGCTTTTCGGAACTGAAGTCAAATCGATCCGCATGGGAAAATGCAGCGTAAAGGAGGCTTTTGTGCGTATTGATCACCATAATGAAGTATGGATTTATGGCATGCATATCAATCCTTATGAAAAAGGAAATATTTTCAACAAGGACCCCCTTCGTGCCAGAAAGCTTCTGCTGCACAAAAATGAAATCACAAAGCTTGCCGGGAAAATTGCAGAGAAAGGCTATACGCTGGTTCCACTCCAGGTATATTTTAAAAACAGTCTGGTAAAGGTAGAGATTGGCCTGGCCAGAGGTAAGAAGCTTTATGATAAGCGGGAGGATATTGCAAAGAAAGATCAGCGCCGCGAGCTGGAACGTGAGTTTAAGGTGAAAAATCTGTATTAGTCTTGTTGGTGTTTTCCCTTTATTT
>JAUNOF010000203.1 GCA_030537215.1 Lachnospiraceae bacterium
TTTCCTTCTGCAATAATACAGAAAGGATACCAATCAGTCTGTCTATCTTCATATGATTTTTATTTTCACTCCGTTCCGGCCGGCACAGAACCCACATTCGCCAGACCTTATGCATACTTACGTTTATTAGAATAGCAGATCAAACACGACAGTGATATGTCATGTTTATTTTATCACGTTTCTCTTCGCAAAAAAAGGTCCGTTGGATCTTTTATTGTAACGGTTCAGTACCTTGTTACGATTCACATACGTTCACAGCAGCCGACAAAAATCTACTTCTTCATATGGCTTTCTACCGTTCTCGCAAACAGCGGATTCTTCATAAGCCACGGCATCTTCAAATCTCTGCAAACCTTCAAAACTACATTTTGCAATTCCGTTTCTCCATCCATTAATATAGAGTTCTTTACTGATGCATCGATCATCTGCACAAGCATTTCTCCAGCAGCAACTTTTTCCTTGCATTCCTCATATGAGTAAACTTTATCCCAGGCAGGGTAAAACCACTTGACAGTTTTCATTTCTTTCAATCTGCCCATGCTTTTTATTGCTGCATTCCAGTCCTCATAGATCGGAATGTCCCCTTTAACCGGTACACTGTCACCAATAAAAACACAATCATCGATTCGGAAGGACATTTCATCTGCAGAATGTCCCGGAGTGCCAATCACTTCTACAATAAGATCGTTTTCCAGCTTAATCCTATCGCCATCACAAAGAGCTTGATCCACTGGCACAGACTTTCCTGCAAGCTTGTAAAAATTAGGGATCGGACGCTCCCGGTACTGAATGTCAATATCCTCGATCCATCTTTTTTCTCCGGCACCTGCATATACCCTACACCCGGACATCTTCCTGAACCAAGCGGCTGCTCCTATATGGTCCGGATGTGCATGAGTAAGAAAAATCCCCTTTATGTCAGAAACATTTCTTCCAATCTGTTTTAATTTTGCACCAATAATATCCTGGCATCCTGCAACTCCGGAATCAATCAGATAACAATGCTCGGCTTCGATCAGATATATAAACACATAACGTTTAATCTCACTTGTCACATTAAAATCAATTCTGATTTGATGAACCCTCATTTTCCTGCTCCTTCCTTACAATCAAAGCTCTTGCGTCAACATTTTCTGTTCTCATCGCCATAATCTCCTGGTATTCCTTTGAAGCAAAGCACCTCTGCAGATGTTCATAATTCGGAAAATGTATAATAATTACTCTCTGTGGACTACGCTTCTGTGAAAGTGATTCTATCTGTTCCGACCGGAGCAGATATATGCCGCCATAGCGCTCCACAATTGGTTTCACCTTCTCAATATAATGATCATATAATCCACGCCCTTTTTCAAAATGATTTCTTCCCGCAGGAATATAGGTATCAACTAAAAAATAACACATGGTCATCCTCCTCTCAATGCAAGTGTTTACTTGCATATCCGTGAAAAATAAAAGCACATTACGTGCCTTTATTTTCTTTCTTCTTTTATTTCAGACCAATTCCATGGATAAATACCTTCACGCTGTCCTCAATATACGGTTCCTTGCAGATTCCAAATAATTGTTTGCCAAAGGAGGCATCCAAAAAGACAAATCCGAAATTCATGGACAAAAACTGAGCAGCAAGAACCTCTGCATCCATTCCCTTCAGTCTGCCCTGAGACTGCAGCTCCAAAAAGTAGTCCAGCAGTACCTTTTTAAATGTCTGCGGGACCTTCAGAATGCCTGGTGCTGTCTCTCCATATAGCTCCGGCGTGCGCAATCCGATTGATACCTTAACCATCTGAGGCGTCACCTTACGCATATAGGTCTTTGCAAATGAAACCAGATCCTGTTCCACATCACCACAAACAGGAAAATCCTGCGCCTTCAGACATGGATTCCATTCCGGAAGCTCCATAGCAGACAATATGATCTCCTTTTTTCCCTTAAACTTGCGAAAAATAGTGCATTCATTGATTCCAGCCGCTTTTGCAATATCTTTTGTGGTGGTGGAGGAATATCCCCTTTCCATAACAAGATTCATGGCCGCATCAATAATTTTCATCTGTGTTTCATCATACATGAATGGTACTCCTTACAGGATGCAAGTGTTTGCTTGCAGTATATCAGAATTCTGTACCGCCGTCAAGATTCAAAATAATCTTGTTCTTCCGGCTATCCATGATAAAACCGCTTCCATTTCCCGCTCCGGTACCGGCTGACGAAAAAGATAACCCTTACCATCCAGTCTGCTACCATGGCGATCCACACGCCTGCCGCGCCCCACTTAAAGCCTACCGCCAGCACAAAGCTCAGACCCAGACGGCAGATAATCATGGACAGAATGGAAACCTCCATTGGAAACTTTACATCATTGGCCGCACGAAGTACATTAGGCAATGTGAAAGAAGCTGGCCACAGCAGGATCGCGCAGCCGTCGTGAATCAGCACCAGCAGGGCCGCCAGGCGAAGGGTTTCCGTGGAAAGCCCATACAGCTTCATGGTAAGAGGCATGGTGATCAAAACCGCAAAGCAGCACAGGCCGTTAATCAGATAGGTGAGCTTCATCATCTTCTTCGCATAATATTCCGCCTGATCGAAATCTCCGGCCCCCACGCACTGGCCGATCACCGTAATCATTGCCAGATTCATGGCCAGCCCCGGGAGAACTCCCATGGAATCCAGGTTATTTGCAACCGCATTTGCTGCAATCTGAACCGTTCCAAACATGGCGATCATGCTGACCACCAGTACTCGCCCCAACTGAAAGATGCTGTTCTCAATCCCGCTTGGAATTCCAATGTGCAGGATCTTCCGGATCATATGAGAATTCCATGCCAGCTTTTCCGTGCCGGAGCAGATCTCCAAGCTGGGATTTCTCAGCCGGATAAACAGGATCACACAGGCGGTCATTCTTCCAATCAAAGATGCCAGCGCAGCGCCTGCTACCCCCCAGTGAAACAGGAAGATAAAGCAGTAATCTCCGATCACATTGACCACATTCATGACAATGGAAACCTGCATGGAAATTTTGGAATTTCCCATGGAACGGAATAACGCAGCGCAGGAATTATACACAGCCAGGAAGGGATAAGACAATGCGGAAATCACCAAATAGACCAGCGCATTGGCCATAACATCCGGTGCGATGCCATGATAGATCACATTCAGAAGAGGGCGGCGCAGCAGAATCGCTAAGACCATCACCGCCAGGGCGATCATCGCCGTAATAAAAAGAAGCTGATCCGCCGCCTCGCAGGCTTTCTTCCGGTTTCGCTGTCCCATAAACTGGGAGGCTACCACCGCACCTCCGGTAGAAACGGCTGCAAATACATTGATGATCAGATTGTTGATCATATCCACCAGGGATACACCGGAGGTAGCCGCCTCCCCTGCACTGGAAACCATCATGGTATCCACCATTCCCACCGTCACCGCCAGGATCTGCTCTACGATCAGAGGCGCGATCAGCCGTCTCAGATCCTGGTTGGAAAAAAGGAGCTGACGCGGTTCCTTTTTTTCTGCTGTTGTCATCATACTCCGACCTTTCCGCAGATATCCTTCAGGCAGCACTGATCGCAATACGGCTTCGTTCTGGCAGTACAGACCTCTCTGCCGTGGTACACCAGGCGATGGCAGAAGTCACTGCCCTCCTCTGCCGGGATGATCTTCCACAGAGCCATCTCCACCTTCTTCGGCTCCTTAATGCCGTCTACCAGTCCCATCCGGTTTACCAGGCGGATGCAGTGGGTATCGGTCACGATGGCAGGCTTGCCGAATACATCGCCCATGATCAGGTTGGCGCTCTTGCGCCCTACTCCAGGCAGCTTTAACAGCTCATCAAAGGAATCCGGCACCTTTCCATTGTATTTCTCCTTTAATATCTTCATGCAGGCGCTGATATCCCGCGCCTTGCTGTGGCCTAAGCCGCAGGGCTTTACGATCTTTTCGATCTCCTCTACCTCTGCTTCTGCCAGGGCGTCTACACTGGGAAACTTCTTATATAATCCCTCCACCACCACATTCACTCTGGCATCGGTACACTGGGCTGCCAGTCGCACGCTGACTAACAGCTTCCAGGCTTCATTGTAGTCCAGGGTACAGCCGGCATCCGGGTATTCTTCCTTCAGGCGCTTGATAATCTCAAGAGCCAGTTCTTCTTTTTTCATTGGTTAGTTCACTCCTTATACCGTTATCCATAGCTGGTAATAATTTTTATGATTATAATTACCAAGTCTCTAATTACCTGATGATTATATCACACCTGCCTGTACAAGGGTATAGGAAAATTATCGGAAGTTACCGCGCTATCTTTTCAAGCCATAATTTGCAGTTTTAACAAAAATCATAACATTATATTTTTTAACAAAAAGGAGTTATTTTTACTGCACAGACCGCTTCATT
>JAUNOF010000204.1 GCA_030537215.1 Lachnospiraceae bacterium
TTCTTCTCCACCAGTTTCCGAGCCACCATCACCTGATGGCCGCAGCCCAGGCACTTTAACCGAAAGTCCGCCCCTACACGCAGGATCTCCCATTCCTGGCTTCCGCAGGGATGAGGCTTTTTTAATTTTACAATATCTCCCACTTCAAAATTTGGCTTTTCCAACATATCAAAAACTCCTGAATTCTATTTTTCTAATCCGGCAAACTCCCATCACTGCCGCAGGATCTCGTCGATCTGCTCCATCTCCTCCTCTGAGAATTCCAGATGCTCCAGGCAGGCTGCGCTGTTCTCAAGCTGCGCCGTGCTGCTGGCTCCGATCAGCACAGAAGTGACCTCCGGACGGCGCAGAACCCAGGCAAGCGCCATCTGTGCCAGAGACTGGCCTCTCTCCGATGCAATCTCATTCAGTCTGCGGGTCTTCTCCAGGTTTTCCGGACTGAGGTAGCGGCCTCCTACCGTGGTTCCCTCACGGGCCGCACGGGAATCCGCCGGAATCCCCTTCAGATACCGGTCTGTCAGTGCGCCCTGGGCCAGTGGGCTGTACGCGATGCAGCCGGTGCCGCTCTCACCCAGCACATCTAACAATCCATCCTCTGCCTGGCGCTCCAGCATATTATACCGGGGCTGATGAAGGAGGCATGGCGTCCCATTTTTCTTTAACAGCTGGATTGCCTTCTTCGCTTCCTCTGCCTGATAGTTGGAAATTCCCACATAAAGAGCCTTTCCCTGCCGCACGATATCGCTCAGTGCTCCCATGGTTTCCTCCAGAGGCGTCTCCGGATCTGGCCGGTGATGATAGAATACATCCACGTAATCAATCCCCATCCGCTTCAGACTTTGATCCAGGCTGGCCATCAAATACTTTCTGGATCCCCAGTTTCCGTAAGGCCCCGGCCAGAAATCAAAGCCTGCCTTCGTGGAGATAAAAAGCTCATCCCGGTATTTTCCCAGATCACTCTTCAAGATGGCGCCGAAGTTCTCCTCCGCCTTTCCTCTGGCCGGATGGCCGTAATTGTTTGCCAAATCAAAATGGGTGATTCCCAGATCAAACGCCCGGCATAAAACCTGTCTCTGATGCTCCAAAGACTTTTCCAGGCCAAAATTCTGCCATAACCCTAAGGATACCCGCGGAAGCAGAACTCCGCTCCTTCCACAGCGCTTATACTTCATGTTATCATATCGATTTTCTGCTGCCTGATACATTTAAGCCTCCTAAATCCTCGTTTTTATTTTTTTGATTGTTAAAGTTACATCCCTTCCACCGCATCTCCCAGTACTTCCCCAATTGGTCCGCTGATCACCAGATCTGCCCGGCTGTCCATGGGCGTCACTGACTTATTGATCAATACCAGCTTCTGCCCGCTGTAATAGTCGATCAGTCCCGCCGCAGGGTATACCGTCAGAGAGGTACCGCCGATGATCAGCATATCTGCATGACGGATATACTGGACAGATTTATTAATGGTGTGCTGGTCCAGCCCTTCCTCATAGAGGACCACATCCGGCTTGATGGCGCCGCCGCAGGAGCATTTCGGTGCCCCGTCCGCCTTCATCACATAGGCAAGATCATAAAATTTACCGCAGTGGCTGCAGTAATTCCGGTGTACCGACCCGTGCAGCTCCATCACCTCACGGCTCCCTGCCGCCTGGTGAAGGCCGTCAATATTCTGCGTGATCACCGCCTTAAGCTTTCCCAGCTCCTCCAGCTTTGCCAGCGCCAGATGGGCACGGTTGGGCTTTGCCTCCGGAAACAGCATCCGGCTCTTGTAGAAGCGGTAAAATTCTTCTGGATTCCGAACATAAAAGCTGTGGCTGATGATGGTCTCCGGAGGGTATTTATACTCCTGATTATACAGTCCGTCCACACTTCGAAAATCCGGAATCCCACTTTCTGTGGATACGCCGGCTCCCCCGAAAAATACAATATTGTCACTTTCCAAGATCCACTGCTTTAACTGCTCCTCTGGCTTCATATAAAGTCCTCCCTTCACGTTCCGGTATTCGGCGACGACACTTTTGACCACACTTTCATTAGTTATTATACGAAAATGCTCCCAAAATAACAAGAACCTTACACAACCTCATCCAAAAAAATCCTCTGCTCTGTCTGTACGGTTTTTAATAAAAGCTCCGGAATTCCCTCCGGCTTCCCATATCCCATCAGCCATTGCGTCAGAGCTTCAACCGTTACTGACAAAGTTCCATCCGGAATATCATCACCAAGCTTTTGAAGCTGAGATCCTTCTTTCGTAATCCTCCAGGAAAAAAGACCGCAGTTTCTTTCTATCTGACGGTCTTGAATCCCCAATGTGATACAAATGGATGCGGCATCTGGCTTTAATCGGATCCCTTTGAAAAACTCCTCCAAATTCACGATTCTCGCCATGATCGCAGGCCGTGCCTTCTTATCCGACTCTGTAAAGGCCTCCTCCGCATACAAAAACCGACGCTCCTTTTCTTCCTTTCCCCAGAAGCATTCCATCCCAACCAGGCGCTCTCCCTCATAAAGCAGATCCCACTGACCATACTCGCTGACGATCTCCTTCCAGAGCCGAAGCATATAGCCATCATCCCGTTTGGAAAAAATCTGATACCGCCGGGCCAGCCACTGGTTCAGCCACCTTCCTGCCAGTTCCAGCTTCTCGTCCACAGCCTTGCCTGCAGCCTGCTCCTCACCCTGTCCTCCGATCCTTACCCGGCGAAGCCTCTCTCCTGCCTCATTTAATCTCCAGAAGGGCTGGTCATACACGTACACAAAGCCAAAGGGCTGGTAGATCGCCGGATCTGCAGGCATCAGGAAGGTAAAGGGCATCTTCTCCCGTTCCTGATCCTCCAGCATCTGGATCAGCAGCCGCCTCATATAACCACGATGGCGGCACTCCGGGGCTGTGGCAACTCCAACAATATAATCCAGCTGATACCTTTTACCGCCATAATAAATCTGATATGGATTTCGCTGAAGCATAGCGCAGATCTCATCTCCATCCTCCAGCACTAAAATCTGGTTGTCCCGACACTTTTCACCATAATAGTAATCCAAAAAACGGGAGGAATCCTCCGCAAAGCACTGCTCCCACAGCTTCCTGCTCCTTTCTTTTTCCTCCTGCTCCAAATACCGAATCTCCATACATTCCTCCTGAATCTTCCCACTCTCTGCAGCTGTTCCCCGCGGAGCGTTTCTTGTATCATAGGAAACTCCGTTCTCTATGATATAAAAAGACTTCTCAGACCACTACCTGGCCTGGAAGTCTTTCTGCCTTATCCTGTATTTTCTGGCATATCCCACCGGCTGATAGCTGAGCTTTGCCTGCCGCAGTCCTGGAATTCCCACATCATCCTCCCGGTTTACCAGGAGCGCATCTGGAAATTCGTGGATTAAAAACTGCTGGTTAATAAACTGATACAAGCCCTTAATCGTGGGATTGGCCTTTTCAATGCTGATGACAGCCATCTTCTCCCGGGGATTATAGCTGCCTACTGTAAAGGCTTCCAGGCGCCCGTCAAGATACACGCCGCCCATCTGCACATGAAGCTGAGAGCAGTTTTTTAAAATCTCGTGGATGCCCTCCACCTCATAATCCAGTTCCCAGGCCTCGTCCACATTGTCTCCCTTCTGGTCTCTCCAAAAGCTCAGGAAATCCCACACATCATGCCGGTCGGAGCAGCACAGCTTCCGGTACTCGTACCGTCCCTCATACTCCCGCATAAAGGCATTGACCAGATTCTTTTTCTTGTGAAGCTTCTTTCCTGCCAAGGTCCGCATCGCTTCCCCATCATAGAGGTAATCCTTCAGATCCTCCATCTCCACCACCTCAAACTGCTCCGGATCCAGCTTCAGATACTCCACCGCCTCCGCATCAGCCAGGTAGATCCACAATGGCTTATTTAACTCCTTATTAAAATAATCCACCATCTGATTAAAAAAGTAAGGAAGCTCCTCTTCCCGGCACAGCGGCATTGCTGTGGAAGTCTTTCCTTCATCCTCCATCAGCCACTGAACAGCTCGTCCTTCACTGATGGCGTAGCGCACCTGGTAAGCATTCCGCCAAAGAAAGCTGTCTAAAAATACACTGTCGCAGGTTTTATTGTCTCGCAAAGAAAAGAACGGCGTCAGCCGTTCAATATCCTCTGCTGTAATTGAGTGAAACTCTAATTTTGTCATACACCCAGTCATGATCCCGTATAATCCTTTCCTATGCGGCGGCCGCCGCATTCCTTTCACAGCTGCTTCGTCCTCTTTGCAGCCGTTAACTTCTCTTAATAAAATCCGTATGGCATTTGGGACAATGAATACTGATCTTGCCCTTGCCCCTTGGAATCCGGATCTTCTGTCCGCAGCCCGGACATTTATAAATGTGAAATTTCCTTGCCTGATC
>JAUNOF010000205.1 GCA_030537215.1 Lachnospiraceae bacterium
CGTCATTCCCGTCCATGCCGTCATTCCCATCGTTCCCCAGCAATCCGGTCATGCCGTCCGCTTCCTATGGCCAGGTTCGTTTTATCAATGCATCCACCAATACATTCCCGGTCAGCTTCCGCATTGACGGCATCCCTTACGTATCCAATTCTCAGTTCGGCAATGTTTCCTATTACCAACCGGTTTCCGACGGATTCCATACCGTTTCTGTCAACCGAACCACAGGAATGCAGGCGCTGCTTCTGCAGCAGACCTTCCCCTTTACAGCCAATCAGAAGGTGACGATGGTTCTGGTAGATGCCAGGGAAGGCGGACTGGAAATGATCCAGGTTGCGGACACCGGCTGCAGCAACCTGCCTGCCGGCTACGGCTGCTACCGCGTGGTCAATGCCAGCTACAGCGGTTCCAGCTTTGACGTGAGAATGTACAACGGCGACACCATCTTCCGGAATCTTCGTTTCACTCAGATTTCTTCCTACAAGCGGGCTTTGGCCGGAACCTACACCTTCTATCTGACCAATGCAAACTTCTCCGGCGTGATCCGTGAGCTTCCGATCATCATTATCGGCGCTATCACCGGAACCAGCCCTCTTTCCCGGCCTCTGACCTCGGATAATGTAACCATTCGTGCCGGACAGAATACTACCACCTACATCATCGGAAATGTCTGGTCCTCCTACAGCCTGCGGATGCTGACTGTAAATGACTGACAGGAAAAAGATTACAATACCCCTTCAAAGCTTTCCTGAAGAGTCCTGCAGGATGCATGAAACAGCTTCTGCTCTTCTTCTGTCAGCGGAAGCTCCAGGATCCGCCGGATACCGTTTCCATTGATTACACAGGGGACTCCGGCAAATACCTCTCTCTGACCGTATTCGCCCTTCAGCATGGCGGATACGGTCAGAACACTGTTTTCATCCCCCAAGACCGCCTTGGTGATCCTGGTCAGCGCCATGCCGATCCCGTAGTAGGTAGCCTGCTTGGCATCGATGATCTGGTAGGCGGCGCCCTTTACCTGGTCTGCAATATGCTGAAGCTGTTCCCGGCTGATGATTTCCTCCTCCATATCTCCTGCTAAACCAGCCGTGCCTCCTCTGGCAGCGGATCCCGATCCGTCTTTTTCTTCTCCGGCTTTTCTCTCTGCCTCCCTGCGGCCAGCCTGACAAAGCTCCAGGATGGGTCTGGTAGCTACCATGGCCTGACTCCATGGGACAAACTCGCTGTCGCCATGCTCCCCCATCACATAAGCGTGCACATTTCTGGGATCTACATGGAGGTATTCTCCCAACAAGTAACGAAGGCGGGCCGTATCCAGCGCAGTACCGCTGCCCAATACTCTCCGTGGATTAAAACCGGACAGGGCGCAGGTGATCCTGGTCATCACATCCACCGGATTGGTGGCCACCAGAAAGATCCCATTGAATCCGCTTCTTGTGACCGGCTCAATAATGGAGCGGAACACAGCAGCATTTCGCTTTAAGAGAGCCAGTCTGGTTTCCCCCGGCTTCTGGGCCACTCCGGCACAAATCACCACCAGATCTGCGTCCCGGCAGTCCTGATAGCTTCCTGCATAAATTTCCATATTAGACGCAGCAAAGGCAAGGCCATGGTTTAGATCCATTGCCTCGCCCATTGCTTTCCTTTCATTTACATCAATCAGAACCAGCTCATCGCAGGCAGTCTGATTCAGCAGGCTGTACGCATAGCTCATTCCCACCATGCCGCAGCCTACCAATGCAATTTTTCGTTTATCGATCCTCATTTTGAACTCCTTTTCTAAGTCTTTGTCCCTCTTAGTATAGAAGTTCTTTGGGAAAATTATGCTGATTTTTATTCGGAATTTCCTGCCGGTTCCTTGATGCAGCTACAGCCGGCTCAGCTTTTTATCCATCAGCTCGCTGTTGCTGCTGTACATGACCGCATCATTTCGTGAGATCATGCCGGCGCGGTACAGTCGGAACAGACTGTTATCCATGCTGATCATGCCCTTTTCCATGGAAGTGGCGATCACACCATCGATCTGATGCACCTTAGATTCCCGGATCATATTTCGGATGGCATTGTCCAGGAACATGATCTCCAGGGCCGGAATCACCCCGCCGCCGTCCTTTCGCGGAATCAGCTGCTGGGATACTACCGCCTGCAGCACCATAGAAAGCTGTACCCGGATCTGTGCCTGCTGGTTGGGAGGAAAGCTGTCCACAATACGGTCAATGGTCTTTGCGGCCCCGATGGTATGAAGGGTAGAGATCACCAGGTGTCCTGTCTCTGCAGCCGTCATAGCCGTCCGGATGGTTTCGTAATCCCGCATCTCACCTAACAGGATCACATCCGGTGCCTGGCGCAGGGCAGCCCGAAGTCCGCTCATGTAGCTGTCTGTATCATTGCCGATCTCCCGCTGAGTCACCACACTCTTATTGTGGCGGTGGAGGTACTCAATGGGATCCTCCAGTGTGATCACATGGGCATTTCTGGTCTGGTTGATCTCATGAATGATACAGGCGAGAGTTGTACTCTTTCCGCTTCCTGCCGGGCCAGTCACCAGCACCAGTCCCTTTGTCATTTTTGAAATATCGATCACACTTTGAGGCAGATTCAGCGCCCGGAAATCCGGCAGCTCAAACCGCACGATCCGGATGATGGCCGCCAGAGAGCCTCTCTGCCGCATCACACTGGCACGAAAACGGGACAAGCCCTTGATGGCAAAAGAAAAATCATCATCCCCCCGTTCCAGCACCTTGGTCATATCCCGATGTCCGGCAATCTCATAAACCTGAGTGATCATCTTATCCATTTCATCTGGGAAGATCCGCTCCGTTCCCTGGTAACGGATCCGCCCGCCGATCTTATAAGAAAACGGCATACCAGGTATCAGAAAGATATCGGACGCCCCCTGTTCAACAGCCTGTGTAAAAAGCTGTGATACCTCCATCTGCAACTCCTCCTCTCACCAATTTCTATTTTTGCATTTCCAAGACTTACTGCAGCGCATCTGACTCCGGCTGGCCGCTCCATACCGGCATCGCCTGGTCGATCTCATACTCCTCCCGGTTATATACATTCCACTGTCGGATCCAGGTTCTTCCCTGGCCATTCTCCCAGGATATTCCAATTTTTACTGCAAGTGCCTGGCCGCTGTTCATGGGAATTTCCATCCATGCCCACTGCTCCTGTGCATGATACGCGTCTCCCAGCCTGGCAGCTAATCCTGCTTCCGGAGCTTCCGGATTTTCCTGCAGAGCCTCCTGCAGCGCAGCCTCCACCTGCATCCGAAAGATCTCTCCCTGGGAATCAGCCTGATAAAAGCCGGATACTGCCTCTCCATTCCGTTTGGCCAGATCCAGGTCATTCCGGGCGCTGATGAGAGACAGCAGGCCGAAGGTTCCCAGACAAAGTACAATAAAAATTAAAATCAGGGATGCGCTTCCAATGTTCGCTCCGCTTTTGATCTCACTCTTTGCCATCTCTGCCTCCTGCCGGCACATACCGCTTGGTTTCCAGGGAAAACAAAGGCTGGGGCTCTTCCTCCCTATTTCGTTCCTTCCATCGTGGATGACCATTTCCCCGCATCACTTGAATGGTAATGGATTCCATTTGGCCGCCGGATTCACACGCCTCCCGCTGTCCGGTGATCGCTGCCGTGTACCAGCAATCCTGCATCATCACCCCATCTGCCCCACCAGATGGGATCACGGTCCAGTTCTGATTCCAGTTTATTCGGGTCTCTGCCTGCAGTCCATCTGCATTTCCAGAAAAGCTTTCCCAGCCGTTCACCTTCCAGCCATCGGCCAGGCTCTCCGCTGCCAGGACTGCCTGATTCGTCTCTCGTGCCAAACGGCTCATAGAATCAGCCTGGATAAATACCCGGATGCAGATAGCCGCGCAAAGGAGAAAAAAACCGCAGACCATGATCATTTCCATGAGAAATACACCGGAACCAGACCGTTTTCTGCTATTCATCCTGATCTCCTCCTGTCAGACCCTTTTTGCCGCACCGCAGAGCAAGGCTTAACGTTCCGCCGCCCTCTCCTTCTGTTGCAATGCGGATCAACCTTCCGTCATCACTTTGACTCATTTGGAAGCCGCCGCATTCTATGATCCGCAGACCATCTGCCAGCCCCAGCCCGTCTGCCGGGTCGGAAAACAATTCGCAGATCGCTCCGTCATAGTAATAGATCCAGGAAACATAATTTCCGCCTTCCAGCCCGCCGGCGATCTCCAGCACCGGGGTTCCTTCCACCTCCGTCACCTGTACCGCGCCCTCCCGGTCTCCCTGGCGTACCTTATTGGCCACATACTGAAGCGCAACGCTTCCCGTATAATTTTCCTGGGAACGA
>JAUNOF010000043.1:0-8624 GCA_030537215.1 Lachnospiraceae bacterium
TAAGTATGAATGAGTATAAAAGAGGTGAGAAACCATGATGAACTTAAATGATAAGAAAACAAAAAAAATCGTGTCTACGGTTATCGTAGTTGTGCTGGTAGTTGCCATGGTAGTTCCTATGATGGCTCAGCTGTTTATTCGCTAGTATGAGGAGTGTTTATGAAAAAATATGGGTATTGCGGGCTGCCGTTCATCTGTGCAGCCGCTATGAGTGTGCTGACGGCTGTGCCTGCATGGGCAGAGTCAGTGAAGCTTCCGGAAGGCTTATGGGCTGAAGGACAGAATCTGGCAGGCCTGACATTGGAGGAAGCAAAAAAGACCATTGAGGACTATGTAGCTTCTATGGCGGGACATCGGGTGGTCCTGGATGTTCAGGGAGAACGGGTCACCACAACTGCGGAGGAGCTGGGATTCCACTGGAGCAATGAAGAAGCGGTGGAGGAAGCCTTGGGACAGTATGAGAACAGCAACCTGGTAAGACGATATCTGCTGGCGGAGGATTTAGCGAAAGAGCCGGTGGAGATTCCGGTGGAAACCTCGGTTCAGGAGGAAGCGATCAGTATCTTTGTGGCGGAGAACTGCACAGAGATGGGAGAGCCGGGACAGGATGCATCCATTACCAGGGAAAATGGAGAATTTATCATTACTCCGGAGACCGCAGGCGTGGCTGTGAATCTGGAGGCTACATCGGCAGCATTAAACCAGGCGTTAAAGGATGGGCTGGACCAGACGGTTACTGTGACGGCAGTGGTGGAGGAGAGCCAGCCGAGAGTGACGGCAGCGGACCTGGAGACGATCCAGGATGTGCTGGGCACCTTCTCTACTGATTTTTCCAGCAGCGGCGCTGCACGTTCCACCAATCTTTCAGTAGGTGCGGAGAAGATCAACGGCCATCTGCTGATGCCGGGGGAAACCTTATCCGGTTATGAATGTCTGCAGCCCTTCACCACAGAAAATGGATATAAGACAGCGGCGGCCTATGAGAATGGGCAGGTGGTAGACAGTATCGGCGGCGGAGTCTGCCAGATCGCTACGACTCTGTATAATGCTTCTCTGCTTGCAGAGCTGGAGATCACCCAGAGGCAGAACCATTCCATGATCGTTACTTATGTAAAGCCTTCCCAGGATGCGGCCATTGCCGGAACCTATAAGGATATCAAGGTGACGAACCCTTATGATACCCCGATCTATGTGGAAGGTTACACAGAAGGGAGGACGCTGGTATTCACCATATATGGAAAGGAGACCCGGCCGGATAACCGGGAGATCCGTTTTGAATCTGAAACATTGAGCGTTACCGATCCAGGAGCACCGAAGGAGGTTCTCAACGCAGCTCTGGCGCCAGGAGCCAGAGTGCAGGTGCAGTCAGCCCACAGAGGCTTAAGGTCACGGCTTTGGAAGGTAGTGACTGTGGATGGCGTGGAAACGGAGCGGACGATCTTAAGTACCGATACTTATAATGCATCTCCGGCTATCGTCCAGGTAGGGCCGGCAGTTCCGGCATCTGTCCCGGAGGTTCCGGCAGTTCCGGAAACCGGAGCGCTGGAAGGAGCAGAGCTTACTCCGGATGCAGCAGGGGAAGTTCCGGAAACAGGCGCCTTTGATGGAACTGACGGCAGCCAGGGAGCTGTACTTCCGGATGGAAGCGCCCCGGCAGAAGTCCAGGGCGGTGATGGTTCGGCGCCAGCAGAGGAACCTTACGCATTACCAAACGAAACGCTGCCGCCGGCCCCTGCTGAGGCAGAGCAGGAAGCAGCGCCGGAATCACAGGCGGCGCCAGAAGTACAGGCCGCACCGGAAGTACAGGCGGAGCCAGAGCCGCAGCCGGCTTTGGAGCCTCAGACAGCAGCGCCAGAAGCGGCTCCGCCTGCAGAAGCAGTGCCGGCAGAACTGGAGCCAGCCCTGTGATCCGGAGCCGATTGAGCCGGTCATTACAACAGGATTCGCCCTTGGGACGAATCACTATTATAAAGGAATGTCAGGAGCGGAGAAGATGGTAAGACCACCAGAACGGGAATGTACCGGGCGGATGGAGCCGGGAGAGGATTTAGTTGTAGTGGGCTGTATCGGCCAGCAGGGAACGAAGGCCTTGGTCCAGGCCTGCCGGGATCAGCTGTCCCCATGGTTTTCCGGAAGCTATCTTCAGGAAATCGCAGACAGCAGAGAGCCGGATGTGCAGGCATACCGAGCGCTTTTTACTGCCCTTGGAGCCACAGAAGCAGAGACGGCGGGAGAAGGCGGGATCCTGAAGGCGATCTGGGATCTTTCCAGCGCCTACCGTGTTGGCGTAACCTTTCAGCTGCGAAGGATTCCGGTTCGTCAGCAGACCATCGAGGTTTGTGAGCGCTGCGGCTGCAATCCCTACCGGCTCTGGTGCGGAAACTGCCTGGTTCTGGCAGCAGAAAACGGAGGACGCATCGTGGAAGCCTGTGGGGAGAGAGGGATTTTGGCGGCTGTCATAGGCAGTGTGAAGGAAGGCATCGCCAAGGAGATTCACCATGGCGATGAGGTGGGGTATCTGGAGCGCCCCAGGGAGGATGAGCTGTGCCGGCTTTTAGGCAGAGGAGCTTTGGATGCTTTGGTTCCGCATCCATAAGACACTGATAGGAAGCTGCGGAACCGTTGCATAAGATATGATATTGAGTGAAAACAGGAGGAGCAGATATGAGAGAGAAGATTTTGGCAGTCATTGAGAAGAACAGCCGGATTGACCTTAAGGATTTGGCGATTCTTTTAGGGGAAAGTGAAGTGGATGTTGCCAACGAGATCGCGGCGATGGAGAAGGAGCATATTATCTGCGGGTACCATACACTGATCAACTGGGATAATACCACCGAAGAGAAGGTGGTCGCACTGATCGAGGTCAAGGTTACTCCTCAGCGAGGCATGGGATTTGATAAGATCGCAGAAAGAATCTATCACTACAGCGAAGTCAATGCCGTATATCTGATGTCAGGAGCTTACGACTTCACCGTATTTATTGAAGGAAAAACCATGCGCCAGGTAGCACAATTCGTTTCTGAGAAATTATCTCCAATGGAGTCCGTATTAAGCACGGCAACCCACTTTGTGCTGAAAAAATATAAGGACCATGGGACCATTATTTCCAATCCGGTTCAAGACGAAAGGATGTTAGTTACACCATGAGAAATCCATTATCCGAAAAAATCGTAGCCATTCCGCCTTCTGGAATCCGCAAGTTTTTTGATATTGTCAGCGAGATGAAGGATGCTGTTTCCCTGGGTGTAGGCGAGCCGGATTTCGATACGCCGTGGCATATCCGGGAAGAGGGCATCTATTCCTTGGAAAAGGGGCGGACATTTTATACCTCCAATTCCGGCTTAAAAGAGCTGAAGGAGGAAATCAGCAAGTACCTGGACCGCCGGATGGGAGTGAATTATGATCCGAACCATGAGGTGCTGGTAACGGTAGGCGGCAGTGAGGCCATTGATATTGCACTGCGGGCCATGCTGGATCCAGGTGACGAGGTGCTGATTCCTCAGCCCAGCTTTGTGTGCTATGAGCCATGCACGATCCTGGCAGGAGGAACCCCGGTAATCATTGAACTGGAGGAGAAGGACCAGTTTAAGCTGACGAAGGAAAAGCTTCTGGAGAAGATCACACCGAAGACCAAGATCCTGATCCTGCCCTTCCCCAACAACCCCACAGGAGCGATCCTGGAGCGCCATGAGCTGGAGGAGATCGCTAAAATCGTAATTGAGAAAGATTTGTTCGTATTATCCGATGAGATCTATTCGGAGCTGTCCTTTAAGCAGAAGCATGTAACCATCGCATCCTTCTCTGGAATGAAGGAGCGCACTGTCCTGATCAATGGTTTCTCAAAAGCGTATGCCATGACCGGATGGCGTCTGGGCTATGCCTGTGCACCGGCCAATATTCTGGCGCAGATGCTGAAGGTGCATCAGTTTGCTATCATGTGCGCGCCCACCACCAGCCAGTATGCGGCTATTTCCGCTATGCGCAATGGAGATGCCGATGTGGAGATGATGCGGGAATCCTATAACCAGAGGCGGCGTTACCTGATGCACCGCTTCAAGGAGATGGGACTGGAGTGCTTTGAGCCATTCGGCGCCTTCTATGCATTTCCCAGCATTAAGCGTTTCGGCATGACCTCGGATGAGTTTGCCACCAGGCTGCTGAAGGAGGAGAAGGTTGCTGTTGTTCCAGGTACGGCTTTCGGCGCCTGCGGAGAAGGATATCTTCGAATTTCCTATGCATATTCCCTGGACAGCCTGAAGGAGGCGCTGAACCGGATGCAGCACTTTGTAGACCGGCTGGATGGAAAGGCGTAGAAGGAAGAGAGCATTGTCATGAATATCGTACTTTATGAGCCGGAGATACCGGCAAATACTGGAAATATCGGGAGAACCTGCGTGGCTACAGGTACCAGGCTCCATCTGATCGAGCCTCTGGGATTTCAGATCAATGAGAAGGCATTAAAGCGGGCCGGACTGGATTACTGGGATAAGCTGGATGTGACAGTCTACCAGGATTTCCCGGATTTTCTGGACCGGAATCCAGGTGCCAAAATCTATATGGCCACAACGAAGGCACAGCACGTATACACAGATGCGGCTTACGAGCCGGACTGCTACCTGATGTTCGGGCCGGAGAGCCGGGGAATTCCGGAGGAGCTTTTAGTGAAGTATCCAGACACCTGCGTGCGGATCCCCATGTGGGGCGACATCCGTTCCCTGAATCTGTCCAATTCCGTGGCGATTCTGCTTTATGAAGCGCTGCGTCAGAACGGATTTGAGAAGATGACCCTGGAGGGACAGCTTCATCGTCTTAGCTGGTAACTTACTCTGAAGTCCTGCCGCCGAACAGGCGGCATAAATTAAGGGATGCCAAATGCGCCCGCCAAAACTTTCGTATGAGGCGGCGCGTCTGCCAGGCGGGTGCATGAAGGTTAGTCTGCTGTTATTTTGGAAAGTTATGAATAAAAAACCTGCCAGGTACCTATAATAGAAAAAACAGGTACAGGCAGGTTTTTTAAATGGGATTATTGGAATGTTTTGGAGTCCGGTCAAAGCCGGAGATCTATTATTATAATACGCGATTTGGATTTCATCCTCAGGTTCTGGCAGGAAAGCTGGAGGAGCTGATTAAGAAGGAGCTGGAGAAGGGAAAAAAGGGAGTAGTGTTTTTGTGTATCGGCACGGACCGGTCTACCGGGGACAGCCTGGGGCCGCTGATCGGACATAAGCTTCAGGAGAGGGAAAAGCGCCGGGGAAGCCGAAGAAGGGCGGCAATATTCGGCACCCTGGAGCGCCCGGTTCATGCCATGAATCTGGAACAGTATCAGGAGTTTGTTGCCCGGAATTTTCCGGACCGGGTGCTGATTGCAGTAGATGCATCCATTGGAAGCTCAGAGCATGTAGGGTATGTGACGGTGGGAAAGGGGGCGCTGAAGCCAGGACTTGGGGTCAGTAAGGATTTATGTGAAGTGGGGGATATTTTTATCACAGGAATCGTAGGAGGAAGCGGAAACTTTGATCCGGTGATGCTCCAAAGTGTCCGGCTGTCGGTGGTAATGCGGATGGCAGACTGTATCTGCGAGAGCATTTCCCTTGTCGAAAACTTATGGGATTTTTCGTCTGCGGTTTGACATTTTTCTTAAATACCCTGTGCTATGCTTATCCGGATAATAGAGTGCGGAGGAAAGCTGTTTTTCTTTCTGGCTGCAGGAAAGCTTAAGAGAAGCTGCCGAAACACTCGGGAAAGCAGGGTGATGATATGGGTGAATTGTATGAGCCGTATCCAAAGCTGCCGAAAAATATCCGGCAGATCGGGGAACGGGATGATATTGTCAGAGTATACTTAGAGGATTATGTGAACACGTATTTGAAGCGGCTGTTTCCCGCTGGGGGACAAGACCTTCGTGCCGGACTTCTGCTGGGCAATGTGGAGGATCACGGCGGGGTTCCTTATGTGTTTATCGATGGCGCACTGGAGATGGAGCAGGTGACAGAGGAGGGGGAGAAGGTCAGCTTTACGGAGGAGGCCTGGAAAAAGGCTTACCAGACCATGGAGGAAATGTTCCCTAAACGGACGGTCCAGGGCTGGTTTCTGTGCGGCGCCCCAGGATGCATGCTCAGTCCGCTGAATTACTGGAAGCAGCATAGCCAGTATTTTTCCGGGAAGCATAAGCTGATGTATTTAAACAGCGGCCTGGAAGGAGAGGAGGCTCTTTACATAACATCAAGTGATGGCTTTTACAAGCTGCGTGGTCATTGCATTTACTATGAGCGAAATCAGATGATGCAGGATTATATGGTATTGCGGAAGGATAACCGCCGGGTGGAGGCAGGAGGAAGTGATCCGGTGATCCGGGACTTTAGAAGAAAGATGGAGCAGAAAAAGGAACTGGCCAACAGTCAGAGCCATACCATTGGATTTTTAAAAAGCATGTGCGGGTGTCTTGCTATTCTGGCCATGGCCGGAGGCGTGGCGGCGTTTAACAGTGCGGAAAAGATGAAGGATATGGAAGCGGTGATGGCATCCGTTCTGCCAGATGCAGATGCAGTTTCCATGGCGGGAACACCAGAAAATGGAGCAGTTATTATTGAAGAGGCCTCTGGCGGAGTATTTCCAACAGCGGCACCGGAAGAGGAGGATTATGCTGCGGCAGGGCCTTCTGTTTCATCTGGTGCAGCTGCAGCAGGACAGGCTCCGGCCGTTCAGGCAGGAGTATCTCCAGGAACTGGCGGAAATCGTGTAGAGAGCAGAACTGGAGGGGAAGGCAGCGTGGATCCGGCAGAGACAGGAAATGCGGCCGGAGCAGAGGCGCCTGCAAGTACAGGAAATACAGCCGGAGCGGGAAATTCATCTGAAACACAAAATCCGGCAGAGTCAGCTGCAGTTCCTGCCTCAGCCGCGGTGCAGAAATCTTCCGCCTCCGCCCGTCAGCTGGAGCCGGCTCCTGGTCAGAGTGTATATGTAGTGCAGGAAGGAGAAACCTTATACGGAATCTGCTTTAAATTTTACCAGAATCTCAGCAAGGTGGATGAGATCTGCCGGATCAACGGACTGGAGGATGTGAATCTGGTAGAAGCGGGGAGGCGCCTGATCATGCCCTGATGGCTGCCCCAATTTCTGCAGATGTTCAGATTTCTTTCATGTTATAGCGTAATTCCGCTGTAATTGCGAAAAATATAATGCGAATCTTTCTAAAATGTTGTATACTAAATGGTGAATTCTGCCTGCTGCCCCAGGGCAGCAGAGACAAGTTGTTACAGTTCACAGGTTACGGCTCTGTGAAGCGTTACAACAAGTTAGGAGAACGCGCATGGATGACATGAACTCTATGAACCGGGAGCAGAAAAAGCAGCAGCTTCGAAGACAGATCGTCCCGAATCCCAAGGAGCAGCGTCCGGTCTCTCCTGTGCTGGAAGATGGAGCTGAGGAGGAAGCGATCCGGAAGGCCCACCACAAGGTACTGCGCCGCCGAATTATGATCGGCGTCCTTATTTTCGTGGTGCTGGCAGCTATCGCCGGAGGTGTCATGTACTGGCAGCGGTATCACCAGTACACAGAGTATTCCACTTCCTGGGAGGTCAGTCTGCTGGCAGGAGACGGGGAAGCCAAAACGGAAAGCAGCTTTACCGGATATGTGGACTTTGGAGAAAATATTGTGAGATATACCAAGGATGGTGCATCTTATATCGATGCCAGGGGAAAGACCATCTGGGTGCAGACCTACGAGATGAAGTCACCGGTGGCGGTGGTAAACGGCAATTTCGTTGCAATTGCAGACCAGCAGGGAAACAGCATCTATATCTGTGATAAGAATGGATGCCAGGGCATTGCTACAACGCTTCTTCCCATTTTGAAGGTAGGTGTTTCCGCCAAGGGCGTTGCCGGCGCTATCCTGGAGGATGCCAAGTCCAATTACATAACCCTGTTCCGGAAGGATGGAACCCCCCTGGATATCACCATCAAAGCACGGCTGTCAGGTGACGGATACCCGCTGGATTTTTCACTTTCGCCGGATGGAACCCAGATTATTTGCTCCTATATTTACATGAATAATGGTATGATGGACTGCCGGGTAGTATTTTATAACTTTTCTGAGATTGGAAAAAACGCTTCCCCCACCAGACTGGTAGGAGGATTTGACGAGGCATTCAGCGGAACCATGGTGCCGAGAGTCCGTTTCCTGACGGATGTATATTCCTTTGCTTGTTCCGATAAGGGATTATCCTTCTTCAGCTCCAAGAATCTGGCATCGCCGGAGCTTTTAACGCAGGTAGTCCTGGAAAGCGACATTCACAGCCTGTTTTATTCAGAGGAATATGTGGGTGTGGTGGTGACGAATGGAGAGGGCGAGCATCCGTATCGAATGGAAATTTACCGGCCTACCGGTGAGCTGGTTTTAAAGAAGGAATTTGATTTTCAGTATCAGCATGTTTCCATTGATGAGGACCGGATCCTGCTGTGGAATGAAAACAGCTTCCAGGCCTATAATCTGTCCGGAACGGAGAAATTTAACGGTACCTTTGATTTTACGATCTCCAAGGTAACTGCAGGGCGGTTTCCCAACAGCTATATCATAACCAGCCCGCAGAAGATGAGAGAGATTACCTTGCAAAGATAAGATGAAA
>JAUNOF010000043.1:8724-11054 GCA_030537215.1 Lachnospiraceae bacterium
ATCATAACCAGCCCGCAGAAGATGAGAGAGATTACCTTGCAAAGATAAGATGAAACGCCTGGAAAAACAGGCAAATAGATGAAACGCCTTCCAGGCATCCCTAGATGCCTAGAAAAACAGGCAAATAGATGAAAGGAGAAAGGAACATGGAGAAAAAGTGTATTGGAATTGACATTGGAGGAACTACAGTAAAAATCGGTATTTTTGAAATAGACGGTTCTCTGCTGGACAAGTGGGAGGTTCCCACCAGAAAGGAGGATGGCGGAAAATATATCCTGCCGGATGTGGCAGCATCGGTCCAGGCCAAGCTTCAGGAGATGGGAATTGCCAAAGAGGATGTGGCAGGCGCCGGAATGGGAGTTCCAGGCCCGGTAATGCCGGATGGGCATGTGGAGGTATGTGTCAACCTGGGCTGGCGTGATGTAAACCCTCAGGAAGAGTTAAGCGCTCTGCTGGGCGGTATTCTGGTTCGCAGCGGCAATGATGCCAATGTAGCAGCCCTCGGCGAGATGTGGCAGGGCGGCGGCAAAGGCTACCATGATATCGTAATGGTAACGCTGGGAACTGGTGTGGGCGGCGGCGTGATCATTGATGAGAAGATCATTGCCGGACGTCATGGATTAGGAGGAGAGATCGGTCACTTCCACGTTCGGGACGAGGAATGGGAGCACTGCAACTGCGGCGGCGTGGGCTGCCTGGAGCAGGTAGCTTCTGCAACGGGAATTGCCAGGGAAGCCAGAAGAACTATGGCGGCAAAGGATGCTCCTTCTGCCATGAGAGCGTTTGGTGATGAGATCACGGCGAAGGATGTGCTGGATTGTGCAAAGGCCGGAGATGAGATGGCCAATGAAGTGATGGAGACAGTAGGACGCTACCTGGGGCTGGCTATGGCTCAGATCGCGCTGACTGTGGATCCGGAAGCATTTGTAATCGGCGGCGGTGTATCCAAGGCCGGTCAGTTTCTGATCGATGTGATCGAGAAGTATTATCAGAAATATACTGCAATTTCCAATAATAAGGGAATTCTGACCCTTGCCAAGCTGGGCAATGACGCAGGAATTTATGGCGCAGCGCGGTTGGTGCTGGGCTAAAGCTTATAAAAGCCCGCGAAATTCATACAAGTTGTGAATTTCGCGGGTTTTTGATTTCTGGTTATTTGGGAGCCCAGGCTCCGTTTTCGTCTACGTAATGTCCATCCGGTGTGGTGGTATTTACCAGCATTTTTCCATCGCTGCCTAAATAGTAGCGGTCTACCCACTGGTCAGTCACCATATATCCAGCTTCATTGAAATAGTACCAGGCGTCATCAATCTCCCGCCACTGATTTTTCGGAATCTCGCCGGTGGTGTATTGGTACCAGGATCCGGCTGCGTCCTGGTACCACTGCCCCTGGAGACCGCTGTCTGTGGCAGCGTGTTCCATAATGTATGCCAGCTTTTCTTCATCAACTGTCAGGGTAGGAGAGGTAACCCAGTCGCTGCTTTTGGTCTTTTTATAAAGACCGTTGGCTCGCAGCTGGAAGGTATAATTTCCAGGACGGGTGATCTTGGTGGAAAGATTATATATGGTATTTTTCGTGGTAGGTGCGCTGGCAGAGCCCACTGCTTCTCCGTCTCTGCGGAGCCGGACGGAATAGTTGCCGGCTCCTATTACCTTATCCCATACGGCGATTCCGGTGTCAGTCCAGGTCAGGCCGGTGGGTTCCTCCATTTCGCCTTCTCCCAGGTTTTTCAGGCGGACCGATACGGTCATAGTGGAATTGCTGTTGCTTCTAGCTGCTTCCTGGAAGGCGGCGCCTTCTCCCTCCAATTCAAAGTATTTGCGCTTGATACTGGAGAAGTAATAGTCATCGTCCGCATCCAGGATTATAACAGCGTATGGGTAGGAAGAGGTGGAGGTGCCGTCTGGAAATAAGTCTACAGACCGGACTTCATAGCCTTCCTCTCCGCAATCTACATTTAAATCGGACCAGGTTTCAGTATCCATGCTGAAGGACAGGGAAACCTGGGTAATCTTTTCACGGGCAAATGCTGTTGCCGGCGCCAGAGCGGTGATCAGGCCGGCGGCAAGCAGGATGGGAATAAAACGATTTGTTTGCTTCAATTTTTGGAAACCTCCTTATGGTGAATAGTGCGAGCACAACGCGGATTCCTGGTGCTTTTTTCGCAAAGGATAAGCCCGCAGTGGAACTCGCTTCCGCATACGCTGCAGCTCGTTCACGGGCTTCGCCCTATGAAAAAATCCGATCAAACATCCGCTTATGTGCGAGCACAGTGCGGATTCTTGATCGGATTTTTTCGCACTGCTCATTGGCATATGAAGATTATACC
>JAUNOF010000043.1:11154-20737 GCA_030537215.1 Lachnospiraceae bacterium
GCGGATTCTTGATCGGATTTTTTCGCACTGCTCATTGGCATATGAAGATTATACCATAACATGAAATGAAAGAAAATAGCCAGATTTTCTCATCTGGCTAAGATTTCATGACGGATTGCTTAAGATTTTCATAACGGTTCAGATCGGGTATGGGTTATAAATTTGTGGACCGGGGCAGGCTGAAAATGAATTCGCTGCCGACTCCTTCTGTGCTGACCACATCAATATTTTCCCCATGTGCCTGAATAATTTCCTTTACAATGGAAAGTCCCAGGCCGGTTCCTTTTTTGTCTTTGCCCCGGGACAGATCGGTCTTGTAGAAGCGTTCCCAGATCTTTTTCAGGCTGTTTTTAGGGATGCCGATGCCGGTATCCTTGACGGAGATGAAGATCTTCTCGTATTTGGGCGAGGCCTGGATGTAGATGGTGGAGTTTGAATGACTGAATTTGATGGCATTGTCAATCAGATTATACAGCACCTGCTGAATTTTGCCCATATCTGCGTAGACCATCTGGATACTATCTGCAAAGGTCAGATCAAAGGAGAGATTCTTCTGATTGCAGATGACCTCAAAGGAAGCTGCCGTGTCCTTGATCACCCGATTAATGTCAAAGTTGGTTCGGGAGAGGAGGCCCTTGCTGTCCAGGGTATTCAGTGTCAGCATTCCTTGCGTCAGCTTATTCAGACGCTCCGTTTCCGTAATGACTCTGGTTAAGTATTTCTCCTGCATCTCCGGCGGAATGGTGCCGTCGATGATGGCTTCCAGATAGCCCTTGATGGAGGTCAGAGGGGAACGGAAGTCGTGGGAGACATTGGCGATAAAGGTTTTCTGGTATTCCTCCATCTGGTTCAGCTTATCGGACATGTAGTTTAAGGTTTCTGCCAGGTATCCCATCTCATCGTGGGAGGATAGCTTGATCCGATATTCCAGATTTCCTGATGCATATTCATCGACACCTCTGGAAATCTTTTTCAGCGGGAAGAAAACGGTCTGGGTAAAGATCAGCAGGATGATCAGGGAAAGCAGGAACAGGATGGCGGAGGTGATGTAAACTACATTTAAGATCCAATCCCGGGATGTCTGGATCTGACTAATAGGCATATGGATTAAAATATAGCCGTAGGTAGTGTAATTGCCGGCAATAGGGGCGGATACACTGAGTACATCATAAGGAAAAGCTCCGTAAAAATTTCCGATGCCGTAGTTCCGGTTTCCGATGGCGGTAGGGTCGAATTCAACTAAAAGTCCCCGCCGTGCGCCGTCATTGGAATCCGCAACGATGGTGCCGTTGCGGTTCACCACCCAGATCTCTGACTGCAGAGAGGGTGAGATGACACAAAGCTGCTGAGCCACCGTTTCCAGGCTGGTGGTTTCGCCGTTGTAAACTGCACTGCAGTCAGAGGCCAGCTGGCTGGCCTCATCATACAGCAGCTCTGCCTTTTCCTGCAGAAGGTAATCAAATGCCATTTTAGAGGAAAAGGTGCTGATCAGGAGGAAGCCAAGCAGGCCAAACACCACATATCCAAGAATAAACTTATAGTAAAGAGAGCGTTTCATCGCTTAACCTCAAATTTATAGCCGATGCCCCAAACGGTGGACAGGGACCAGTTTTTGTGATCCTTGATCTTCTCACGAAGGCGCTTGATGTGGACATCCACCGTTCTGGTATCGCCGATGTACTCATAACCCCAGATATGATCTAAGAGCTGCTCACGGGTAAATACCTGGTTCGGTGAGGAGGCCAGAAAATATAAAAGCTCCAGCTCCTTAGGCGGCATCTCGATAGAATGTCCCATGTAGATCACCGAGTAGTTGGTCAGGTTTACGATCAGATCCGGATATTCTACATATTCACCCTGCTGGTCTGTAGATGGGGTGGAAATGGCAGGTGCTGCCTGGTAGCGGCGCAGCACCGCCTTGACACGGGCTACCAGCTCCTTGGAATCAAATGGCTTGATCATATAGTCATCAGCGCCTAATTCCAGCCCCAGGACCTTGTCGAAGATCTCGCCTTTCGCGGACAGCATGATAATAGGGACCTGGGAGGTCATGCGAAGCTCCCGGCAGACCTGATAGCCGTCAATGCCGGGCAGCATTAAATCTAAAAGAACCAGATGAGGCTTAAAGGCGGGATAAACCCGCAGGGCTTCCTCGCCGTCGCCTACGATCCGAGTTTCGTAGCATTCTTTCATAAGGTAGAGAGAAATTAATTCTGCAATGTTGGCATCATCGTCAACGATCAGAATTCTTTGTTTTTCTGCCAATGGGAGGCCTCCTTTTTTACTGTGAAAGTCCCGGACGGCAGCCGTGAATGAGCCATGCTTGCATGAGCGAATTCACGGATATCGGACGGGCAAGCCGGTATGAGTAAGTAGGGCGATAGCCCGGATTACGAATACTGGCGGCGATTGCGGGAGTGCAAAGCACGGAGCAATCGACTTTCATACATGATGATGCCTGCGTCAGCAGGCATGTCCGTTTACTATAAAAATTTACTTAAATGTCACGATGGTCACTCCGCTGTCTCCTTCTCCAAATTCTCCCAAACGGAACTCTTTTACATATTTCAGCCGTTTCAGATATTTGTGAATGCCAGCCTTCAGTGCGCCGGTTCCTCGTCCATGCACTACACGGACAGAGGGGAGATGGGAGAGATAGGCATCATCCAGATATTTATCCAGTACGGAGCAGGCTTCGTCCACATTCATGCCGATCAGGTTGATCTCCGGAGATACGGTGGCAGATTTGGACATCTGGATCCGGCTCTTTTCACTGCCGCCTTTTCTGCCGGAAAAACCGCTGGATGAACTGCCTGAGATGGACGGGCCGGTGATATCCTGCTCGTGGAGCAGCTCCAGATCCTTGATATTTACCAGGGAGCGGAGAATTCCCATCTGCACGTATAAGTCACCCTTATCATTTGGCAGGGTGCTGACCGTACCCTTTAAGCCCATGGTCAGGACTTTCACTCCGTCACCGATCTTCAGCTTTTTCGGTGAAATGGGCTGCTGCGGCCCCTTCTGTTTGATTGCCAGCTTCTTATCCGTTTCCTTCAGCTTATCACGCAGCTTAGTGCGCTCAGCCTCCAGCTGTCGGTTTAAGCCGGAGTCGGCAGAAAGCTTATTGATCTGTTTAATGGTCTGGTCGGCAGTTTCCTTTGCCTCCCGCAGAATGCGCTGGGCTTCCTCCGTGGCATTGCGGATCAGCTTATCCTTTCGCTCATCCAGGCGCTCCTCCTTCTGGGTCAGACGGGACTTTAATTGAGCTACTTCCTCCTTGTAGGCCTGGATCTCAGCCTGCTCCTTTTCAATGGTAACGCGGCTTTCCTCCAGATGGGCCAGCAGGTCCTCAAAGGCCTCATCCTCTTCCTCCAGATGGGATTTGGCATCCTCAATGATGAAATCAGGGAGTCCAAGCTTTTTGGAAATCGCAAAGGCATTACTCTTGCCGGGGATTCCAATCAGAAGGCGGTAGGTTGGCTGCAGCGTTTCCACATCAAATTCGCAGCAGGCATTTTCCACACCAGGAGTGGAGAGGGCAAATACCTTCAGTTCACTGTAATGGGTGGTTGCCATGGTGCGGCATTTCATGTTGTGGAGGAAGCTTAAGATCGAGATGGCCAGAGCGGCGCCTTCCGTAGGATCTGTACCGGCTCCCAGCTCGTCAAACAGGCAGAGGGAGCGGCTGTCCGCCTGATCCAGAATCCGCACAATGTTGGTCATATGGGCGGAAAAGGTACTTAAGCTCTGCTCAATGCTCTGTTCATCTCCGATATCGGCAAACACCTCCTCAAATACTGCCAGCTCAGAGCCTTCAAAGGCCGGGATATGCAGTCCCGCCTGCCCCATCAGAGTAAACAGTCCCACCGTCTTTAAGGATACCGTCTTACCGCCGGTGTTGGGGCCGGTAACAATCAGAAGATCAAAATCCTTTCCCAGAGTCAGGGTAATGGGAACCACCTTCTGGGGGTCCAGCAGGGGATGACGTCCGTCCTTGATAGAGATAAAACCTTTGTTATTAAACTTTGGCTGACTGCCCTTATAGCGGCGAGACAGATTTGCTTTGGCAAAGATAAAGTCGAGCTGGCCTAACAGCTGCTGATTGGCCCGGATCTCCTCGATATAAGGGATCAGCTGATTGCTTAAATTTGCCAGCACAGCTTCGATCTCCTTCTGCTCTGCGATTTCCAGCTCCCGCATCTCATTGTTCAGCTTGATTACGGCCATAGGCTCGATGAACAGCGTGGAGCCGGTGGCAGACTGGTCGTGAACCATGCCGGGTACCTGATTTTTATACTCTGCCTTAATAGGCAGGCAGTAGCGTCCGTCACGCATGGTGATAACCGCATCCTGCAAATAGGAGCGGTTGGAGTTTAAGATAGAATTCAGCTGGCTGTGCAGCTTATCAGCCGCATTCTTCATGGCACGGCGTACCTTATGAAGGCCGGGGCTGGCATCATCGCTGACCTCGTCCTCAGAAAGGATGCAGCGCTTGATCTCCGTGTTAACCGGAGTTAAAGGCTCCAGGCTGCGGAACAAGCCCTCCAGGGAATCCTCCGGCAGCTCGCTGTCCTCGTGACGGCCATAGGCCTTGGCACGGGCAGAAACCGTCAGGATAGAGCTGATCGCCAGGATCTCTGGAATACTTAAGGAGCTGCCGATTTCCAGACGCTTTAAGGAGCCGGTCACATCCTTGCAGCCGGTAAAGGAAATACTGCCCTTCATCCGGATCCGGCTGACCGCATCGGTGGTCTCCTGCTGAGTCTGTCGGATATCCTGCAGGTCAGAGGAAGGGAGAAGCCCGCGGCACAGCTCCTTTCCAAGAGCAGAGGTGGCATAGTCTTCCAATTGATTGATGATTTTATAATATTCTAATGTTTGTAATGCTTTTTGGTTCATGTGATAAATCCTCATAATTTGTAGCAGTTCAGACGGCATGCGCCTATTACTTCAGTTTCAGTATATCACAAAGAACGCATTCAGGAAAGCCTGAAAAGCAGCTTGCCAGTATCTTTTTCTTGCATAAAATGGGGAAGAAACGTATAATAGGAATAGGTTATTTTGGAGGAGGTGTTCCAGTTGCCGGATAAGGACAATCTGAAAAACAAACCGGAAAAGCGGCATTTCATTAACGAGAAGATCGTAAGGCCCAGATTAACGAGGGGTCAGATTTTCAAGCGTCTGTTGCTTTGGGGGGCCGGGGCAGTTTTGTTTGGATTTCTGGCAGCAGTGACATTTGCCGTATCGGAGCCGTTGGCGAAACGATATCTGACAGAAGAGGAAACGGAAGAGAGCGTTTCCATCTCGATCCCAAAAGACGAACCAGAATCCATAACGGAGCCAGAAACCACGGAAACCAGCAGCGAGGCTCCGCCGGAAACCCAGCCTATTGAGGAGATGGTACGTGCGGAAATGGCCAGATATTCCTTTTCTGTAGAGGATCTGGTAAAGCTGCATGCCAGTTTGACGAATCTGTCTCAGGAAACGGATAAGGGCATCGTAACCGTGCATTCTATGCGGACCCAGATGGACTGGTTTAACAATCCGGTGGAAACCTCTGGTCTGTACGCCGGAGCCATTATCGCAGCAACACCGGAGGAATATCTGGTACTTACTCCAATCGGCGCTGTGCAGAATGCAGATTCTCTGGAAATTACATTTCCAAATGGCGCAAGGGTGCTTGGTCAGATCAAGGGAACGGATCAGATCTCCCATATGGCTGTCATCCGTATTGCAGCCAGTGAGCTGGATGAGGATGTGAAAAAGCAGATCAAGGTACTGGAGCTGGGAAATTCCTATGCAGTGAAACAGGGCGAACTGATATTTGCAGGCGGAAGTCCGGCAGGAATCGTACACTCAGTCAGCATCGGATGCGTTTCTTACGTAGCAAAGAACGTTTCTGTGGTGGACGGCGTCAGCCGTCTGTTCTACACAGATGCAAAAGGGGAAGCAGGAAAGGGAACCTTCCTGTTTAATACAAAAGGTCAGATCATCGGCTGGGCAACAGATGACTATAAATCAGAGGGAGGCTCCATGACGGTGGTGCGTGCTCTGTCTGATTATAAAGGCATTCTGGAAGATTTGTCTAACGGGCATTCTGCACCGTATTTCGGCATTATGGGACTGGAGGTAACAGAGGCGAAACACCAGGAAGGACTGCCTCTGGGGATTTATGTAAACAGTGCTGTGTCAGACGGGCCGGCATACGATGCCGGAATCCAAAGCGGTGATATTATCACCCGGATGGGAGAGAACGACCTTGTCACCATGAAGGATTTCCAGAGCAGTCTGGACAAGCTGGCATCGGGAGATGTGGTGACCGTGGAGGTTCAGCGGTATGGGCGTGACGCCTATATGCCAATCGAATATCAGGTAACGATCGGAGCCAGGTAAGTCCTGGCTTCGTTGTTGAAAGCTGAAGGAAAGCAGAGACAGCAGAGCGAGAACAGAAACAGCGTCATAAGATGTTGTGGTAAAAGGTATTTGGCCTCGGCATTATCATAAAAATATAGTAAAATAATTAACAGCAGTTTCGGACATGCGTTCCGCTGCTGTTAATGTAAAGGAAAGAGGATAGGTTTATGAGATATATTGATACATTTCGCGAGGGATTACATACATCGGATGTGTACCTTTGTAAGAATAAACAGATTGCAGTTACAAAAAACGGAAAAGAATATGGAAATCTGATCTTGCAGGATAAGACGGGCATGATTGACGGAAAGATCTGGGATCTGCATTCCCCAGGCGTGGGAAGCTTTGAAACCATGGACTACGTTCAGGTAGAGGCAGATGTAACCGTGTTCCAAGGAGCCTTCCAGTTAAATATTAAGCGGATTCGCAAGGCCGCAGAAGGAGAATACGTGGAGGCAGATTACCTGCCGGTTTCAAAAAAGGATATCAATCAGATGTATCAGGAGCTGATGGGTTTTGTGAAGTCCATCAAGAATCCGTATTTAAGCCAGTTAGCCGTCGGCTTTTTCGGTGATGAGAAATTTGCCAGGGCCTTCCGGTTCCATTCCGCAGCAAAGACCGTCCATCACGGATTTGTCGGCGGGCTTTTGGAGCACACCTTAAGCGTGACTAAGCTGTGCGATTACTACGCATCCTATTATCCGCTGCTGAACCGCGACCTTTTGATCACAGCAGCTATGTTCCATGATATTGGCAAAACAAAAGAGCTTTCCCGATTTCCGGAAAATGATTACACCGATGACGGCCAGCTGTTAGGACATATCATCATCGGAACCGAGATGGTCAGCGACCGGATCAAAACCATCCCTAACTTTCCGGCAAAGCTGGCATCCGAATTAAAGCACTGCATCCTGGCTCACCACGGCGAGCTGGAATACGGTTCTCCCAAAAAGCCCGCTCTTCTGGAAGCCCTGGCGCTGAACTTTGCAGACAATACAGATGCAAAGATGCAGACCATGATCGAAGCATTAAATGCAGGAAATGATAATCCTGGCTGGCTGGGCTTTAACCGGCTTCTGGAAACCAATATCAGGCGGACTGGGGAGTAGCGGAAGAAGGCGGCAGCAGCGTCAGCAGCGGGAGCAGGCAGGAGCAGCCGCAAGAATTTCGGCATACAGCTTCCTCAGGGATGCTCCCCGTTTTTGCTGCAATAAAAAAACACCCCTTTCAGAGTGTTTCCATGTATGATGAGAGCGTTCTACTTTCACATAATCTGTGAGTTGGGACGCTTTTGTTGTTAGTCGAGTGCGGCAGCCGGTCGCGCGCTTGTTGGCCGCCGCCCCCATTTTATATAGAACTACGAAACGTTTTCGGCTTCTATCCACCTATGTAGTACTTTTCCCACATGGGAAAACGTGATCATGGAGAAGTTCCTGGTTGAAAAGCTTCTGTAGAACTCTTATGAAGATAGTATAGATGAAAATTATGGATAAATTGTGGAGAATAAATGAAAGAAAAATAAAATTACTTACAAAAATGTTTATTTTTTGCTGTAGATACCGTCAGTGAACAAGGGCACACTCGAGCGCTCCCTGTTCACTGACAGTAGGACGGGATGATATAATAAAAAAGAGAGAAGGAGGCTGTCTGCTTTTATGGAATTAAAGAAAAATGATGTTTTTACTGTTCGGATCGAAGATATCAGCGAGGACGGAGCTGGCATTGGAAAAACAGATGGATATACATGGTTCATTAAGGATACCGTGATCGGTGACCTGGTGGAAGCCGGAGTGATGAAGATGAAAAAAACATATGGATTTGCCAGATTGATTCAGGTCAAGGAGCCTTCGCCCAGCCGGACAAAGCCCCCATGCCCGGTAGCCCGATCCTGCGGCGGATGCCAGCTTCAGGCGATGAAATACGAGGAGCAGCTGCGTTTTAAGGAACGGAAGATTTATAATAATTTGAGACGGATCGGCGGGTTGACACAGCTTGTACTGCCAGGAGAAGGCAGAGAAAAAGAAATTGATATTGATTGCCATTACGGATCTGGAGCGGGTGATAGATGTGAAGAACAAAAGCATATTAAGAATCTGATAGGTTCATTTTATGGTGAATGTGAAGAGCAGCAGAGTGTGAAGACACAGACATGTGTATCCGGCGAAAGTTTTTTGGAAATGGAGCCGATCATTGGCATGGAGAATCCATGGAGATACCGGAATAAAGCCCAATTTCCATTTGGAAAAGATAAAAATGGCAGGATCATCTTTGGATTTTACGCTGGCAGAACCCATGCAATTATAGAAAACGAGGACTGTCTGTTGGGAGTAGAGGAAAATAAAGAGATATTGAATCTGATCCGAGATTATATGGAAGCGTTTCACATCGCTCCTTATGATGAACAGTCCCATACAGGCCTGGTTCGACATGCTTTAATTCGGAAAGGATTTCGTACCGGGGAATTGATGGTGTGTCTGGTGATCAATGGAAAAAAGCTGCCTCATGGGGAGGCGCTGGTGAAGCGGCTGAAGCACGTAATGGGAATGACCGCTATATCCTATAACATCAACATGGAAAAAACAAATGTGATCCTTGGGCAGGAAGTGGTGAATTTGTACGGCCCGGGATACATTACGGATTATATTGGAGATGTAAAGTATCAGATTTCACCGCAGTCCTTTTATCAAGTTAATCCAGTGCAGACAGAAAAGCTGTATAAGACAGCTCTGGAATATGCAGGTCTTACTGGAGAGGAAACGGTTTGGGATCTGTATTGTGGGATTGGAACCATTTCTTTGTTTCTGGCACAGAAAGCAAAAAAAGTATATGGGGTGGAGATCGTTCCCGCTGCAATCCAGGATGCCAGACGGAACGCACAGATCAATGGGATTGAAAATGTGGAGTTTTTTGTGGGGAAGGCAGAGGAAGTACTGCCGGAACAGTATCATAAAAATCAGGTATATGCAGATGTGATCGTGGTAGACCCGCCTCGGAAGGGGTGTGATACGGTTTGTTTGGATACGATCGTGGAGATGGCGCCGAAAAAGGTGGTGTATGTGAGCTGTGACTCTGCAACCTTGGCACGGGATGTGAAGTATCTTCGGGAGAGAGGATATGAGGTGGCGCGGGTGAGAGGCGTGGATCAGTTTGGGGGTGGGGTGCATGTTGA
>JAUNOF010000044.1 GCA_030537215.1 Lachnospiraceae bacterium
CGGCGGTAAATGATATATAGCATCACAGCAGAATCTTTCGTGAAACAGCCCTAGTGCTTTTACGGATAACTTGCTATTGAGATGGTTCAATGGTAAAATCAAATTGCACTGGGCGGGGGTGTATGTATTGGCCAGCAGGTCATGCTTCCGCTTAGGAGTACAGCTTCGGAAAGGAGCGCAGACGGTATGGAAAAAAATTTGATGCTCCCGGTGGGAATTGAAAGCTTTGAAGAGATCCGTAAGGATGGATTTTACTATATTGATAAGACGAAATGGATTGAGCAGCTGCTGCAAAGCTGGGGAAAGGTAAATCTATTCACCCGACCGCGCCGATTTGGAAAAACGCTGAATATGAGTATGCTGAAAAGCTTTTTTGAAATTGGAACGGATCCATCTCTCTTTGACGGCCTTTATATTTCACAAAATGAAGAACTGTGCGAAACGCACATGGGGAAGTACCCAGTGATATGTCTTTCCTTGAAAGGCGTTGATGGATTGGCATTTGAAGAAGCGAAGGATAATCTGATACAGATTGTAGGGATCGAAGCAGAAAGATTTTCTGCCTTATGTGGCAGTGAGAGATTGTCCGAAAATGAAAGAGACAAATATCGTGCCCTGATTGCGCTGCATGAGGGCAGATATAAGATGGAGGGGAGCCTGCTCATTTTCAGCCTGCAGATATTGTCGCAGCTTTTATATAAGCATTATGGCCAGAAGGTTATGATCCTGATCGATGAATACGACGTCCCCCTTGACAAGGCGTTTCAGCATGGCTACTACAAAGAAATGGTGTCGTTGATTCGGGGCATATTCGGGCAGGCGCTGAAAACCAATGATTATCTGCAATTTGCAGTGCTGACTGGATGTCTGCGTGTGTCTAAGGAAAGCATCTTTACAGGACTGAATAATTTTAGTGTAAATTCCATTGTTGATATCGAACACGATGAGCAATTCGGATTTACCGATGAAGAAGTACGGATCTTATTGAACGATTATGAGTTGACAGGGCGTTTTCCCGAGGTGAAGGAATGGTATGACGGATATCATTTTGGAGATGCAGATGTATATTGCCCGTGGGATGTAGTGAACTATGTGAAAAAGCTGCGGTTAGATTCAGATGCAGAACCACAGGCGTATTGGATTAACAGCAGCGGAAACGATCTGGTAAAGCGATTTGTGGATAAAGCGGATCAGACCACAAAAAATGAGATCGAGCAGCTGATTGTCGGAGATATTGTTGAGAAAAGGATTCGTCTGGATCTGACCTACGATGAAATTGATAACAGCATCGACAATGTTTGGAGCGTTTTGTTTACAACAGGTTATCTCACACAGGTTGGGCGGCCGGAATCTGGAGTTTTCAAATTAATTATTCCAAACAGAGAGGTGCGGGAGGTTTTTGTTTACCAGATCCGGCAATGGTTTGACCAGTCCGTTGCAAAAAACGTTGATACGGTGAATGGGCTCTATCATGGTTTTATATGCGGAAAAGCGGAAGAACTTCAGAAACAGCTGACGCAGATATTGGGTCAGACCATCAGTATTCTGGACACAAAAGCACGGGATGAAGATAAGGAAAACTTCTATCACGGAATGCTGCTGGGGCTTTTACGCAATTACAGAAACTGGTCTGTGAAGTCGAACGTGGAATCAGGCGATGGTTTTGCAGACGTTATCATAAAGCCGGAAGACCCCGATGCGGGAATTATTATAGAACTGAAATATGCCCGTACTTTTAAGGAGCTGGATCAGGCATGTGAAAGGGCTGTAACACAAATTAAAGATCGAAGATATGACGAAGTGCTGCGGGAAGACGGACGAAATGACATCCTGGCATATGGGATTGCCTTCTGCAAAAAGCGCTGTAAGGTAGTAGTCGAGAAAATGTAATCCAACTCGCCGTTATTTGAGAAATTAGATGCAATATATAGAATGAAGCTATTGGAAGGGCCATATAACCCGAAAGGAACGGTTTTATGGCTCTTTTTTATTTATATAAAACTGTCATTTGGCAAAACAGCCATAAAAATAATCGAATTTGCATGTTTTTTAAACGAATATAACCGCAATGATGAAACAAAATCAGTATAATTATTAGTGTAAACAGGAACGAAAGAGATGAAAATTGTGTATATTGCACAATGTATTCTCAAAAAAGATAGGAGGAGTTATACCATGAAAAAAAGACTTATTTCAACGCTGCTTGTGGGAACCATGACCTTGTCCTTGGCTGCCTGCGGAGGAGGCAGCAGCAGCGGAAGTGGAAATGGCGGCAGCAGCAGCGGAGGCGGCAGCAGTGCTTCAGCCGGTAATGAGAACACGCTGACCGTTTATGCGTGGGATCCGGCGTTTAATATCCCGGCGATCCAGGCGGCTGCAGATGCTTATAAGGCAGACGTAAATCCAGATTTCGTTCTCGATATTCGGGAGCAGTCTCAGTCCAGCGATGTGGAGACCGCCATCAAGACGGCTGCCTCCGCCGGCAAGTACGATACCTTACCGGATATCGTTTTATTCCAGGATCACTGGATTCAGCAGTACATCAGTGATTATCCGGACGCATGGCAGGATGTGAATGACGTAGATATTAATTGGGATGATTTTTCGGCTGAAAAGCTGGATTATTCCACTATTGACGGCGTGCATTACGGCATTCCGGTAGACGGTGGTACGGTTATCACTGCTTACCGTGTGGATCTTCTGGAAGAGGCCGGCTACACCATCGATGATCTGACCGGAATTTCATGGGAGGAATTTATCGAGATCGGCAAGGCAGTAAAAGAGAAGACCGGCAAGTATCTGATGTGTATGGATGGCGACGGAAACGACCTTGTATATCTGATGCTTCAGGCAGAGGGCGTATCACAGTTTAAGGATGGGAAGCCATATATTACAGAGAATGAAACCTTAAAGGAAGTCGTTCAGACTATCGTAGATATGTCAAAGGCCGGCGTTCTCCTTCTGACTAATAACTGGTCCGATTACACCGATAAGGCCATCCAGGGCGATCAGGTTGCAGGCGTTATGAACGGAAACTGGATTATCCCTACGATCCAGAAGGTAGAAGCCAACAGCGGAAAGTGGGAAATTACCAGTATGCCTACCTTAAAGGGCGGAAAAGAAGGCTATGCTTCTAACGGCGGCTCCTCCCTTTACATCACAGCAAACTGCAAGAACGTAGAGCTTGCAAAAGACTTCCTTGCTTATACCTTCGGCGGCGGAGAGGGCGCAAAGGCAACCTATGACAATGCCTTGAAGAACGGCGGCGTTGTATCTACCTATGCTCCTGCAGGCGAGTCTGAGGTTTACAACCAGGGTGTTGCATATTTTAATAACACTCCAATTTATGCAGACATCGTAGAGATGGGAACTCATGTACAGATCATCGAGCAAAGTCCGTATCACTACACCTGCCGTACACAGCTGGCGGCTGCGATCGTGAATGTGATCAACGGAAGCGATCTGGAAACAGAGCTTAAAAATGCAGAAGACCAATTAAACTTTGCTATGGGCAACTAAACTTCAGAAATTATAAGAAGAGCGGGGAGAGCGGTTTGCCGTTCTCTCCGTTTGTGCTTTATAGGAGAATGCGTTATTTGATATTTTCACAGTAAGGGGGATTCCAGGTGAATAAGAAAAAAGGAATGGACCTGCTCCAGAAGCAGTCAAGAGCAGGTTGGATATTCTTAGCTCCGGCAACTTTAATGATCGCAGTCATGAACTTCTGGCCGATGATCAGCGCGTTTTTTACCTCATTGAAAACAGGCTCCAGTGCAAACATGCAGTGGGCAGAACCGATTTTTTATAACTACGCCAGAATGTTTGCGGATAAGCTGTTTCAGCGTTCCATCATAAACACCTTCCTGTATCTGGCAATTCAGGTACCGATCATGCTGGTGCTTGCAATCCTGCTTGCACAGCTTCTGAATAATAAAGACCTGAAGCTGAAGGGCTTTTTCCGTACCTGTGTGTTCCTGCCCTGTGCAACTGCCCTGGTTTCTTATTCTTTGATTTTCAAGTCCTTGTTTGCAACAGAAGGCTTGATTAACACCATTCTTGTTAACTTACATATTCTGTCAGAAAATTACAATTTTCTAGGAAATCCTGCAAGCGCCAAGGCCGTTATCATTATCGCATTGATCTGGAGATGGACGGGATACAACATGGTATTCTACCTGGCTGGTCTTCAGAATATTGAATATTCCGTATATGAAGCCGCAAAGATTGATGGAGCCAACGGATGGGAGACCTTCTGGGGAATTACTGTTCCGCTTTTAAAGCCAACGATCATCATGACCTTTATCATGTCAATCAACGGTACGCTGCAGTTATTCGACGAGTCTGTGAACCTGACAAACGGCGGTCCTGCAAACTCAACCATAACCATGTCTCATTATATCTACAATAACACCTTCGGTACCAGCGTTGCAAACTTTGGATACGCTACGGCAATGGCCTTTGTGGTATTTATTATGGTAGGCGTTTTGGCATTCATCAATTTGAAAGTGGGTGATACACGTGACTAATAAAAAAAATAGAAGCATGATCCAGCGTCGATTGATTCCAACTTATATTTTCCTGTCAATCGTGTCATTCATTTCGGTATTCCCGTTCTACTGGATGGTTTCGGCTGCTACCAATCAGTCCATTGACGTTGCAAGAGGAAGGATCCTTCCCGGTGGATATTTATTGCAGAACTTCCAGAATCTGATCGCAGGTCAGGATCTGTGGGGATCTCTGGCAAACTCCTTCCTGTACGCTATTGTACAGACGGTACTTGCTCTGGTGGTTTGTTCCTTGGCCGGCTATGGATTTGAATTGTATCACGATAAGAAAAAGGATATAGTATTTGGGATCCTTCTGCTGGCAATGATGATCCCGGGAGTTGCAACCATGATTCCTCTGTTTAAGATGATCTCCTCCATGGGACTTTTGAACTCCGTATGGGGCTTTATCCTCCCCTCTGTGTCAACTCCGTTCCTGATCATGATGTTCCGCCAGAACTCCAGAAACTTCCCCGTCGATGTTATGGAGGCGGCACGTATTGACGGACTGACTGAGTTCCAGATCTTCTACCGCATGTACGCGCCGATGATGAAATCCACCTATGCGGCAGCAGCGGTTATCACATTCATGAATGCGTGGAATTCCTACCTGTGGCCCAAGGTAATCATGACAGACAGCAATGCCCAGACCATGCCGATGCTGATCGCAAATCTGGCATCTGGTTATACCACCGATTATGGAATGTTAATGTTGGGCGTATTGTTCTGTTCCGTTCCTACGATGGTAGTATTCTTCATTCTGCAGAAGCAGTTTGCAGAAGGTATTACCGGAGCAGTTAAGTAAGAATTCGTGTAATTGTGAGAGTACTGAACAGTTACGAATAGGCAAGCTGATTTGTCCGGCATCCTTATGCTGGGATGCCGGGCATTTTTATGCAAAAATGGCAGCATAGATGAAAGGAGTAAGGAAGATGGGAGAATTCATTTTGAATGTAATTCACAGACCGGAGATGGTTCCAGAGTATTCTGCTACCGTAACCGGGCATGGGAAGGAGGAGGATATCGGAAATAAGAAGCTGCTTACCGAATCATTGGATATCTTCAAGACACAGCAGAGACTTGCCCATGAAAACGGATTAAAGGTCACAATCCATATGACATATGCGTCTCTTTTCAACGAAGAAGCGGTTGCAATCGCGAAGCATGATCATGAAGCCTACGGCGATGAGATCGCATTATCGTTGTTAGGATTGCCCTGCGAGGAGTTTCGTGAGAAATATAAGACAAAAGATTTCTGTATCTGGATGTTTTCCATGGAAGATAAAAAGACCATCGTAGATGATGTGTTTGGAAAATTCCATGAGATATTCGGCTTTTATCCGGAGTCTACAGGCGCTTATTATATGGATGCGGAGCTTACGAATTATATCAAGGAAACCTATCCTTCTGTCAAGTGCGCCATCGCTACCTGCTGGGAGGAGGGGCCGAAGGCTTATCATACCTGCAACAACTCCTGGTATACCCTGTTTGACGGAGGCCCATGGGCGCCCTGGATCCCATCGAAACAGAATACCCATGCACCGGCGGCAAATGAGGCGGAGGACAGCGGAATCGTGGCGATTCCGCATCTTTCCCGAGACCTTTTGGCCTGTTATGACGGTAATGGCTCTAATTTTGGAACTCATCCCCAGAATGTGCTTCGAGGAATGATCTATGACTCCAAGACATGGGAATTTCCATATCTGTATAACCTGATCGACCAGTACCGGGCACAGGAGAAGTATAACAACGGTTATGCTTATAACATGATGTTCGTAGGGCCCGGCTGGATGAATAAGATGGGACGTTGGGAGGCACCCTACGAGCTTCTCCTTAAATCCTATTCCGACGGATGTAAATATTATGGTAAGCTGAAGAAGGAAGGCAAGCTGACCGACATGACGATGTCAGAGTTTGCGGATTATTACCGAAATAAGAAAACTTATACAGAGCCGGAATGCGCGCTGTGGAGAGATATTCTCTACGGTTCGAAAAAGCAGCTGTTCTGGTATGCCGATCCATATATGCGGGCCGGCGTCAACATGGATCAAGGCGGTGCCATCTTTGATCTTCGTCCTTATGCGGCGAAGCTGAAATGGGAGGTGGGCATCGGAACCAAGCATGTGCAGGATGCGTCCTATCCATTCCTGATCCAGGAGAAATACCGGGCAGGATATTTCACTCATTATGCAGGAGAGGGTACCGTCCGCAGCGCTAAGATCTGCTATGAAGGGGAGGAAGTGGATCTGTGTCTGTGCCGTACAAAAGCACACTTCTCCCAGGAAGGAAACACCAGAATCCTGACGCTGGATCCGGTTGACATTGAATTTTATGATCTGACTGTAAAGCTGCAGACCAGATTATTCTTTGAGGAAGGAACCGGCGCCATCCGCATTGAGCGGAAGATTCTTGAGATGAGTAACCCCAAGGCACAGATAGAGATTCAGGAGTATATGGTAGCCTGCTATGGAACCACTGAGTATCCGGAGGATATGAGCGGTATTGTTTTGCGGTGCGAGGGGGATGAGCCGAAGGAGATTCTGTATGAATACAAGTGCAGAGAGGAAAGCCTTCCAGATGCAAAGGCAGTATCAGCACGAATACCTGCTATCGAGACAAAGGTATCCATGGAAGCATCTGAGGGAGGAGAAGGATATATTCGAGAGGGATACGCATTTTCTCCAATGTTTACATTAGGTTATAAGAAGAAAGTAGCAGATAAGGAGGTCTTTACAACATGGCTCAAGCTGGAAAAGGCAAATTGAATTACAGGTGTCCGTCTTGCTTCATGAGAGATCTGGATATTGATATGTTCTACGATAAAGAAAAAGATGAGTACTATTGCCTGCGCTGTCAGTATACGGGAAAGGAAGAGGATGTTCTGGCGGGAAATGAGATAATAAGAATTAAATACAAGGCAATGCATACCAGATATATCGAATTTGATTTTGACCAGGAGATCACGATATGAAGAAGATGATATATGGTGTGGATTTTGGCTGGGTTACGCAGCTTGAATCCATGGGATATCACTGGCTGGATGAAGATGGAAAGGAAGCGGATCTATTACAGATATCGAAGAAACTGGGAGTCAATGCGGTGCGCCTGCGTGTATTTGTGAATCCGCCGAAAGAGGCTTTCTGGATGAAGCGGGAAGATGAGAAGGTAATGTTAGGATTCTGTGATGTACAAAGCGTGCTCCAGATGGCAAAACGGGTCAAGAAGCAGGGGATGAAGCTGATGATCGATTTCCATTACAGCGACCATTTTGCGGATCCCATGGTTCAGGATATCCCGGAGGCCTGGAAGAACGACAGCCAGGAACAGCTGGAAAAAAGGGTCTATTGCCATACCAGAGAGGTGCTTCAGCTATTAGCGGATCATGATATTATTCCGGAATGGGTTCAGGTGGGAAATGAGATCAACAACGGGATGATGTGGCCGAAGGGCAGCTTGAAGGAATCGCCGGAGGCTCTGGTGCGTTTCTTAAATGCCGGATATGAGGCGGTGAAGGAAATCTGCCCGGATTGTCAGGTGATCACCCATCTGGCATCTGTGTGCAGCGGTGAGCTGTGTGAACCGTTCTGGAAGAACTTCTTTGCCCGCGGCGGTAAGACGGATATCATGGGCTTTTCCTATTATCCTTACTGGGAGAAGCTTGAAAGCAGCAAGGAACTGCTTGCCGGCTGGCTGAAGCGATATTCAGAAGAATATCACAAGCCTGTGATGATCACGGAAATCGGCGGTCTGGATTACGATGAGGAAGGCAGCTATCAGATCATGCAGGATGCCATTGCTGCTATGGGAGAAATGGATCAGGAGGAACTGGGAATCTTTTACTGGGAACCGGAAGGGACAGCAGAGATCCTGCCGGATGGGTATCCATTATGCGCAGCGAAACTGGCAGGAAGCAAGACGCTGCAGTACAATAAGGCACTGAAAGCATATTCTCTGTGAACAAAAGAACGTTCCTGATTTCATAAGAAGAGGGCTGACGTATCAGCGATGTGTCTCTGTCTGCTTGACAGGGGCACATCAAAGCGTCAGCCCTCTTTCCTGTTGGAATGTATTTCGTGATTGATAAACAGCAATCAGATCTTTCCGCTGTATTTCTCTTCGCAGTACATGCAGCGGTAAGTCTCCGTCTTCTCATCAGCCAGATAAAACACATCCGGCAGTTCCTGCTCAATGGAGGTGATGCAGCGGGGATTCTTGCAGTGGATCACATTGGTGATCTTCTTCGGCAGCTTTAACACTCTCTTCTCCACAATTACATTGTCACGGATAATATTCACTGTGATGTTGTGGTCGATGTAGCCTAACACCTTTAAATCGATCACGTCCAGACCGCCCTCGATCTTGATAATATCCTTCCGGCCCATCTTGTTGCTTCTGGCATTCTTGATAATGGCTACCTGGCAGTCCAGCTTGTCCAGGCCTAAGTGGTAGTAGATGTCCAGGCTTTTTCCTGCCTCAATGTGGTCTAATACGATACCTTCTTTTAATCCGCTGATATTTAACATGGCGATACCTCCAGTAATTTCATGATCAGAGCCATACGGACGTAAACACCGTACTGGGCCTGCTTAAAGTAGGCGGCTCTTGGGTCTTTGTCCACCTCTACCGAGATCTCATTGACACGGGGAAGGGGATGCAGGATGAACATATCCGGTTTCGCCAGCTTCATCTTCTTGGGAGTTAAGATATAGCAGTCCTTTAAGCGGATGTAATCCTCTTCGTTAAAGAAGCGCTCCTTCTGAACGCGGGTCATGTAAAGGATATCCAGCTCCGGAAGCGCCTCGTCCAGATTGCCTAATTCCTTAAATTCAATATTATTTGCTTTTAACACGTCCTCCCGGATATACTCCGGCACCCGCAGCTCCGGCGGAGAGATCAGAACGAATTTCACATTGGGATAGCGAACCAGGGCATTGATCAGGGAATGAACGGTGCGTCCGAACTTTAAGTCGCCGCATAAGCCCACAGTTAAGTTATTCAGACGCCCCTTTAAGGAGTGGATGGTAAGCAGATCCGTCAAGGTCTGCGTAGGATGCTGATGACCGCCGTCGCCGGCATTGATCACCGGAATACCGGAATGTAAAGAAGCTACTAAGGCTGAACCTTCCTTTGGATGACGCATGGCGCAGATATCGGCATAGCAGGAGATTACCCGGATGGTGTCAGCAATGCTTTCACCCTTGGCAGCAGAGCTGGAGTCGGCAGAAGAAAAACCAAGTACGCTTCCTCCCAGATTCAGCATGGCTGCTTCGAAACTGAGACGGGTTCTGGTGCTTGGTTCATAAAAACAGGTTGCCAGCTTTTTGCCGTCGCAAACATGTGCATATTTGGAAGGATTTTTTTCGATGTCACCGGCAATTGCCAGCAGCTCATCAATCTCTTCCACAGTAAAGTCTAATGGGTTGAGTAAGTGTCTCATGAGAGCCTCCTTCGTATTCATGTCTCAATAATTGGATTCTATCATTTAATCTCATCCATTATAAAGCATTTGCAGGGATATTTCCACCTCTTTTTTAAAAATTTAATAAGGGGCATCAGAGCTGGAAACAGGATCAGCGGGGCAAAAAGTTATCCGGCACAGGAAAAAACGGTGTATGGATGGATTTTTTATGATATACTGGAGGGGAAAAGATACCTGGGAGGGGGACTACATGTGGCAAAAACATTAGAACAGATCGTCATCGAAGGCCTTGCGGCAGACTGCAGTTCCTTGGAGGAGCTGTATGTGCTGTGGCAGACCATGCACTATACAGAAACCGATACCATAAGCAATACCAGCTATATGGAGATTGACAAGAGAAGCTTTCACATCGACGGAGTGGTGAATCCAGAGCATTTTTCTGGTGTTCTTTACATCTTAAAGGAGCCCAGCCTGAAGCGGTATATCCAGAAGGGACTTGCCTTTCCCGTGATTACAGATGTCCGCAGGGAGCTTCGCAGGTATAAAAAGGGTTATCAAGATGAGCGCGGCTATGTGGTGGGGATGCAGCGGCTTCTGCTGGGAGAGACGGCGGAGCAGATGACGAATTCCCAGGTAATGGACACTCTGGGAGTGGTGTACGTGAACAAGCGGGGCGGCAAGGAATCCTCAGATGATGTGTGGCTGAACTACGGCTACCAGTACATTGAATTTTTAAAGCGCCAGATCCGGCTGATCCGCCCGAAGGTGATCGTCTGCGGCGGTGAGGAGATTTTTAAGCTGGTGGCGAAGGAAGTTTTCTATAATAAGAAATCCATCCGCAACCGGGGCGAGCATATGGTTTGGAAGGATGTGGTAAAGAATTATCAGTTTACCGCAGACGCCAGCTACCGCCATACTAAGAATCCGGCTAAGACGGAGATTGTAGTAGTCAATATGTGGAATCCAGCCTACCGGGTGAATAAGGATCAGTATATTTCCCCGGAAGAGTATTTCAAGGAGTTTCATCGGAGGATCCAGGGAATCGGACAGGCCTCCGTTGGGGGAACGGAACCGCCCCGTTGACGGCGTAAGGAATCCTTAATGAAGATTAAGAAGAAAGAAAAGAATGTTGGGGTAATGGGTGATATACTAAGGTCAGACCACAGCGGTCTGTTATTTCGCTGCCATAGAGAGGAACAAACAAATGGAACGAACGCCAATTATCCAGGTAAAAAATCTCTACAAAATATACAGGGTGGGCGAAACAAAGGTCCGGGCCTTGAATGGTGTAGATTTTACCTTATATAAAGGGGAATTCTGCGCCATCGTAGGCACTTCCGGTTCTGGAAAATCCACCCTTTTAAATATGCTGGCAGGACTGGAGAAGCCCACAAAGGGAGAGATCCAGATTGCCGGAAGACATATCGAAAATCTGTCGGAGAAGGAGCTGGTCACCTTCCGACGGGAAAAGGTAGGCTTTATCTTTCAGTCCTATAATCTGCTGAACACTATGAATGCCATTGAAAACGTGGCGCTGCCTCTGTCCTTCCGGGGCATGGGCAGGAAGGAGCGGCTTGCCAGGGCGAAGAAATATATGGAGCTGGTAGGAGTAGGCGGACAGGCCAAGCACATGCCCAACCAGATGTCCGGCGGCCAGCAGCAGAGAGTGGGAATCGCCAGAGCGCTGGCAGTGAATCCTCAGATTATTTTTGCGGATGAGCCTACAGGAAATCTGGATTCAAAGACCACCATGGAAGTGTTGAAGCTGATGCAGAAGATCGTTAGAGAGCAGAAGCAGACGCTGGTGATGGTTACCCATGATAATAATCTGGCCGCCTATGCAGACCGGAGGATCCGGATCATTGATGGAAAAATCGTCAGCATCGAGGAAGGAGCCCGGGAGGTGCTGGGAGGAGAAGATCAGGAGCAGAGGGAAGAGTCCTGAACCATTACAATTTTACATAGAAAAGGGAGGAAGCTGTGAGAAATGAAACAGAAAGCTGCAGTGGAATATAGAAACAAAGGAAGAGCAGCCTGGCGGATAAAGGACAGGGTGAAAAGCAGGATCGGTCAGGGAATCCGGCGGATCGGAGCGGCAGCGGCGGCAGTGATTATTGCCTGCTGCTCGGTGCCGGCGCTGGGAATGGAGGCCATGGCTGCTTATGAGAATGTGCTGGATGACCGGGTCTATAATAATGAATATCTGGTCATCAAACGGGACCCATCGGGCAAGGTGGGAAAGGTGATGAGTATTCCCGTTACCATCAAGGCGCCTCATGATATGGAGGATGTGTGGATCGGGCTTTCCAGGGATGTAGCTGCCTTTTACGATATGCCGGAGGACGGCGGAGAAGAAGCCGGATTGCAGAATAATTTTCCTTTCGAGATCAGCGAGTCCACCTTTGAGCCGAGAAAGGTGGGCAATCTGCGGGAGGGAAGCTCCAAGACCGTAACCCTGTCTGCCAGAGTGCGGCGTGATATGAAGGAGGGCTACTACTGTATCCCCATCGCCATCTATCAGAACGGAAAGGACGGTTCGGAGGAAACGGATTTTATGAATGTGTGGATCGGTACCGCCTCCTCCACCCGCGATTCGGATGACGATGATGACAGTACGGAGGAGGTGGCCTTTGCCCTGGGTGAAGGTCAGTCCACTCCTTACGGAACCTATCCCAATGTGATGAATTTCGGCATCAATCTCCGGAATAAGAGCCGGATGCCGGCCTACGATGTGACGGTGAGCATGGTGCTCAGCCGAAGCGACGATGAGTTTCCGTTTATGATTAATGACGGGAATTATGACCGGTATTTTGAGGTGATCGAATCCGGGCAGACAGTAGAGCTGCCTTACAGCATGGCTATCCGGAAGGACAGCTATACGGGATTTTACCCTATTAAATTTAAGATCACCTACCGGGAGAGCATGGACGGGGACAAAAAGATTGCAGAAGGGCCCGGCGCATTCCGCAATTCTGCCACTGGAGAAACCATGAGCACGGACACCACGGTTCAGTCCAAGGATTATGAGTTTTACGTCCATATCACCAGCAAGGAGAAGGAGGACAGCCTGGGTGATTTTAATGAGAATGACCGTACCAAGGCCAGAATCATCGTGGACGGCTTCCGCACAGAGCCGGAAAAAATCATGGCAGGAGAAGAGTTCGACCTGATCCTGAATATGAAAAATGCCTCCACCTCCGTGGCGGCCAGCAATATCCTGTTTACCCTGGAACCGGAAAAGGTAGATAATACCTCCGTATTTTCCACAGAGTCCGGCTCTTCCTCTATTGTGGTAAATTCTCTGGCAGCCGGCGCCTCCACAGAGCTTCGGATGCGGTATCTGGCAAAGGCAGGGATCGACCAGCGCTCCTACACCATAACCATAAAGGAGAAGTACGACAGCCCAGAATTTAAGAACGCAGAGGAAAGCGTGACGGTGGACGTGCCCATCTATCAGAAGGCACGGTTAAGTACCAGTACCTTTGAGGTAATGCCGGAAGCCATTGAGGTAGGCGGAGAGACCAACATCATGTTCGGGATCAATAACACCGGCCGGATCCAGCTTTATAATGTGAACGCCCGGTTTGAGGCAGACTCCATTAAAACCAATGAAGCATATGTAGGAAATATTAAGCCGGGAGAAACGGGAAATGTAGATGTGATGATCACCGGAGCCGCTCCTACCGCAGATGATGGAAAGATCCGGGTTATCATTTCCTACGAGGATGAAAACGGAGAGGTGACTGAGGTGGAAAAGGAACTGAGCTTACTGGTAACTGAGCCGATGCCGGAATTTGACGACTCCATGCTGGAAGGTATGGACGGCATGGACGGAATGGAGGCTGACGCACCGGCAGGGCTTGCAGGGTGGCTTGCCGATCCGATGAAGAAAAAGATCGCGATCGCAGGAGCCGCCGCGGTTTTAGTGGTGCTGGCTGTGGGAATTACCACATGGCTCAAGGGCAGAAAAAAGAAAAAGCAGCAGAAGTTAGAGGAAGAGGGAATCGACGATGAAATTTCGTGATCTTCTGATTATGAGCATCAATAACCTTCGGCGGAGAAAGCTGCGGACGGTGCTGACGGTTCTGGGTGTGGTGATCGGCACGGCCTCCATTGTGGTGATGGTATCCCTGGGTATTGGACTGAATGAGCTGACTGTGGAGCAGATCGCCTCCTACGGCAGTCTGACTACCATAGAAGTTTACTCCGAGTCACGGTGGGGCTTCTCCAGCTCTGATTCCAAAACAGAGCCCAACTATATCACGGATGATGTGATCAAGCAGCTGAAACGCCTGCCCCATGTGAAGGGCGTTTCCCCGGTGCTTTCTGTTAATGTACTGATTAAGCAGGGGGTTTATCAGGCCTATGCCAATATGAAAGGCGTCAGCGAGGAGTTTCTGAAGGAGATCCCAATCGGAGAGGGAACCCTTCCCTCCTCCAGGGATAAGGAGCTGACCATGGTGCTGGGCAATATGCTTCCTACTCAGTTTTCTAATTCCAAGACCGGACAGGGGTACTGGGATTCCGGCAAGCTGCCGGATGTGGATCTGATGAATAAACCTCTGTATGTGATCTTTGACATGGATGCCTATTATTCCTCCCGCTATCCTTCTGAGGGCGGAAGTGCGGTAAAACCTCCTAAGAAATACATGATCCCCGCAGCCGCCCTGGTAGAAGGCGGCGTGGACAACTGGAACAGCTACAGCTATGATGTGTATGTGGAGGTAGGGCTTTTAGAGGAGCAGCTAAAACGGATCTTTAAGAAAAATCCCATCCCCGGCCAGCCTACGAACAAAAAGGGGAAAGCGCTTTCCTACCTGGTTTATGACTCGGCACAGGTTTTCGTGGACGATATGGAGCATGTAACGGCGGTACAGGCGGAAATTACAAACCTGGGCTATCAGGCTTCCAGCAACATGGAGTGGCTGGAGCAGTCCAAGAAGCAGTCCCAGATGGTTCAGGCCGTGCTGGGAGGCATCGGCGCCGTATCCCTGTTTGTGGCTGCCATCGGCATCGCCAATACCATGATGATGTCCATTTATGAGCGGACCAAGGAGATCGGCGTGATGAAGGTGCTTGGCTGTGATATGAGGAATATCCGGGATATGTTCCTGCTGGAGTCCGGGTTTATCGGATTTATGGGCGGAGTAGCAGGAATTCTTTTAAGCCTTCTGGTCTCCATGGTGATCAACCGGTTTGCCGGCGGGCAGGCCCTGACCGGAATGGCAGGAGACTTATCCAGAATCCCATTGTGGCTGAATCTGGCGGCGCTGGGCTTTGCCATCTTTGTGGGAATGGCGGCAGGCTTCCTGCCGGCTACCAGAGCCATGAAATTAAGTCCATTGGCGGCGATCAGGAACGAATAGAAATATAGAAATGGCGAAAGGTCCGCACCGAGCGGGCACAGTTCCCTGTTCAGCGCGCTCTCGCTCTCTTCAGCACGCAGCGGTACTAAGGCGCGTGAGAGACCGCGCCTAAGTGCCGGCGGGCTGAAAAGGCATTCACAGGGAGCTGTGCCCGCCCGGTGCTGCTGTATTGGCAGGGATTTAGAAATGCTTGCTTCATGATCTTAAAAAATACTTGCGGTTTTTTGGGGAATCATATATGATAGGGTTATAGGGCGTGCAACTGGCGGATAGTGGGAGAAACCACAGGGAGCACGAGGAAGCATGATAGTCGACCGCCTGGGCACTTAATTTTGGTATGCCCGGGCGGTTTTTTCGTTATGCCGGGAAGTTTCATTCCATCAGGAAGCTTTGTCTCCTGCGTGATGAAAATGCTGCGGGGGATTCTTTTTTAAGAAAACCCGGCTGGGCATACAGGAATGAGCGTTTCAACGTGAAATAAACCGGTTCACAGGCAGCAGGTCCGTGACGGTGATGACAAGGGAAAAGAAAGGGGAATTTACCATGCAGATGCTTTCATTAGCAGAAGAACTGAAGAATAATGCTTATCCGGGAAGAGGAATTGTGATCGGAAAGTCGGAGGATGGAGCCAAGGCTGTAACTGCTTACTTTATTATGGGACGCAGTGAGAACAGCCGCAACCGTGTATTTGTGGAGGAAGGCGAGGGAATCCGCACCCAGGCGTTTGATCCTTCCAAGCTGACCGATCCAAGCCTGATCATCTATGCCCCGGTGCGTGTGCTGGGGAATAAGACCATTGTGACCAACGGCGATCAGACCGATACCATCTATGATGGCATGGATAAGCAGATGACCTTTGAGCAGTCCTTAAGAAGCCGTGAATTCGAGCCGGACGGCCCCAACTACACCCCTCGGATTTCCGGTATTATGCACATTGAAAATGGAAAATATAATTATGCCATGTCCATCTTAAAGAGCAATAACGGCAATCCGGACAGCTGCAGCCGCTATACCTATGCCTACGAGAATCCGGCTGCCGGTGAGGGGCGCTTTATCCACACCTACATGCACGACGGCAATCCTCTGCCAAGCTTTGAGGGCGAGCCGAAATGGGTGAAGATCTCCGGCGATATTGACGCCTTTACCCATATGGTTTGGGAAAATCTGAATCCGGATAACAAGGTTTCTTTATTTGTGCGGTTTATCGACATTGCAACCGGCAAGTATGAAACACGGATTGTGAATAAGAATCAGTAAAGCAGGACGGATGAGATAAATCCGACTAGGATAAACCAGTCAAAGAGATCAGACAAAGGAGTAAATGAAAATGAACGAATTAGAGTTAAAATATGGATGCAACCCAAATCAGAAGCCTTCCCGGATCTTTATGAATGAGGGAAAGGATCTGCCCATCACCGTATTAAGCGGCCGCCCCGGATACATTAATTTCCTGGATGCATGTAACGGCTGGCAGCTGGTGCGGGAGCTAAAGAAGGCCACCGGGCTTCCGGCAGCAACCTCCTTCAAGCATGTTTCTCCGGCAGGCGCGGCAGTAGGCCTTCCGTTGGATGAGGTACTTCGGAAGATCTACTGGGTGGATGATATGGGCGAGCTGTCACCATTGGCATGTGCTTACGCCAGAGCAAGAGGCGCAGACAGAATGTCCTCCTTCGGTGATTTTATTGCCCTTTCCGATGTGTGCGACGTTTCCACCGCCAAAATCATTAAGAGAGAGGTTTCTGACGGCGTGATCGCACCAGGCTATGAGCCGGAGGCGCTGGAGATTTTAAAGGCAAAGAAGAACGGCAATTACAATGTGATCCAGATCGATCCGGATTACGTTCCCGAGCCCATCGAGCGCAAGCAGGTGTTTGGAATCGTGTTTGAGCAGGGAAGAAATGAACTGGATATCAATGAGGAGTTGCTGGCAAACGTAGTGACCGAGAATAAGGAGATCCCCCATGGGGCAAAGATTGATTTGATGATCTCCCTGATCACCTTAAAGTATACCCAGTCCAATTCTGTGTGCTACGTAAAGGGCGGCCAGGCCATCGGCATCGGCGCAGGCCAGCAGTCCCGGGTACACTGCACCAGACTGGCAGGCCAGAAGGCAGACAACTGGTTCCTGCGTCAGGCGCCTCAGGTTCTGAATCTGCAGTTTGTAGACGGCATCAAGCGGGCGGACCGTGACAATGCCATCGATGTTTACATCGGTGAGGAATACATGGATGTGCTGGCAGACGGCGCGTGGGAAAAAATCTTTAAGGTAAAGCCGCCTGTATTTACCAGAGAAGAAAAGCGGGCCTGGTTAGACAAGATGCAGGATGTGGCATTAGGCTCCGACGCATTTTTCCCATTTGGGGACAATATCGAGCGGGCCTATAAGAGCGGCGTGAAGTACATCGCAGAGCCAGGCGGCTCCGTGCGGGACGACCAGGTGATCGAGACCTGCAATAAGTACGGTATGGCCATGGCATTTACTGGAATCCGTCTGTTCCATCACTAAAGTCTGAGGCGGAATGCATCTGCCGGACAGTTGACTGAAAGATTTGACCCAGGCGCAGAGGCGATCTGCTGCCTGGGTTATATCTTTATATCAGAATTAGGATAGAACGTAAAGGGAATATTTGGAAAGGAGCATGGGATTATGGGGTTAGTTTATGCACAGAATAATCGGGAGTATCATATCGGGGTTGCGCCGGGAGAAGTTGGACGTTATGTGATCCTGCCTGGGGATCCGGGGAGATGCGAGAAGATTGCAGCTCATTTTGACGATCCGGTGAAGGTGGCCCAGAACCGGGAATATACCACCTACACCGGCACGCTGGAGGGAGAGAAGGTAAGCGTGATGTCCACCGGAATCGGCGGCCCATCCGCCTCCATCGCTATGGAGGAGCTGATCCACTGCGGAGCCAACACCTTTATCCGGGTGGGAACCTCCGGCGGGATGCAGCCGGAGATTCTGGGCGGCGATGTGGTGATTGCCACAGGAGCCATCCGGTTTGAGGGAACCAGCAAGGAATATGCCCCCATCGAGTATCCGGCGGTGGCGGATTTCTCAGTGACGGCTGCTCTGAAGGAAAGCGCCGAGAAGCTGGGGCTGCGCTGTCACCTTGGGGTAGTGCAGTGCAAGGATAATTTCTACGGGCAGCATTCCCCGGATTCCATGCCGGTTTCCTATGAGCTGAACAGCAAGTGGGATGCCTGGATGAAGTGCGGCGCTCTGGCTTCAGAGATGGAATCGGCAGCCCTTTTTATCGTAGCCAGCGTGCGCCGGGTGCGCTGCGGCTCCGTGATGCTGGTTATCGCCAATCAGACCCGCCGCGCCATGGGGCTGCCGGATGAGCAGGTGCATGACACGGAGGCTGCCATCAAGGTGGCGGTGGAGGCCATTCGGGAGATGATTCGGAGGGAGAGGATGTAATCTCTTATTTGATACCATAAAGAATTCCCATACCCGTTAACAGCCAGGGAGCCTTTACATACCATGGAATACAGTCAAGATTTTCCGTATGAGGAAGATAGTGGAGCTCTGTAATTCCCTCTGCCCTTAGCTGCTCTGTAAATTCCTCCATATCTCCATAGATCTGCTGCTGTTCGAATAAATCATGGAAGGCGAAGGCTCCCCCTTTTTTTACAATGCGAAGGGCTTCCCTGACTACCTGGCGCTTATCCGGCTGTGTCCGAACTTCATGGAATACAAAGTTGCTGACTGCAGCGTCAAAGCTGTTATCCGGGAAGGGAAGCCTGGCAGCATCTCCCTGACAAAAGGTAATGGGAGAGGTCTGCTCCATGCGGGCATTTTCTTCGCATTGCTCCTTGGCGTAATTCCATTCCTTGCTCCAGTAGTCAATCCCTGTGATACGGGCCTGGGGCCAGGTTTTGGCGCACAGTATGGTAAGTGCTCCAGAGCCGCAGCCAATGTCTAAAAGGCTGCCGCGTCCGTCCCAGGACAGATGGGATAAGAGGGCCTGGTGAATGCTTCCCATCACGCGCCCGCCGGTAAAGGAGAAGGCTTGACGGCACTTCTGCATATAGAGGGCCATTCCTCCAAAGAGCAGCGTAAGGAAAAGGAAGACCCAGGACAGGATCGGGATGCGCCGCAGGTTGGAGCAGAGCAGCCACAGGACTCCTAAGACTGCGGTGCCGCCCCACAGAATGTACATCATGGTTTTGGGAATCCAGTTCCCGTAGTTTGGTTGTTTCATAAGTAAACCTCCTTGAATCGTATTTGCTATGCAGACCTCTTTGCAGAGCAGAATCAGCATAACAGTTGATATGTTTTGTTATATAAAAAACCTGAGGGTTTTCTCCCTCAGGTTCTATAACCGGTGTCTTAAATTGTGAATCAGGTATTCATATCCGCCCTGGGCGTAGCCGCTCAGGATCTCATTTAACAATAAGGTCTGTTCCATGTCATAATTTCCTTTTAATAATTTTAAGTTGCCCTGCAGCCGGATGCCTGCCAAAAGCTTCATGATTTCCGTATCCGGCGGATGGCCCAGCTCGTTTTCAAAAAACATGGTAAAATAAGAAATCTGCTTTTGAAACAGCAGTTCTTTTAAATCTTCCATACCGCTTCCTTCCGATTTTTCCAGAAGAATGATCAGCTCTTTCCGGTAACGAAGCTCAAATTCCATGGTTTTTCTGTCATTTTCCCGGGCAGAGTTGGGATCGTCCAGCTCCTTTTTGACCAATTCTTCGCTTAGGGTAAGCATCTGACTGACCACTGGATCTACAATGGAATGAAACAGCTCCTGCTTGCTGGCAAAGGAAAAATAAAAGGCTCCGGTGGTAACGCCGCAGGCCTTGCAGATCCGCCGCAGGCTTGCCTGCTGGTATCCAAACTGATAAAATTCCTCCGTTCCGGCTTCCAGCAGTTTTTTTCTGGTGGTGGCAGCAGAAGAGGAAGCGTCAGATGGGTGAGTATTACTTCTCATCGCATTATCATCTCCATATGTGTTATGTTAGCATAAACTAACCGAGATGTCAAAGAAAAATAAGGGGAATATCCTTTTAACTGGAAGTGTTCGTTTTCCTATGATTTATCAAAACCGGAGTGCTATATTACTTATACAGAATGTGCCGTATGTAAAATGGGACAGATGGAGCAGTGCGGCCACCTCTTGAAATATTTATGCCTGACGGATTATGCTTCTCAGGAGCTGATGGGAAATACCCTTTACAGAACGAAGACATTGGCCGCTGGTGATGATGTGTGCGACTTTCATATTGTGGGGAGATTCCCAGGATCATCGTAATGTAATCCATAGTAAGATATACAGGAAGGCAATTTTTGAAATGCGGAAACATTTCGTGCAGTTTTTTTACATTTCGTGCAAACCCACTTGACACATTCC
>JAUNOF010000045.1 GCA_030537215.1 Lachnospiraceae bacterium
TTCTGGTTTCCTTTTCTTCCATTTGCTTACCATGCCTTTCCTTTGCTCTTGCTTGGTAACAGTTCAAATACCTTGAACTGTTACTTTGCCAGATCGTTTCACAACAAAAAATAGAGAACCTCCGAAAAGGTTCTCTGTGTATTCCAGAATATGCAAAAAAACTGTATCCATGCAAAAATGCAGCATACAGACTGTGCAGTCTTCCCGTCAGATCCTCTTTCCGGTCAGTTATGAATCATGTTCCCTTCCCTGCAAGGACGATGTGCTCACAGTTCAGGTACTTGTTATTGAGAAAATTTTACACCAGATCCAACAAGAAGTCAATAGGGTAGATTAAGCATCTCCCGATCCTCTTCCGAATCTCCGGCGGCTGCAATATCGGACAGCGGCAGATTCAGCCAGCGGCACAAGGTCCGCACTCCATTGGCTTTGCTTGCTTTGGCATCAACGATCTGCAGGCAATTCGCTTCTATGAAATACCGAAGGGTTTTCTGAAACACTTCCGGCAGAAGGGAAAATAATGTCTCTGCTTCCCTTTTGCTCCAGGGCATATGGGCAGAACGCCTCAGGGTCAACTTATAAACCCATCCATTCTTCCGGCAGGTTAAAATCCGAAAGCGAAATTGCTTCCGCTGCGGTTCTAAGTATGTCACACATTCTTCCGGCAAGGAAACATAAGATTCACAAGATTCCCGTGGATCATCTGGATGGACGCCGCCGTCAAACAGGATATGGGCGCCCCCGGCAAAGATTCCGCCGCCAAACAGATGCCGCACATTCCTGCAGCGTTTCATGGCCTCCTCATAAGGCAGGGAAGTGGCAAAAAACAGCAGGCTGCCCTGCGCCTTCACCAGCATGGTCAAGAGCTCGGCCGTCCGGGCCGGAACAGAATGGGTTCCTGCAGGAATCAACGTGCCGTCGATGTCGAGAAAAACGGCTTTCGGGCGGCGGGGAATGCGAAACAGCGGATAGGGACCGAACAGAATCTGGTTCATAAAGTCCCTTCTGCCGCCGTAGGCCAAATAGCAGGAGCACAGCCTCCGTCTGCAGACAGGCTCCGGAAGGGCCGCATCCAGCTCATACCAGTTTGTTTTCAGTACAGGGCTGATATTGCAGGTACGAACCGCTCCATTCCCTTCCACAAAAAGACGGCCTTCACATTGGATGCTGTCACCAGGAACCGGGATCAGCTCCTGCAGAAAAAAGGGATCGATCTCCAGAAAATCAGACTGCTCCTGTTTTGTATAGGGATGCTTATATCCATCCATCTTATTGATCCACAGATAGATCTGCTGCGGCAGAGCCTGCCGCAGCTTTTTCAGCAGCGCTGTATGTTCCGGCACACCTACTGCCCCTGCACAGAGAACAATGCCAGCTTTGGTAAGCTGGATACATTTTTCTGCAAATTCTTCTACAGAAGTCATCTCCGGGTGAAAGGTGGCCCAGAGCCGCAGCTTTTCCCTTTTTCCGCCTGCCCCCAGGAAACGTTCCAGGGCATCTTGAATGGGAAAGCTGAGATTGGTCTGGGCGCCTGCGGCATCAAAGTCATCTGACGCAGTGAAAGCAGCCAGTCCCTCCCAATACCAGGGATGGATCAGCGCCTCTCCATATGGAACCACCATCAGTGCATGGATATTCAACCGTGCTGCGCGGTCCAAAAGCTGCTTACAAAAACACAGCCACTGCTCCCTGTCCTGTTCCAGTTCCATCTCAGACATCCGGTGCTTGGAGAAGGGGCAGTAGGAACAGCGGTAATTACAGCTTTTCAAGCTGCCGCGGTAGAGGATCATGGTTCTGCTCATAAATTTCGCTCCTCCCATTCATCCATACGACCCTGTATCTCCTGGGAAATCAGCTGCGGTCCCAGATAATCACAAAGTCCCATGCCAGTATCGGTCAAAGTAAGCATGGTCTCGGCTCCCAAATCCAGTTCTCCTGCCGGAAAAACCTCCTTTCGAAGCCAGCCCTGCTGCAGCCAGTAAGCCAGCTGCGGGAAATCATGCTCTGCATCGGAATTAAAGTGATCATAATACGTTTTCAGGCTCAACCCTGGCTGGATCAGCAGATGGCGGATCACAAACCGCCGTCTGATCTCCTCCTCAGAAAGCAGGATTCCATGTGTGATCACATTAAAATCTTCCGTCTGCTCAAAAGCCCTCAGCTGGGACAGGCAGCCTTTTTGGGTAATGGCATAGGGAGTACAGAAATGAAGCTTTCCCAGATAGCTTCGGCCGCCGCAGCCTAGTGCCAGGGAGGTTCCAAAACCGCAGTCGGAAAAGGCGCGGCGATCTGGCCGCCGCACAAAACGCCGCATAGAATCCTGCCGGAAGCCAAAGGAACGCAGAAAGGCAGATGCCTCCTGATACTGCTGGAAAGCTAGTTCCGGATCCAGCACCAGCCCCTCATTCTGCAGCTTTCGCTCCAACCCGGCGCCATGCTTCACATAAAGCGGGTATAAAAACAGTTCATCCGGCTGGAATGTCAGTGCTTCCTCCAGGGAGTCCAGGAGAGAGCCTATGGTCTGCCCTGGAATTCCATAGATAAAATCCAGATTGACGCAGGGAAAGGAGAAAGATCTCAGCAAATCCAGAGCCTCTCTGGCTTTCCCTGCATGGTGCTGACGCTGCAGGGTTTTCAGTTCACCATCATGAAAGCTTTGAATTCCCATGCTGATCCGGGTGACTCCTGCCGATTTTAAAAGCTTCAATTTCTCTTTTGTGGTCTGATTCGGCGCCGTTTCGATGATCAGATCCCGGTTCCGGACAAGGGAAAGGCCGCTGTCCACCAGCTGAAACATCCGATCCAGCTGCTTTTCCGTCAGCAGCAAAGGTGTGCCGCCGCCGATGGTAACATCCCCAAATTCAGCCCCGTATGGCTCCAGAATATCCCGAAACTGGGTAAGCTGCCGCTCCACTCCATCCAGATAGCGGTCTATCTTCTCCTCTCCCTGTCCGGTGACAGAGAACAGATTGCAGTAGCCGCATTTTGTCTGGCAGAAAGGAATATGCAGATAAAGGCCATGTCCTCTGCCAGCCAGACAGGAAGCATAGTCCTTCAGAAAAATTCCCTCCAGCGGACGGTATGCCGTTTTATGGGGGTAGCTGTACATATACTGAATATAAGGGTTCATAGGAAATAACGCTCCTTGCCAACGTAGATCATTGCGGGTAACTGTAAGGGTTCTGAACCGTTGCCATTCAGATAAAGAAGTGCTTGTAGGGAACGGTGTTCACAATGGGATGATTGATGCCGTGAAACTGACAGCCATCCTCCCCATAGCAGGTGCCGTGATCGGAGCAGCAGATCACAAAGGTATCGCCGCGCCGCTTTTTCCACTGAGTAAACAGCCGTCCAAGCTCCTGATCTGCATACCGGAGGGCTGCTGCATGGCTTTCCACGCTGTCATGGGAAGCACCTTCCAGGTAAAAATAATTGGGATAATGAATGGCGTCTACATTCAGATACAGAAAAATATGCCGGTCTGCCTCCGCTCCATCCAGCTTTTTCAGGATAAAATCCACCTGGTTTTTTGTGCTGTCCTTTACCGGACAGGCAAAGGAGGGATTCCAATAGCTCTTCTGAAAATATCCTGGAAAAACCTTTCCAAGCTCGGAACGCTTGTCAAAAAAAGCCACGCCTCCCACACACCAGGTATCATAGCCCTCCTTCTCAAGTCCTTCCATAATGGTCCTTCCGGAGAATGCATAGGCGCCCTCCGGTCCTTTCTTTCCCAGGCCGATCTGCCCTGGAAAGAATAAAAGCTCCCGGTCTGCCACATTTTTAGCATCATAGGGACAGGGAAGAAAGCCGGCAAACATGGCATGATGAGACGGATATGTAAAATTGCCTGGCGCCTGGCATTTCTTCCAGGGACCATACTGGTTTAAGACCGGGGTGGTTCCGGCCGCCTCCTCCTGAACCGCCACATCGTACCGCAGTGTGTCCAGGCAGAGAAACAGGATATCATGGGTTCCCACCACCTGATTCATATCAACAGAAGGCGTTCTCCTTCCCTGCTGGGAAGCTGCAAACAGACGGATGGGCACATCACCAGCAGCTGGTTTTTCTATCTTTTCAGTCATTGTACATACTCCATTTCATTATATTGGTTGATTTTTCCATCCGCGCTTCATCATTTCCGCCTGATGAAGGTAGATGCGGTTTTCATGGTAAATATCCTGATAAATCAGATCACCTTGCCCGTTCATCTCAATAATGCGAGGCCGCAGGCTGCCTTTTTCCAACAGAAGATCGATCCCGGCACTCTTTAATCCAGGATAACATTCCATGGCATTCCGGCACAAGGCTGTTATTTCCTCTGTAACCGCCTCAGGCAGCTTCAGCTCTTTGGCAGGCAGTGGGTGATTATTCAAATGCAGATTGGTAATAGGGCCTTTGGACAGCCTTGCCAGCAGAAAATCCAGTTTTCCATCCTGCATAACTGCCCGCAGGTCGTAAGAAAAGCCATCCTGCTCCGCCTTGGCATACCAGCGCTCCACAATGCAGTCCAGCTCCAGCAGACGGTTCAGAAGAGGAACGATCTGCTGCCGGTGGGAAAAGCGCCGGAGCCGTTTGGTATTCACCAGCTCCCGGGAAGACGGCTCCTCCATCGCACAGGTGTAGAGAACCATCTGCCCGGTTTTCGGCTGAAACCGGAAGGCCGCGATACCGGCAGCGCCGGAGCCATGAACCGGCTTAATAAAAACCTGATAGATCCGGCCGGACTCCATAGCCGCCAGAAGCTGGTCTATATTCTCCATGGGCTCCTGCCCGCCCACCGTTTCCGTTATGGATAGTCCGGCCTGGGAAAGGGTATCTTTGCACCCTCTTTTATCCAACAGCGCCAGAATATCCATGGGGTGATTAAAAAACTGCACCCGGCAAGCTTCCTGACAGCGGGCCAGGGCCAGCAATTGCTTCTGATAATCGCCTGTGAGCCCATCCAGCTCCTCCAGCCGGCAGCTCTCCCAGACAGGAGGATCGATCTTAATCAAAGCTTCCTCCTGTTCCCATCCTTCCATCAGCCGGCACAAGGCAGGCGGATCCCACAGCCTGGGCCATCCCTCCCTCCAGTCCAAAACGTGAACATGCAGCCCGATCTGACAGGCCGCATGTAAAAAAAAGATGGTCCGCTTCGTTTCCAGATTTCCTAAAAGGACGATGTGCCGATGCTTTGGATGGGTTTCTTGAATGATTCTGTCCACAACTTCCTCTCCTGTCGCTCCAGCTCTTATTCTGTCAGCATGGCATTCATCCAGATCTCACCTCGATAATGCTCCGGCTGATTCTGATCCGATGCATCCAGCTTGAGAGGAAGCATCTTCAGCTTCGCCACCATAGCATCGGATAGATAATGATAATGAACATCCAGTTTTTTTATATTCGGATAAGACGGAAGGGTTTTGAAAAGCAGTTCCCCGCCCTCATCCGACAAGGTTCCGCAGGACAGATCCAATGTATGGATCTGATCCATAAACTTGCTCTTTAAAACCACTGCTGCCAGTTCATCCTGGATCTCGCTGTCCGCGATCCCTAAATATTCCAGCCTGGGGAAATCTGCCTTCTCCAGAAATGTTTTTATGGTATCTGCATTGCCGTCAAATCCATAGCAGTCACTTCCAATATAAAGCAGCAGCTTTTTTAAATTGGGAAGCTTTGCTGCCTGAATCGTCTGAATCACATCAACCGGAAGGCCACCGCAGATGATCGTCAGGGCTTCCAGTTTCTGGTGGCAGATCTCTCCCAGTTCCAGTTCGCTGCTTCCTTTGATCGTCAGCTCCTTAAGCTGAGGCATAGCAGCCCACAGCTTGCTGTAGTTCCCCTGAATAATCCAGGAGACTTCACACTCCTCATAATCCATATCACCGATAAACAGCTTTTCAATATGGGCGAAATCAGCTGCATTGGCCACGATCCCGTCTATAATGGGCTGGCAGCTGTCCTCCCATGATCCGCCCCAGCTTCCGATGATCAGTTCGGTTAATGCCGGGAAATCCGGATCATCCATCATATCCTGGACCATCGTACCTGCTCCTTTCCCAGCTTCATACTGGTCATAATCATATGCGTATGTTTTTGTTGTCTCCATCTGTACCTCCTAAATGATAATAAATCCATGAAAATTGCCTTCGGCAATCCGACCGTCCCAAATCTGTTAGGATTATTGTAATACATTTTCTGTAAACAGGCAAGACAACAATCACATCTTAATCACTTGAAACAAATTCCTCATCATCAGCCAGTTGGCCCGGAAGAAGTTCATAAGCTGCCAGTATCCGGCTCCCGTCAGGCCATATTCCTGAATCAGCTCAAATTTCGCCAGGATGCTGCGGGGATCCTCAAACCATACCTCATGCTGGATGCCGTACTGCCAGTACCGGAAATACGGCGACATGGCTGTTGTATCAAACTGAATCTGGACTCCATGGTCTACAGCGATCTGGATTGCTTCCAAATTGTGGATGGTCTGCGCTCTGGTCACTCCCTGCTCATAAGGCAGCGGCCAGTCATACCCATAATTTGGAATTCCAAGACTGATCTTTTCCCTGGGAATCTCTGAAACTGCATAATTGACCACGCGGCGAACCATGTTAAGGGGTGCCACTGCCATAGGCGGCCCCTGGGAATATCCCCATTCATATGTCATCAGCATGACCCGGTCGGCTGCCTGGCCTAACAGCCGGTAATCCACACCCTCATACAGCAGCCCTTTTTGATCGGCCGAGGTTTTGGGCGCCAAGGCTACTGTTACCGGATAGCCGAAGGAATTCATAACGCTGCGGACCAAGCTCACAAATTCCACAAATTCCACCCGGTCTTCTGCCAAGATATATTCAAAATCAATATCCAGCCCCATAAATCCACGCTCCTGCATGGTACGTCCCAGCTCCCAGATCAGATGCTGCTGAATGGCTGGATCCTGGACCAGGGCGGATACCAGGTTATTATTAAATTTCCCATCTGCCCCTAAAGGCGTTAAGGTTAGAACAGGACGCACTCCTGCATTTTTGGCTGCTTCGATCATCCAGGCATCATCGCTCATGGGATGAACCAGATTTCCTTCTTCCGTAAATCCATAGGAAAAAACATACAGATCGGTCAAGAAAGGAAGCGTATCCTGCAAGGTTCTGGAATTGATAAATGGATACGCGTATCCGAAGGAGTACAAGGCCGGCCGATTCTGGTTTTCTGACGGGCTCCCTGACAAAATTAAAAGAGCCTGGCCAACAGCCAGGCGGTAGGGATATTCGATCTGGTTCGCCCAGATCACATCCTCTGCTGAAACAGAATGGGCGGCAGCGATGGAATCCACGCTGTCGCCTTCTTTTACTACATAAAGTTCCATGACAGAGTCCTTTCTGCCATATGTTTTACTTATTCTTATGCAGGAACTGCTGCTTTTATTTATGCTTCGGAATTAAAACCTCAGCGCCGCCCATGTATGGACGCAGCACCTCCGGGATGGTCACGCTGCCGTCTGCCTGTAAATGGTTCTCCAGGAAAGCAATCAGCATACGAGGCGGAGCCACTACGGTATTATTCAAGGTATGAGCCAGGTACTTGCCGTTCTCGCCGTCTACACGGATCTTCAACCGGCGTGCCTGAGCATCGCCTAAGTTGGAGCAGGAGCCTACCTCGAAGTACTTTTTCTGTCTCGGAGACCAGGCCTCAACATCACAGGACTTCACCTTTAAGTCAGCTAAGTCACCGGAGCAGCACTCTAAGGTGCGAACCGGAATCTCCAGAGAGCGGAACAGATCAACGGTATTCTGCCACAGCTTGTCATACCACATTGGGGATTCCTCCGGCTTGCAGATCACGATCATCTCCTGCTTCTCAAACTGATGGATCCGGTATACCCCTCTCTCCTCAATGCCGTGCGCACCCTTCTCCTTGCGGAAGCATGGAGAATAGCTGGTCAGGGTCTTTGGAAGCTGATCTTCCGGGGTGATGGTATCAATAAATTTGCCGATCATGGAATGCTCGCTGGTGCCGATCAGGTACAGGTCTTCGCCCTCGATCTTATACATCATGGCGTCCATCTCAGCAAAGGACATAACGCCGGTTACTACATTGCTGCGGATCATAAAAGGCGGTACACAGTAGGTGAAGCCGCGGTTGATCATAAAATCACGGGCATAAGAGATTACAGCAGAATGCAGTCTTGCAATATCGCCCATCAGGTAGTAGAAGCCGTTGCCTGCTACCTTTCCCGCAGCATCCAGATCGATACCGTCGAAGCTCTTCATAATATCCGTGTGGTATGGGATCTCAAAATCCGGAACAGCCGGCTCGCCGAACCGCTCAATCTCAACGTTCTCGCTGTCATCCCTGCCGATAGGTACCGTTGGATCGATGATGTTCGGAATGGTCATCATGATCTTTAATACCTTGGCTTCCAGCTCATTTTCCTTTACTTCCAACTCAGCCAGACGAGCTGCATTGGCATTTACCTGAGCCTTCACTGCCTCAGCCTCTTCCTTCTTGCCCTGGCCCATCAGCTTTCCAATCTCCTTGGACAGCTTGTTGCGGGCTGCACGCAGGTTATCTGCCTCTGCCTTTGCTGCACGGTTCTGGGCATCCAGCTCAATTACCTCATCTACTAAGGGCAGCTTGTCATCCTGAAACTTATTCTTAATGTTCTGCTTTACGATGTCCGGGTTTTCACGGACAAACTTCAAATCTAACATGTTATTTCCTCCTGGTATCTTGTACCATTGATTTTTCGTTCTTTTTTTTAAGATACCACATTTTTCTAAGAAAGAAAAGACCTTTTCTGCGGTTTTTCGCGGAGATATTTTTTACGGCATTTCAGGATCAGTTCCGGCAAAATTTCTTCAAAACAGACTCCGTTTGCTCTGGGAATATCCAGTTCATCGGATTTTATAATACATCGGCGGATAAACCAGGCAGCCAGTTTTACCGTTTCTTTCAGATCCCAGCCCTGTATCACACCGCCTGCAATGATGGAGGAAAATACATCTCCCGTTCCCGGACGGTCGCCGCCTGCTCGTGTGCTGCGCTGGAAGGAACAAACAGAACTGCCGAACGAACTGGAGGTCTGACCTTCAGATGCAGAAGCAAAGAAAGCATCCTTGGATGCTGCTGCAGATTTCAGGATTACATTGGTCAGGCTCTTTGGCGTTCCGATGCCGGTGATAATGACCGATGAAGGGCCCATTTTCTGGATATCCAGGGCCATCTGCTCCAGCTCCCTGCGGCTCCAGCCCTGGGAGCGGTATTCCCGGCCGGTAAGAATGCAGCCCTCGGTAACATTAGGCGTCACCACATCCGCAAGCCTTACCAGACGCTCCATTTCCCGGCACATTTCTGGTGTATAGGTGGAGTAGGCCTTTCCGTGATCTCCCATAATAGGATCTACGATTACTTGGGTATCCTTCCTTCGAAAGTCTTTTATCATATCCGTTACAATGTGGATCTGCTCTTTGGAGCCTAAAAATCCGGTGACAATCCCATCGAAGGTGAGATCCAGCTCCTTCCATTTGTCGATATACTGCTCCATCTTGTCCGTGTAGTCATCGAAAAACCATACCGGAAAGCCGGTATGATTGGACAGAATGGAGGTGGGGACCGGACAGCACTGGATCCTCATGGCGGATAAAATGGGAAGAGCCACTGTTAACGAACAGCGGCCATACCCGGATAAATCATTGATCATTGCAATTTTTTTCTGATGATAATTGCTCATAGCAGATTATTCCTTTACAGCTTTACTTGATATGGAAAAACATCCCGGATTTTTTCAGCGCCGGCCGCAGTGCCATATAGATCACAACGGAGGCGATGGTGGAGGTTACTGCATTGATGGAGGTGGAGGCCACGTTCCAGGCCAGAGTCAGCTCAGCAGCCGGTTTTCCCAGGATCAGCAGCTTATAATAATATCCTACCAGCGGGTCAAAAATCACATTGAACAGCAGACCGCCCACCGCTGCCAAAATGGTCCATTTCAGCACATGGGCTCTGTCGTTTGTCTCTGTGATCTTTCCCAGCTTGTGGGCGATCAGTCCGGTGATCAGACCGATGCACAGCTTTAACAGCAGGGTCTTCGGCACATAAGTGATGTAAACCGGATCAAACAAGTCGCCCAGCGCCATGCCGATGGCGCCGCCTAAGCCGCCGTAAAATCCGCCTAACAGCAGCGCGCCTAATACGCAGACTGCATTTCCTAAATGGATCGAGGTGGCATCGCCGCCTGGAAGCTGGATCTTGATCTGCAGAAAGGTAAATACCACATAGGATAAAGCCGCCATCAGACCAGTTAATGCGATCTTATAAACCTGTTCACTTCCGTGATTTGTTTGAACTCCTGTTTTTGTAGTCATAATAAACACTCTCCCTTTTGCTCTTTTTCAAGCAGCTTGCGCCCTTACTGCTTCTTTGTAATGTTCAGATCTGTTGTATGCCGATATATTAGCACAGTGGTGGAGTGTTAGAAATATCCAGTTTGCATCTTTTTGACCAGTCCAGTTTACGAGCTGATCCTTGCTGCACTCAAGCGCTGTTCCGGTCACAGGATTCCACGCAGATGGCAACCCCATCCCGAAAGGTGATGGTTCCGGTCTCCTCCTCCAGCTCATTGCTGATGCAGCGGCTGCTGGCGGCATCCAGATCGAAATCCTTCAGCGGGTACTTAAAGCCGCGGAGGGTAATTCCCTTGATTTGTCCTAAAAGAGGCAGGAAGGAAATGTAAGTCCCCCACTGGTCTGACTTTCGGAAGGTATGCCCATCCTGGATCAGATAGATCTTATTCTGCGGATCTATAATACAGGCCTCCACTCCCTGCTGCAGGCAGCCGTAAAGCAGGAACACATTGGCCAGCATATGGTCGAAGCGGCCGCCGGTAGCACCCAGGATCGTGATGTGGGTACAGCCGTATGCAATGGCCTTTCTCAGCGCCAGCTCCGTGTCTGTCTCGTTTTTTTCCGGTTCATGGACATCCCATATGATAAACGGCAAGCTTCGGAATTCTTCCAGAATCGGCTTCCCCGCCGTATCAAAGTCGCCCACGATCATATCTGGTATCAGCCCCAGCTCTTTCACCGCTTCCAGGCCGCCGTCCACGGCAATTATCTTATCAAATTTGTGTTGACTGCAAAAAGGACCGGCGAAATCCAGATCCAGTTTTCCGCCGGTGATAATCAAACAGGTTTTCATCTTCCGTTTGCCTCATAATTCTTTAAAATCTCTGCAAATGCCCGGGTGTTGGCGGCAGCATCCCCCTTAAATACAGCAGAACCAGCCACCAGGATATTGGCGCCTGCCTCCAAAAGCTGCCGGGCATTGTCTAAGGTTACGCCGCCGTCCACCTGGATATCCGTATGAAGTCCCTTTTCATCCAGCTTCTGGCGCAGGCTGCGGATCTTATCCAACGTATACGGGATAAACTTCTGACCGCCGAAGCCCGGGTTTACTGACATAATCAATATCATGTCCACCTGGTCCAGAACACAGTCCAGCACAGAGATGGGAGTTGCCGGATTTAACGCCACGCCAGCTTTCATCCCTGCTTCCTTGATCTGATTGATGGTGCGGTCCAGATGGACGCATGCCTCCTGATGGACGCAGATTAAATCTGCCCCTGCTTTTTTCATATCTGCCACATACCGCCCCGGCTCCTCTACCATCATATGGACATCAAATACCATGCTGGTGCATTTCCGGATCGAAGCGATCAGCGGCATGCCGAATGAGATGCTGGGCACAAAGGCTCCATCCATCACATCCAGATGCAGGTACCCGGCTCCGGCTTCATCCACCGCCCGAATTTGCTCCTCTAACCTGGAAAAATCGGCTCCCAAAAGGGATGGCGCTAATACATACATGTTAATATCTCCTTTTCTCTTTCAGTTCTTGATAGATCAATTTGTAATTTTCATACCGGCTGCTGCTCAGTTCTCCTGATTCCACAGCCGATTTCACGCCGCACACCCGCTCGCCCATGTGGACGCAGCCGATAAACCTGCAGTCCTTCTCATACCGGGAAAACTCAGGAAAAAAATCTTTCAATGCATTGGCCTCCAAGTCATCCACAAACATGGAGCTGAAGCCGGGAGTATCCATCATGTACGTGTGTTCCTCCACATAAAACAGCTGGGAATGACGGGTGGTATGCTTTCCTCTCTGGATCTTTTCACTGATCGCCCCTGTTTCCATCTGGGCATCCGGCTGAATGGCATTGGTCAAAGAAGACTTTCCCACACCGGAAGGACCGGCCAATACGGTGGTCTTGCCGCGGATCAGGCGGCGGATCTCATCGATCCCCCTGTCCTTGCTGGCGCTGATAAACTGCACCTGGTAGCCGGCCTTCTCATAGATCTGCCGATACTGCCGGATCAGCTCATCGGAGCCAAGATCCACCTTATTAAAGCAGATAGTCACCGGAACCTTTGCCCGTTCCATCATCACCAGAAAACGGTCCAGAAGATTCAGGTTCGGCTCCGGCTGAGTAATGGCAAATACCACCAGCGCCTGATCCACATTGGCTACCGCCGGCCGGATCAGGGAATTTCTGCGAGGAAGGATCTGATCGATGTTCCCCTCCCGCTCCGCCTCGTCTAAGATGGTGAATTCCACATCGTCCCCAACCAGCGGTTTTATTTTCCGATTTCGAAAAATCCCCTTTGCCTTACACTCATATACCTTCTCCCGGCCATCGTGAACGTAATAAAATCCTGCAATGCCTTTTATAATCTTTCCTGTCATGTTTATCCTTCACGTAACTGTTTTGTACTTTTCCAGTTACTTCTTTCCATACTCTTTTCCTTATGGCACAGCTCTTTCTTAATTCTCCGTCTTAAAGAAGGATACCGGGTAGGATGCCAGCACCTTATTGTTATCTAAATCCACCAGTTCCACCGTTCCCTCTTCAACCCCATCTGCTCCTTCGATCCTGGAAAATACAATGGGTATCACAGAGTCGCCTACCACTGTTCTCGGCTCCATCAGATCCTTCACAACCGTTCTTCCATTTACCTCCTGACGCAGGCGAACCACGATCAGCACACTGGTGCGGGAGGAGCCTGGGCCAAGATCAAGGCTTAAGTTATACTGCTTATTTATGGATGCCACATAATGGGTGGCTCCAATGATGGTTTCCTCCGGTCCAAGACTGATATAATACTGAACCGGCAGTCCCCGCTGATAGGGAACATTAGGAGGCACTGTCTGGCTGCATACCAGGCCCGGATCCACCGTTTCGCTGTACTCCTCACCGATACATCCAGGCACGAAGCCCTCTGCTGTCAGCGCCGCATCTGCCGCCTCTGGAGTAAGTCCTGTCACATCCGGCACCACCGCCTGGGAAGGTCCCTTGCTGACGGTGAGTGTTACGGTCTCCCCTTCCTTGGGCATCAGCGGTTCGTAACGGATCACATTTCCAGCCGGGATCGTATCGCTGAAGCTTTCTGTCACCGCAACCACCAGGTTTTTCTCCGTCAAAAGAGTTTTGGCAGCCTGCAGCTCCATCCCTGCCAGTCCCATAGTATCCAGATCAATGGTGCCCGTTCCCTTGCTCACCTTTACATTGACAACCGTATTTTTTTCCAGGGCTGTCCCTTCCGGATATTCCTGGGCCATGATATAGCCCACCGGCACTTCGTTGGAATATTCCACGCTGCTGACCACCATCTGAAGGCCGCACTGCTCCAAAATCCTTCTGGCCTCATCCTCCTTCATGGGAAGAGGCTTTGTCAGGAGATTGGGCATGGTAACCTGTCCGTCTGCGATAGCCGCCGTGGTCACCTCCGCCACTGTGCTTTCTGCGGTTTCCCCAGTCTGAGGCTTGCTGCTTCCCGAGAAGAACAGCCCGCCCAGCTGCGTCATCACAATCAGCAGCACGGCAACAATTATGATTGCTGCAATAATGCCGGCAATGGAGAAAATACGTTCCAGCTGATGGGTAATATCATCCTGCCTTTTTGAGTGGATCCCCTTGGAAATGCTCTTCCTGCCGGAATGACCTTCCCCTTTGGACCCGGAGGATAATTCCTCCTTCTCGCTGTCAGGATCATCAAAATCAACATCATCAAATATAGGATCATGAGGATTGATCAGCGCCCTTCTCAGATCAGCAAGCACCTCCTCTGCAGAGGAATACCGGTCATCCGGCTTTTTCTCCGTACATTTCAGGATAATATCCTCCAGACATTCCGGAATATTGGGATTGCATTTCTTCGGCGGAGTAATCGGATTCTGCAAATGGGCCATGGCCACCGTCACCGTATTTTCCCCGTCAAAAGGCAGACGGCCTGTAACCATCTCAAACATGGTGATTCCCAGGGAATAAATATCACTTCTGGCATCCACCATCTCTCCTCGTGCCTGCTCCGGCGAAATATAGTGCACGGAGCCCATAGCTTTCAGCTCCTGGGTATTGGAAGTAGCTGCTCTGGCGATTCCAAAATCTGCCACCTTCACCTTGCCGTCCTTGGAGATAATAATATTCTGAGGCTTAATATCCCGGTGAATAATATTCTGCTGATGGGCGGCTGACATACCCTGAGCCATCTGAATGGCAATTCCAATGGTCTCCTTCACCTCCAGACAGCCTTTTTTCGCAATATACCGCTTTAAGGTGATTCCTTCTATCAGCTCCATAATGATATAGTGGATATCCCCTTCATCTACAACATCATATACATTTACAATATTGGGATGAGCAAGCCGGGCCACAGCCTGGGCTTCCATTTTAAAACGATTGACAAAATCTTCATTTCCACTGAATTCATCCTTCAGCACCTTCACGGCTACCAGGCGGTTTAAGGTATGGCACATGGCCTTGTATACATCCGCCATTCCTCCGGAGCCGATTTTTTCAATGATTTCATATCGTTCCTGAAGATACATTCCCGGTCTTAACATGGCTTCACCCCGCTTCCTGTGGGATTTACCAGCACTACCGATATATTATCCAACCCGCCGTTGTCATTGGCACGGTCCACCAGGATCCTGGCGGCGGCGTCCAGCGACGGAGCATTTTTCACAATCTTTTGTATGGTGCGGTCCTCTACCATATTGGTGAGACCGTCCGAACAAAGCAGCACGATCTCACCCTGTTCCAGTTCAGCTTCAAAATAATCTGCCCTTACCGTCCTGGCAGTTCCTGCTGCCCTGGTTATAATATTTTTGTTCCGCAGATATTCTTCACTTCCCCGGTCCATGCGCCCCAGCGCTACCATCTCTTCCACGTAAGAATGATCCCTGGTAATCTGACGGATCTTACTGCCGATCACATAAAGCCGGCTGTCGCCCACATTGGCAACATAGAGAAGCCCATCACAAAAAACGGCAGCCACCAGGGTGGTACCCATGCCGTCCAACTGGATATCCTCCAGCGATTTCTCATATAAAAGTCGATTTGCCGTCTGTATGCCCTCCTGCAGCGCCTGAATCTCAGGCATGTTCTGAGGCAGAGAGCAGACATGCTCAACCAGCTGCCGGATCAGGAATTGAGAAGCAAAGTCGCCTGCATTATGTCCTCCCATTCCATCCGCAACCACAAAAAGGTTGGGCAAAGGGCCGATCGGTGTCGTAGAGGTAAAAATAGCGTCCTGGTTAATCTCCCGGACTGCACCCTGGTCTGTTCTTCCAACCGCCTGCACCGTACCACTCCTTCCTGATTCGTAACTGTTCAGTACCCTCACAGTTACCCTGATTCTTATTTAGGCCTGTTCCAGAAAGCTTTTTCGAAGCTGTCCGCAGGCGCCGTTAATGTCGCGCCCCATTTCTCTTCTAATCGTAACATTGATCCCGTTTTTTTCAAGCAGATTTTTAAATGCCTGGATTGCCGCCTGGTCCGACTGGACAAAATCCCGCTCCTTGATGGGATTAACCGGAATCAGGTTCACATGGCCCTGCTGGTCCTTGATCAGATCCGCCAGCGCTTTTGCTTCCTCCAGATTATCATTCACGCCGCTGACCAGACTGTACTCAAAGGTAAGACGCCGCCCGGTTTTTAAGAAATATTCACGGCAGGCCGCCAGCACATCCTTCAGCTTGTACTTATTGGCAATGGGCATCAGATTTTTCCGCACCTCATCATTTGGCGCATGAAGGGAAAGGGCCAGGGTGATGGACAGCCCCTCCTCTGCTAATTTCTGGATTCCAGGAACAATGCCGCAGGTGGACACGGTAATATTCCGCTGACTGATGTTCAAGCCGCCCTCTCCGCTTAGAAGATGGATAAACCGGATCAGATTGTCATAATTATCCATAGGTTCTCCGGAGCCCATGACCACCACATTGGAAACCCGCTCTCCCGTTTCCTTTTGGATCTGGTAGATCTGGTCCAGCATCTCTGACGGCAGAAGGTTCCGCTCCAGTCCATCCAGCGTGGAGGCACAGAACCGGCAGCCCATCCGGCAGCCTACCTGGGAGGAAATGCAGACGGAATTTCCATGCTTGTATTTCATCCATACGCTTTCAATAATATTGCCGTCCGGCAGGGAGAACAGATATTTTCTGGTGCCGTCTATTTTCGAGACCTTTACCTCCACCTGCTTTAAAGCGGTGAGCACATAGGTTTCCTTCAGCCGCTCTCTCATATCCTTTGAAAGATTGGTCATCTCATCAAAGCTGTCTGCCAGCTTTTGGTGAAGCCACTGGTAGATCTGCTTTGCACGGAAAGCTGGAAAGCCCATAGCTTTCATCTCTAAGGTCAATTCCTCTATGGTAAGAGATTTGATATCCCGTTTTTCCATCGTTTCTCCATTCCTGTTTGCCTTTTCGGATATTTTGTTTCTGACTATGATTTCCTCTGATTTTCCCAGGAACTAACCGGCTTCCGCCTCAGAACTGCCACGAAAAATCCATCGCAGGGATGCTTTCCGGGAAGAAACTGCATCCACCCTTCTTTTAAAGAAGCATCCTGGATCAAAGGCCCGAACCGTCCTGTGATATCCACTGGCTCCAATGGAAAATGCTGCAGGAGCCATGCCACATTGTCCTGATTTTCTTCCTTGTGGATCGTACAGGTGCTGTATACAAGGGTTCCTCCCGGCTTCACGTACTGCCATACCACCGAGAGGATGTCACGCTGAAGAGTTACCAGACTTTCTAACTTCTCCGGCGTCATATGTATCTTAATATCCGGCTTTTTTCCGATGATGCCAAGCCCGGAGCAGGGCAGGTCTGCCAGAAGGATATCTGCCTGTTCAATCGATTCCTCATCCAGCTCCAAAGCGTCCTGCTGTCTGGCGCGGATGTTGTCAAAGCCGGTCCGCTGGATATTTTCCTGGATCAGCTCCACCTTCTGCCAGGTCAGATCCCTGGCCTCCACCATTCCGGTGCCCTTCAGCATGTCTGCCACATGCAGGCTTTTTCCTCCAGGTGCAGCGCAGACATCGATCACGTAATCACCAGTCTTCGGCGCTGCAGCATCCCCGGCCAGAACGGAGCTTAAGTCCTGCACCTGGATCCAGCCATTCTGAAATGCCTCCAAGCTTTCCAGGTAATCATAGCCGGAAATGGTAAGTACCTTTTCGGAGTAAATCGATTCTCGGCAGAGAACGCCTTGACCGGTCAGGCTTTCCAGGATCCTGCTTTTTTCTGCAAGATTTCCATTGCACCGAACGGTTGTCTCTCCTGCAGCAAGAAATGCGGAAAGAACCTCCCGGGTCTGCTCCCATCCTAACTCCTGGATCCACATGGCAAGAAGCCATTCCGGAACCGAATAGCGAATGGAAGCCCTTCCGTGCTCTGACTGCGGGCAGGAAGCAAGCTCCTCTGATAATTCCCGCAGCAGGTTTTCCTTCTCTCTGGCCACTGAGCGGAGCACACCATTTACAAAGCCCTTCAGGCCGGAAAACTTCCGTTTCCCCGCCAGCTTCACCGCCTCATTGCAGGCAGCGGAATCGGGAATCCGATCCATATAAAGGATCTGGTAAACAGACATCCGCAGAATGGTGCGGATCACCGGCTTCATTTTCTGAACCTTTGTTTTGGAATACTGATTTAAGACCCAGTCGATCTGGATCAGGTATTCCAGCGTGCCTTCTGTCACACGGGTAAGAAAGGCCCTGTCCTGTTTGGAAAGATACTGGTACTTGCCAAGGGCCTGGCGCAGCACCACATGGCTGTAGCCGCCCTTTTCTAAAATTTCCAGCAGGATCTCCAGCGCCAGCTCCCGGCTGTTTGTCACATCAGTCATCTCTTCTGCGCCCTCCGAATAAGATCACCAGACGAAGAAGCTGCAGGATCGAGGAGGCTGCTGCCGCCACATAGGTGAGGGCTGCCGCACCCAGCACCTGCCGTGCCTTCCCCACCTCATCCTGGGCCAGCATCCGGCTGTCGCCCAGAATACGGAGCGCCCGGGAGGATGCATTAAACTCTACCGGGAGGGTCACTAACTGGAACAAAACCGCCAGGCTGAACAGCAAAATGCCGATTTCCACAATCGGGGAGCCTAAGCCGCCTACGATCACGCCGATGATGATCAGAGGCCATGCCAGCCGGCTTCCGAAATTGGCAGCGGGAACCAGAGCCGCCCGCAGCCGCAGCGGCACGTAGTTGGTGGCGTCCTGAATCACATGACCGCACTCATGGGCCGCCACTCCGATGGCTGAGATGGAAGTGGAACCGTATACGGAAGCAGACAGGTTTACGGTTTTGGAGCGCGGGTCATAATGATCCGTCAGATTGCCCGGCACCTCCCGCACCGTTACATCATAAATCCCCTGAGCCTGCAAAATCCGTCTGGCTGCCTCTGCTCCGGTCATGCCGCTTCTGGACCAGGTTCTGGAATATTTATTGAAGGTTCCGTTCACCTTGGCTGATGCCGCCATGGTGATCACCACACCGATCAATACCAGAAGATACGTCCAGTCAAAACCATAATAACCATATCCGCCGTAATACATACTTACTGTCTCCTTTCAAAAACCGTGCCTGCTTCTACCGGATATCCTCGTAAAAATGCATCTGTATCCATGCGCTTCTTTCCCTCCAGCTGGAGAGAGGTGATGCTTAAAATTCCCTTTCCGGTCTTAACAAGCAAGTCGCCTTTCACCGCCTTCACAACCTGTCCCGGCGCCCCTTCATACTCATCAGCAAGCACCTGGGCCTGCCAGATCTTCAGTGTTTTCCCGTTCAGGGAGGTATAGGCGCTGGGCCATGGATTTAAGCCGCGGATCAGACGTTCAATCTGCTCTGCACTCTGACTCCAGTCAATATCTCCCAGGGATTTTGTCAGCATTTTTGCATAGCAGGTTCCCTCCTCTGTCTGAGGCGTCCGAACCAGCGTCCCCTCCTCCGCCTTTTGTAAGGTGGAAAGAATCAGACGGCCTCCTGCCACGCTCAGCTTATCGTGAAGGCTTCCCCCTGTTTCATCCGGATCAACGGGGATTATCACCTTTTCCAGCATATCACCCGTATCGATTCCTGTATCCATCACCATAGTCGTGATTCCGGTTTCCGTCTCGCCATTAATCACAGTCCACTGAATCGGCGCAGCCCCCCGGTATTTCGGAAGCAGCGATGCGTGGATATTAATACATCCATACTTTGGAATGTCCAGTATCCGCTTCGACAGAATCTGTCCGAAGGCTACCACAACAATGGCATCCGGCTTCATCTCCTCCAGCATGGTGATAAAGCTTTCCTCCCTCACCTTAACTGGCTGGTAAACCGGGATTCCAAGCTCCAGCGCCTTTTCCTTGACCGGAGTCATCAAAACTGCCTTTCCTCTTCCCTTGGGCTTATCCGGCTGAGTCACCACGGCAATGACCTGATGTCCGCCGCTAACCAGGGCTTCCAGTGCCGGCACCGAAAAATCCGGTGTTCCCATAAACACAATTCTCATCATTCCTGCTCCTCTTCCTCCTCCATCAGGCTTTCTGTATCCTCCAGCTCGCCTTCCACAAGGTCCACATATAGCTGGCCCAGCAGATGATCACACTCATGGCAGATGGCTCTGGCTAAAAGCTCCTCGCCTTCCAGCTCAAACTGCTCCATGTTCTCATTATAAGCTCTTACCTTAACTTTATACGGTCTGGTGACGATTCCGCTCTTGCCGGGAACACTTAAGCAGCCCTCATATCCTGTCTGGCTGCCCTCTGTCTCGATAATCTCCGGATTGATCAGCACATACTGATTGCCGTCCTCTACATCTATCACCACCAGCTGCTTGAGCACGCCCACCTGAGGTGCTGCCAGTCCGACTCCATTAGTCTCGTACATGGTTTCAAACATGTCCTCGATCAGCTCCTTAATCCGCGGCGTTACCTCCTTGACCGGCTTGCATTCTTTTCTTAATATTTCATCTCCAATAGTTCTTACCTGTCTGATTGCCATAGCTATTTCATGCTCCTTTTGCCTCTTTGATTTTATGAAAAATGGTAACTGTTCAGTAGGTCTGCGCACTTGCTGCGCTGACCGTAAGAAAACGTGGAATAAAAGGCAAAAATCCCATCGCCGCAGGCGATTTTCAATGGATTTTTGCTCGTAACTGTGAGGGTACTGAACAGTTACGAAAAATGGTAACTGTAAGAGATCTGGCCCTTACGAAAAATCAAACTGTACCAGGATTCGGCTGCTCCAGCTTTGATTTCTCAGGAATT
>JAUNOF010000046.1:0-1337 GCA_030537215.1 Lachnospiraceae bacterium
TATTACTACTGGGGCCGTGCCGTGGAGATCGCGGAGCAGATTCAGGAGAGTCCGGAGTATGAGCTGTGGTCGGATTATGCAGCCAATACAGAACAGGCGGAATATCTGGAGTATATTCTGGAGGAAGCGGTCGCTGATTACAATATTTTAAAATGGGAATAGATAACAAATTAAACTGCCGATAGGAATAGAATCAGAGCTGCAAACATATATTGAACCGAAGAACGCAGGCGGTAAAGAATGAAAAAGGTATTTTGGAATTGCGTGCTTGGGATCGTTCTTTTGGCAGCTGTGTCGGCAGTATCCTTTCATGCAGGAGATCTGGTGCAGGAAACGGGTGTGAGCGTGTTTACATGGCGCAGGAAAGCTTCAGATGTCAGTCAAAGCTCCGGCCAGGAAGGGGAGGGAGAATTATCTGACCGCCCATTGATCATCTTGGATGCCGGACATGGCGGTTTCGATCCTGGAAAAGTGGGTGTGGACGGGCAGCTTGAGAAGGACATTAATTTAAAGATCGTACAGAAGCTGAAACGGTATCTGGAGTTGAATGATGTACAGGTTATCCTGACCCGGGATAAGGATGAAGGATTGTATGGTGCATCCGATTCCAATAAGAAGTCTGCGGATATGCGGCGAAGGGTCCAGATCATCAATGAAGCGAAGCCGGATGTGATGGTCAGCATTCATCAGAACAGCTATCATCAGCCGGAGATTTCCGGCGCACAGGTGTTTTACTACCAGCACTCAGAGGAGGGCAGGGAATTTGCCCAGCTGATGCAGAAGCGGTTTGATTACTGTCTGGGAGAAGGAAACCGCCGGCAGGCGAAGGCCAATGGAAGCTATTATCTTTTGTCCCACTCCAAGCCGGTTTCTCTGATCGTGGAGGCAGGATTTCTGTCAAATCCAGAGGAAGCCAGAAGGCTGGAGACAGAGGAATATCAGGATAAGATTGCCTGGACAGTGGCCATGGGAATTTTGCAGTACATAAACAAAAAGGGGATGGGGTAACGTTCCTGATGGAGCGCTGCCGCATCCCTTTTTGTGTTTTTCACCTGTCGATTTTGTATCCTTACCCTTTTCTTTTCGCTTTTATAAGCTGGCTTTATACTGCTTCAGCGCCCTTGCCAGCTGGTCCGGGCAGGATGTAGGGCGGGGGCCGCAGTGAATGCCTTCCAGACGTGCGATAGCATCGTCAATATCCATTCCCTCGATAAGACGGGCAACGCCCTGGGTATTACCTGCGCAGCCGCCTAAGAACTGTACATTGGTCAGCTTATTATCCTTTACATCAAAGTGGATGGCTCTGGAACAGACGCCTTGAGTTTTATAATCCATAA
>JAUNOF010000046.1:1437-15359 GCA_030537215.1 Lachnospiraceae bacterium
GGGATCTCATGAAAGAGGTTTCTGTGGAGACCAGAGCCGGAATGGATTTTTATAAAGGCAGCTTAAATGGGAAGCCGGTGGTAGTTGTCCGCTCTGGAATCGGCAAGGTGAATGGGGCTTTGTGCACCCAGATCCTGGCGGATTGCTACCATGTGGACGGTGTAATCAATACAGGAATTGCAGGTTCGCTGAAGGCGGAAATCAATATCGGGGATATGGTTCTTTCCACTGATGCAGTTCAGCATGACGTGGATGCAACCTGCTTTGGGTATCCGGCAGGGCAGATCCCCCAGATGGATTGCTTTTCCTTCCCGGCGGATGAAGGCTTAAGAAAGCTGGCAGAGGAGTGCTGCAGGCAGGTTAACCCGGATATCCATACCTATTCCGGCAGAGTGGTCAGCGGAGATCAGTTTATTTCCGATAAGGCGAAGAAGCAGTGGCTGGTTCAGACCTTCGGCGGAAGCTGCACAGAGATGGAGGGAGCCGCCATTGCTCAGGCGGCCTGGCTGAATCAGATCCCGGTGCTGATTATCCGGGCGATCTCTGATAAGGCGGATGACAGCGCCAATATGGATTCCGAGACCTTCGAGGCGCTGGCCATCCGGCATTCGGTGAATCTGCTGCTGGAGATGGTGAAGCGGTATGAAGGGTAGAGGAACCTTCACCTGCGATTAGAGGCTGAATTTGACGAACGATTCTAGGCTTTTTCATCTTCCCAAATGAAATTCCAGTGGTTATAATGGAGACCATCAGGTGCAGAACCAAACATCACAGCTCAGCTTTTATGGTACCAGGGCTGAGCTGTGGTAAAAAGCATCGGAAAGAAAGGGGAGCTATTATGCTGGAATTTTTACAGACAGGTAAAGCAATTTACGTTCTGGCTGCCGTGTGTCTGATTGGTATGATCAGTAAGCTGGCGGCGCGTAACCTCTACAAACGATTAATAAAAGAAACTGGAAATATGATGCTGACGAAAAACAAGTGGCTGCGGGAACTGCGGCAGCGGGCAGAGGATACATATCGGCTGAACCAAGGTATGGCCAACACAAGAGTGTTTGTGGAGAAGCAGATGTTTGAGGCCAGAATGGGCCTGCTGACACCAGAGGGCTGGAGCGCGTTTTCCAATCAGATGACGGCCTTATGCTTTTTGCTGGGCGGCGCTGCGGCATTTTTGTCCTATTGGTATCGGTGTGACTCCTATTATATTGTGCTGTACAGCTCTATGGGAGTCATGGCAGGTGTGTTTAATATTATGGTTGATTACGGAGTTGGCCTGGCGGACAAGCGTCAGCGTCTCAGCACCTGTATTCAGGATTACCTGGAAAATACGCTGTGGAAGCGTCTGGGACGTGACCGGCTGCCGGATTTAGAGGATGAGAAGGATGGTATGGAGACAAGTCAGGCAGCGGCAGCCAAGGAACCGGTTCGTCTTCTTCGTGGGAGAAAGCGGGAAGCGGCATTAAGCGGAATCAATGGAAAATCAGCTTTGGCAGGAGATCGAAACAGCAGCCGGGGCGGTACCGATAATGGAGCCGGGACTGGAAGAGCAGCTCGCGGCGGCATTTCCCTTCGGCGGAGTCAGAGCCAGCCGGAGGCAGAGGACTCGGAGAAAATCGTAACGGATGAAGCGCTGAGCCATCTGCGGAAAAGTCTGGAGCAGGCTGCGGCTGGACGAAGCGGGCAGCTTGCTAAGGGACAGGATAAGGCAGCCCTTCGGTCTTCCGGGGAGCTGTCGGCGGGTGAGAACTGGATGAAGGATTTAAAGCCGGAGGAGATCAAGGTGCTGGGAGAGATTATCCGGGAATATCTGGGATGAAGTTTCGGCATAAAAACTGGAAAAAACAAACGTCAAGCCGGTCATGGTTCAATGACCGGCTTGATGTTATTTCATTGCTGCGGTTCATTCCTCGATCACCTGGATCTCCAGGTAGTCAAAATCGATTCCTTCCACAAAATTATCCTGTGAAAACCGTGTCTTGTCATGGCGCTGGAAGGCGCGGATATTCGATTCCAGCCAGATGGGCTGTCCTAAATCGAACTGATAGCAGATATCTTCTAAGGACTGGAAAACCATCTGAGTCCGGGACATGGAGTAGTCGGTCATGCAGATAACCGTGTCCTGTATCAGGTGATTGTCCTTCCATATTTTTCCCCACATGCGAAACATGAAGCATACCTCCTGGCATAAAATGTTGGATTGAAAAATAAAAGGTTTTTGCAGTAAGTATATCTGATTTTAGGGGGAAAGTAAAGGCTGCAATTCCCAGGCACGCTGTCCAGCCTTTCTCTTGTAATTGTATGGAAAATAGCATATAATTTTAATCAATGAGAGAACGAGACAAGTCCAGATCGTTAAGCTACACAAAGGAGGACAGCGGGATGACACAGTCAATTACGGATCATGCAGCATTTCTGGGAGAAGCAAAACAGGCAGTTGAAAATCTGAACCGGATGAAAAAAGACGGCAGCCAGCTGGAGCTGGAGGTAAAGCAGATCAAGCGGCAGCTGGATGCAGAGCAAAAGGCAGTGGATGACGCCATCTCCATTACCGTAAAGAAGCGGAGGGAGGAGATCAATGCCAGCTATGATAAGCAGATCGCTAAAGGACAGGAACGGTTAAAGCGGGCGAAGGCTAAACGGGAAAAGGCGAAAAACCAGGGGATGAAGGAGCGGATCGCAGAGGAAACCGCAGAGTTTCATGAGGAGAACCGCCAGCTCCGGCTGAAGATGAAAAGTCTGTTCCAGAAGGACCGCGTGCCCTCATTCTGCCGCCGGACCTGGTATTACGCATTGTATATGCCCAGATCCTTAAAAGAGATCGGGATTTTGCTGCTGATCATTCTGATTCTGTTTGCAGCGCTTCCCGGCGGGGTCTACTGGCTGATACCGGCAGAAACACGGCACAGCTGGATGCTGATCCTGATTTATCTGGCAGATATTGTGCTGTTCGGCGGATTGTATCTGACCATAGGAAACCATACCAAGATGGCGCATCCGGATGCCATCAAGCAGGGACGGCTGATCCGGGACACGATCCATTCCAATGATAAGAAGATCTGGGTCATTACCAATTCCATCCGCCGGGACCGGAATGAGGCAATTTATGATCTTGAGAAGTTTGATGATGAGATTGCCAAGACCAGTCAGGAGCTGGCTGACCTGACCTCCAAAAAGCAGGAGGCGCTGAATACCTTTAATACGGTGACCCAGAATATTATTTCCGACGAGATCATCAGCAACAGCAAGGATAAGATCGATCAGCTCCAGCAGGACTATGAACGGACAGAGGCTCGGGCGGATGAGCTGGAGCAGCAGATCAAGGAGCTGTCGTTGGATATTACGGATCAATATGAAACCTATATCGGGAAGGAATTCATGCAGCCGGATAAGCTGGCGGAGCTGGCCAGGATGATCCGGGCCGGGGAAGCGGCCAACTTAAGCGATGCGATTTCTATCTATAAATCAAAGAAAAGCTGAGAGGAAAACCAGGAGAGAATAAAAACCTCGCAGGATAAGCGAATCTGCCGGTCTGATCGACCATGCAGTCCAGTCCTGCGAGGTTTTTGCTGTAAAAGGAAATTAGATTCCATTTGATCAAAGGATGATCAACCCCAGAATTAAATGGAAATCAAATGATAATCAATCTGATTGGCCGTCAGCATCTGAGCCTCCCGCTGGTGACAGGTAAAGATAATGATTTGTCCGTCAAAGGCGGACACCAGCCATTTCAGGGCAGTTTTCAGCCGGTCATCATCGTAAAGCACAAAGCTGTCATCGAACACCAGCGGCATCCGTTCCGGGCCGTTCTGGATCAGCTTGGCGGCAGCCAGACGAAGGGCCAGGTAGACCTGATCCATGGTGCCGGAGCTGACCTGGTCGATGGGGACCAGCTTGGCTTTCGTGTTCATAAACACATTTAGGTTCTCATCGATGCTCATGCTGGTATAGATACCTCCGGTGATGCCGCTGATTAAGTCAGAGGCCTCCTTGTTCAGATACAGACCGAAAGAGCCGCGGATGGAGGTGGAAAGCTCTGTCATCGTTTCCTGAGCCAGATCGATGGCGGCCAGCTCCTGGGAGATGCGGTCATTTTCCTTCAGAACCTCCTTCAGCGCTTCTGCCTGAGTTTTGCAGCTTGCCAGATGCTCCAGCTTCTTTTCCAGTTCCCACTGAAGCTTCTGCTGCTTTTCGATCTCAGCGCCGAAGCCGGTTTGCTGCTGCCGGAGGATATCCATCTTTTCGGTCAGCTTTGCCACCGCTTCCTCAGAGGACAGCACCGCACGGCTCAGGCGTTTGAACTCTGCCATCCTGCCCCGGAAGGCGTCCATGGCCTGGGCACTGACAGAGGTGTCTCCAAGATGGCGGGAGAAGATCTCCTGCAGAAGCTTCTGGCAGTAGTTCATATCCTTCCGGCAGCTGCTGTTTTTGGCAAGCAGGATGCATCCGGCAGCGATCAGAAGAACGGCCAGCACCAGCGCCAAAGCGGATGGAAAATAGCGGTTCAAATGCAGGGATGCGGTCAGGTTTACAAGCGGCTTCCAGAACGTTGCGGTGAGTACAGCCAGTCCAATGCTTCCCATGGCAAAAACGAATCCCAGCACCAGCGTTAACACCGCGGTAATGGTGCGGGACTTCTTTTCGCATAGATCTTTGGCAGCAATGTAATCGTTATAGATGCCTTCGCTGTGCTCCTCATACTCCTGAATAGAGGCTTCATTGGTAAACTTATTATTTTCCAGAACCTGGCGCCCGCGGGCAATCTTTTGCAGCAGATCCTCCTTCTCCTTCTGGAGATCATCCAGCTCCTGTTTTATCTGGGATTTTCTGGTTTGAAATTCGGTCAGATGGTTTTCGTATTCTGGTGTAGAGATTTCCCGCTCAATGTTCCGGATATCCCCAAGGAGTGTGGTGTAGCTTCTGGCAGCCTCCGGGACCATCTGGCGTTCCAGCTCCTTTCGCTGGGATTTCAGGAAGGCAGATGCCTTGGTAATGTTTAAGGCCATGCTGCCGGAGGTGTTCATATTGGCAATATAGTTTCTCAGCTCAGACACCATGCCGCTGTCAGTGGCGCTTTTCAGCTGTCCGATGCTGATGGTGTTATTGTATGCTGTCTCACTTAAGCCGCACAGCAGCTGATCCATCAGCGCCTTGGTGGGCTCCATCTCCCGGCCCAAAGTTTCGTCCACAATAGTGAATTCCCGGGCATTCTGGAAGTTCCGCTCAATGCGGTAGACATGTCCGCCCGACTCCAGGCGTAGGCGGCCTTCATAGCCGTTTTTTAAGTCCCAGGGCTTATATTTGCTGAACTGGTCTGTCCTGGCGGCACGCCCTCGCTGGCGCTCCATGCCGAAGAGCATGCTGCGGATAAAGGAGTGGAGGGTGGACTTGCCAGCTTCATTTTTTCCGTATACCACATTTAACCCATCTGCGAATTCCATGGAGCAGTCATGGAACTTTCCAAAGCCGTTAATATGCAGATCAAGCAGTTTCATGGTCTAACTCCTTTCGTCCTTTGTTTTTAAGAGGGCATTGATGCCGTAGTACAGCGCCTTTTTCTCCACAGGGCTCATATCCTCCTTTTGAAGAGCACGGATGAAAAAGCCGATCATATCGCTGGGATGCTCTGAAAAAAGCTGGGCGAAATCATACTGAGGCTCCGAGTCATCCTTGATCTCCGCGATGCGGAAGCGGGATTCCAGGATATCCAGATCAAAGGTAATGTCCGGGTCCCTCATACCGCGGATAAAAAATCGGTAGATGTGCTGCAGTCCCCTGCTTTGAATCTCCTGGGAAATTCGGCTGGCCAGTTCCGTATTGGTGGTCTTGGGAGTCACATTGACAGCCAGGGAAATGTACTGGGATTGACACATGGGAATAAATTCCAGGGCAGTCACCTGACGGGTCACAGGATTGATCTCTCCGAAAAAAACACCGTGGGCTCCGGTCTCTGTCTTATCCAGAGGCTCCAGGGAACCGCAGTAGGCGGCGCGCCGCTCCAGAATGATCTGAGGCTTGTGGATATGTCCCAGGGCGATATAGGAAAATGGGGATAAGGAAAGGCTGTTTTTGTCAATGGGAAGATGAGAATTATCGCCGCCGTGGGCTAACAGGATCTGGATCCGCCCATTATCGGTGATTCCCATCTGACTGAGCCGGGGTTCGGTGATCTCCGGCGTATAGTAGCTGAAGCCGTATACCTCCGTGTTGCATTCCTCAAAAACAGCAGAGCTCATCTCCTCACTCATGAGAAAGGTAACATTGGGGCACCAGGTAAAGCTCATCAGGGCAGAATTCATCCGGATGCGGTCATGGTTGCCTGCAATCAGCACCACATGGACCGACGGGATGGTGGAAAAAAGATAATTTACTTCTTTTAAATCTCTGGCGAGAGGCTGTCGGTGAAACAGATCACCTGCAATAAAGAGAAAGTCTACATCCCGTTCCTTCGCCTGGCGGATGACTTCCTCGAAGGTTTCCTTGATGGCCTGGGAACGTTCCCTGGACCAGGGGCGGTCGCAGTCAGGGCTCATTCCCCAGTGGACATCGCCTGTATGTATAAACTTCATAAGTGTCTCCATTCCCGCATTCAGAGATTCCCATGGAAGTTCCATGGGAATCTCTGGTAAAGTTGTTCGGTTTTCATTGTTCCATAACAGTTCCGTTACAGCTCACAGTTGTTTACGGTTCTTGGGAACGGGATGACGTCACGGATATTAGACATGCCGGTCAGGTACATGACGCAGCGCTCAAAACCCAGACCAAAGCCGGAGTGACGGGCGGAGCCGTACTTGCGCAGGTCTAAGTAGAAGCCGTAATCCTCCTTCTTAAGGCCCAGCTCATCCATGCGGGCAACCAGCTTATCGTAGTTGTCCTCTCTCTGGCTTCCGCCGATGATCTCACCGATGCCGGGAACCAGACAGTCCATAGCGGCAACCGTCTTTCCGTCTGGATTCAGCTTCATGTAGAAGGCCTTGATCTCCTTGGGATAGTCGGTTACGAATACCGGGCGCTTGAAGATCTCCTCAGTCAGGCAGCGCTCATGTTCAGTCTGAAGGTCACAGCCCCAGAATACCTTATAGTCAAACTTATCATTGTGTTTTTCCAGCAGTTCAATGGCTTCTGTGTAGGTCACATGGCCGAATTCGGAATTTAACACATGGTTTAACCGGTCCAACAGACCCTTGTCCACAAACTGGTTAAAGAATTTCATCTCCTCAGGAGCATGCTCCAGCACGTAGCGGATCACGTATTTCAGCATGCTTTCCGCCAGAGCCATGTTGTCCTCCAGGTCAGCAAATGCCATCTCCGGCTCGATCATCCAGAATTCGGCTGCATGGCGGGTAGTGTTGGAGTTTTCCGCACGGAAGGTAGGGCCGAAGGTATAAATGTTGCGGAATGCCATGGCGTAGGTCTCGCCGTTTAACTGGCCGCTTACCGTCAGATTGGTTGGCTTTCCAAAGAAGTCCTGGGTAAAGTCGATCTTCCCATCCTTTGTTTTCGGAATATTGTTTAAATCCATGGTAGTAACCTGGAACATCTCGCCTGCGCCCTCACAGTCGCTGCCGGTGATCAGGGGAGTGTGTACATATACAAAATCTCTCTCCTGGAAATACTGGTGGATCGCATAGGCAATCAAGGAGCGGACACGGAATACAGCCTGGAAGGTGTTGGTTCTGGGACGTAAATGAGAAATGGTGCGCAGGTACTCAAAGGAGTGGCGCTTTTTCTGCAGCGGATAGTCTGGAGCAGACGGTCCTTCTACGGCAACCTCAGTGGCCTGGATCTCAAATGGCTGTTTGGCCTGGGGAGTTGGAGTCAGGATTCCCTTTACAATGACAGCGCAGCCTACGCCCAGCTTGGCGATCTCAGAAAAGTTTTCAGAAGTATCGTGGTAGACCACCTGAATGGGTTCAAAGAAGGTTCCGTCGCTTACTACCAGGAATCCAAAGGCTTTGGAATCACGGTTGCTGCGAACCCAGCCGCCGATGGTGACTTCTTTGTTGAAATAGGCTTCTCTGTTTTTGTAGAGCTCTTTTACGGTTATTAAATTCATGACAATATGTCTCCTTTAATTGATCTTTTTGTGTAACTGTGAAGGTACTGAACAGTTATCTTTTTGTTAATTATCTTAACATGGAATGCTATTACCGAATTTCCCGTTCCCTTGCCGCGGCAAAGAACCGGGCTTTGGCTTCGATTATACTGTATTTTCAGTGGGGATTCAAGGGTTGAAGGGATATTTTGTTTATTGCCGCGGAGGATTCGACAGGGAATAAAAGAGAGCTTATCATGCCGCAGCATGATAAGCTCTCCCGTTTGACTGAACATGTGAGACTAAATATTCAGCAGATCACTATATACCTTCAGTGCTCCGTCTGTGTCATGAGCAAGTACCCGTTTTGCTAATACCTTGCCCAGCTGTACGCCTTCCTGGTCGAAGCTGTTTACGTTCCATACAAAGCCCTGGAACATTACTTTGTTTTCGAAGTGGGACAGAAGGGCGCCTACGGTCTTTGGATTTACCTGATCGCCGATGATGATGCTGGAAGGACGTCCGCCCTCAAAGTTTTTATTGCGGTTTTCATCGGACTTGCCGCATGCGAAGGCTACGATCTGAGCAGCTACATTGGCGCACAGCTTCTGCTGGCTGGTGCTGTCCTGAATCACTACATCGGTGCCCATCTGATTATTTTTAAATCCGATGAACTGAAGGGGTACGATGGAGGTTCCCTGGTGAAGCAGCTGATAGAAGGAATGCTGTCCGTTGGTTCCTGGCTCACCGAAGATTACCGGGCCTGTCTCATAATTTACCGGCTCGCCGAAGCGGTTTACAGATTTGCCGTTTGATTCCATATCCAGCTGCTGCAGATGAGCCGGGAAGCGGCTCAGTGCCTGGGAGTATGGAAGAACTGCGGTGCACAGGTAGCCAAGTACGTTGCGCTCGTAAACGCCGATCAATGCATCCAGCATTGCAGGATTGTTTAATACATCCTTATTTAAGGACAGCTTATCCTCGGCTGCTGCGCCGTCCAGGAACTGTGCGAATACTTCTGGTCCGAATGCCAGGGACAATACGGCGCCGCCTACTGCGGAGCTGGAGGAATAACGTCCTCCGATGTAATCATCCATAAAGAAGGCTGCAAGATAATCATCGCTTTTTGCCAGAGGAGAGGTTTCGCTGGTAACAGCAACCATATGCTTGGAAGCATCTAATCCGGCGTTCTTTAAAGCATCTTTCACGAAGGATTCATTTGTCAGAGTCTCAAGGGTGGTGCCGGACTTGGAAACCAGGATAAACAGGGAATGTGCCACGTCGATGGAGCTTAAAACAGCGGCTGCGTCATCTGGATCTACGTTGCTGATGAATTTTGCTTCCATCTTCAGGGTATTGTGGACTTTTGCCCAGTTTTCAAGAGCCAGGTAAATGGCGCGGGGGCCTAAGTCACTGCCGCCGATACCGATCTGGACAACGGTGGTGAATGTTTCGCCTGCTGCATTTGTGATCTCGCCTGCATGTACTTTATTTGCAAAATCTGCGATTTTCTGCTGCTGCTCTACATAGAAGCTGCGCTTATCAACGCCGTCTGCCGCCACGTTTTCGCCCAGCTGTCCGCGGGTCATGTGGTGAAGCACCAGACGCTTCTCGCCGGTATTGATTACTTCGCCATTGTAAAGAGCCTGAAATTTATCAGCAAGCTGGGCTTCTTCTGCCAGCTTTACAAGGCCTGCCAGCACGGTGTCATCTACCTGCTTAGCTGCGTAATTGTAAACCAGTCCCTCTGCCATGGGAATGCTGTACTTCTTAACACGCTCCGCGCCATTTTCACCAGTCATAGCCTGGGCAAGATTGACATGCTCTGTTTTCATAAGTTCCTGGAAGGAAGCAAGGGTATCCAAGTTATTCCAGCTGATCATAATAAAATCCCCCTCATTCATTTATTTTGAGTTTGGTAATGAAATAATTATACTATTAAATTTGTTTTTATTCAAGTCTTGTTTCATACTTGCCGGCCATTACGGGCTGACCGTCGGACGGCAGATCGTCCGCTTCCAATAAAAGGATAATTGTGCAGAAATATGTAGAACAATGCACAAATAAAGGAAATATTAGCAAAAATATTTGTTCACTATTTATGAATTGTGTGCTATAATGCTTATACAACAAAAATATTACAGCAAGAGGTGATAACGTGATTAAAAAAGAGATGATTGCCATGCTTTTAGCTGGCGGACAGGGAAGTCGCCTTGGTGTTTTGACAGCAAAGGTCGCTAAGCCTGCGGTATCATTTGGGGGGAAATACCGCATCATCGACTTTCCATTGAGCAATTGCATCAATTCCGGCGTCGATACAGTCGGCGTGTTAACTCAGTATCAGCCATTACGTTTAAACGCCCATATCGGGATCGGTATCCCGTGGGATCTGGACCGCAATGTGGGTGGTGTTACCATCCTGCCTCCATATGAAAAAAGCAAAGGAAGTGACTGGTATACCGGCACTGCCAATGCTATCTACCAGAATCTGGAATATATGGAAACATATAATCCGGATTATGTTTTGATTCTTTCCGGCGACCACATCTATAAGATGGATTATGAGGTTATGCTGGATTACCATAAGGCTAATAATGCGGACATTACCATTGCTGCCATGCCGGTTCCCATCGAGGAGGCAAGCCGCTTCGGCGTGGTGATTACCGATGATACCAACCGCATCCTTGAGTTTGAGGAGAAGCCTCCGGTGCCCAGAAGCAATCTGGCATCCATGGGTATCTATATCTTCAGCTGGCCGGTATTAAGAGAAGCTCTTATCAAGATGAAGGATGAGCCGGGCTGCGATTTCGGAAAGCATATTATCCCCTACTGCCACGGAAAGGGCGACCGGGTATTTGCCTACGAGTATAACGGCTACTGGAAGGACGTAGGAACCTTAGGTTCTTACTGGGAAGCTAATATGGAATTAATTGATATCATTCCGGAGTTCAACCTGTACGAAGAGTACTGGAGAATTTACACCAAGAGTGATATCATTCCGCCTCAGTACATTTCCAGCGAGGCAAAGATCGAGAAGAGCATTATCGGCGAGGGCAGTGAGATCTACGGTGACGTGATCAATTCTGTGATCGGCGCCGGTGTTACCATTGAGAAGGGCGCTGTGGTGCGTGATTCTATCATCATGCAGGGCAGCCGTATTGGAGCAGGCTCCAAGGTGACGAAGGCAATTATTGCCGAGGATGTTAAGGTAGGAGCCAATACGGAACTGGGCGCAGGTGATTATGCACCGAGTACATATAACCCTAAGGTTTACCAGTTTGATCTGGTAACCATCGGAGAGCATTCTGTGATTCCGGATAACGTAAAGATCGGCAAGAATACAGCCATTTCCGGAGTGACAGTACCAGAGGACTATCCGGACGGATTGCTGGCTAGCGGAGACTACATTGTAAAGGCAGGTGGCGTGAAATGAGAGCAATCGGTATCGTATTAGCAGGCGGCAACAGCAAGAGGATGAGAGAGCTTTCAAACAAGAGAGCCATTTCTGCAATGCCGGTGGCAGGCAGCTATCGAAGCATTGACTTTGCACTGAGCAACATGACCAACTCCCACATTCAGAATGTGGCGGTTTTTACCCAGTATAATTCCCGTTCCCTGAATCTGCACTTAAGCTCTTCCAAATGGTGGGATTTCGGACGGAAGCAGGGCGGATTGTTTGTATTTACCCCTACCATTACGGCTGAGAGCAGCGACTGGTACCGGGGAACTGCAGACGCGCTGTATCAGAACCTGAACTTTTTAAAGACCAGCCACGAGCCGTATGTGGTGATCGCAGCCGGCGACGGCGTGTATAAGCTGGATTACAATAAGGTTCTGGAGTATCATATCGAGAAGAAGGCAGATATTACTGTAGTGTGCAAGGATATGAGAGAGGGCGAGGACGTGACCCGTTTCGGCTGCGTGAAGCTGAACGATGACGGCCGGATCGTGGATTTCGAGGAGAAGCCTATGGTTTCCGATGCCAATACCATTTCCTGCGGCATCTATGTGATCCGCAGACGCCAGTTGATCGAGCTGATCGAGCGCTGTGCAGCTGAGGACCGCTACGACTTTGTAAAGGATATCCTGGTGCGCTATAAGAATCTGAAGCGGATCTACGCTTATAAGATGGAGGGCTACTGGAGCAATATCGCATCCGTAGAATCCTACTATGAAACTAACATGGATTTCCTGAAGCCGGAAGTGCGGGATTACTTCTTTAAGCAGTATCCAGATGTATATTCCAAGATCGACGATCTGCCTCCTGCCAAGTACAATCCAGGCGCAGTAGTAAAGAACAGTCTGGTTTCCAGCGGTTCGATTGTAAATGGTACAGTGGAAAATTCTGTATTATTTAAAAAGGTATACATCGGTAATAATTGTGTGATCAAGAATTCCATCATCTTGAATGATGTATATATTGGGGATAATACCGTCATTGAGAATTGTATCGTGGAAAGCCGCGATACCATCCGGGCCAATACCACTCACATCGGTACACCGGATAATATCAAGATCGTTTTGGAGAAGAACGAGAGATATACCGTATAAATGAAGTAACTGCGAGAGTACGGAACCGTTACACTGGGAGGATATCGGACAGTTATGAAAGAAACGCGGGCGGAAGGGGTTTTAGCATGCAGATAACAGACGTGAGAGTGAGACGGATCGAGAAGGAAGGAAAGATGAAGGCCATCGTTTCCATTACCTTGGATAATGAATTCGTCATCCATGACATTAAAGTGATTGAGGGAGAAAAGGGGTTATTTATCGCTATGCCAAGCCGGAAGGCAGCAGACGGCGAATATCGGGATATTGCACATCCGATCAATTCCGGTACACGGGATATGATCCAAAGCGTGATCCTGGATAAGTATGAATCGACCCTGCTGGAAGCATCAGAAGAGGTGTATGCATAGTCATACCGACTGACGCTGTAAAAGGAAATAGAAAGAGCGCTGCATCTTAACGATGCAGTGCTCTTTTTTAAAAAAAATACATTTTCTGTCGCCCTATTTTGTTTGCAAAATCCAAAATCTGGTATATAATGATGATGGGGTCAAAAGGGATTTGACCGTTCTTTTTTAGTTGCAGTTTGGCAGCAGCAGGGCAGGCTGCAGGATGGGAGATTTGAGGGTATTATGAGAATTGCAGTTTGTGATAATGACCGTGCTACCCTGGAGCAGGTAGTGGGTATGATTCACAGTATGGATATGGTATGTGTCTGTGATCCATATTTGGATATTCCCGGTATTATGAAGGCTGTAAAACAGGGAGCGGATTATGATATTGTGGTGATGAATATCGGAAGGGATGCTAGATTTGACGGGATTAATGCAGCAAGGCAGATCGGTGAGCTGAATGCAGATACCAAAATTATTTATATGACTCGATATACGGAAAAATACGTGCAGGAGATCTTTTTAAGCCCTGCCAATCTCAGCGGTTTTTTAGTAAAGCCGGTGGATAAGGAGATGCTGAAAAAAAATCTGCAGAAGGTGATGGAGACCAGGCAGAAGCCGGGAAGCCAGAAGCTGGAGGTCCGGTATAAAAATGAAACGGTTTCGATCCTATATGAAGATATTCTGTACCTGGAAAGCATGGGGCATCTGGTGGTTATCCACACGAAGAAAGGAGATTACCGATCCTATGACCGCCTGGAGCGGGTGAAGGAGCGGCTCCCCGGAAACTTTGTCCATTGCCATAAGAGCTATGTGGTAAATATGGACTGCATTCACAAGATCGATAAGAACCGAATCATTCTGCTGACCGGGAAGGTACTGCCCATCAGCAAGTCCAGATACGGAGAAACCCGGGATAAATACTTTCTGTACACAGATGCTATGCTTCTGGCGCTGCGGAATGGGGAGCTGAAGAAGAGTGAGTAGCA
>JAUNOF010000046.1:15459-20217 GCA_030537215.1 Lachnospiraceae bacterium
ATGCTTCTGGCCACGCTGATTCCATTGGCGGAAGCCTGCTGCAGGCCGCGGGTCACGGAGGCGCCGTCGCCGATGGCGCGCAGGCCATGGATGCTGGTTTCAAAGTCACGGTCTACTACCACCTTATTGGAGTAGAATTTTACTTCCACACCGTACAGCAGAGTTTCATCGCTGGCAATGCCCGGCGTTACTTTATCCAGAGCCAGCAGCATTTCCTTGATATCTACCATGATCCGATGAGGCAGCACCAGGGACAGATCGCCGGGAACCGCGTCCTTTAAGGTGGGGATCAGGTTGTTGCGGCAGAGGCGCTCCTCTGTGGTGCGCCGGCCCCTCTGGAAATCGCCGAAGGTCTGTACCAGGATCTTGCCGTCACAAAGCATGTTGCTGAGCTGGGCGATGTGCTTGCCGTACTCGATGGGGGTCTTAAATGGCTTAGTAAAGTTCTTTGATACCAAAAGGGCAAAGTTGGTGTTGCTGGTCTTGTACTCCTTGGATTTGTATGCATGTCCGTTTACCACAGCCAGACCGTTTTCGTAGTATTCCGTGGCTACCTCGCCGGAAGGATTGGTACAGAAGGTGCGGACCTTATCGTCAAAGGTTGGAGTGTAGTAAACCAGCTTAGCCTCGTACAGGTTCTTGTTCAGGAACTCCATGACCTCGTCCCGCACCTCTACCCGGACGCCGATATCCACAGTGCCTACCTGGGTCTCAATGCCGTGGTCATTACAGATATGGGAGAACCAGTCAGAACCTTCCCGGCCGATTGCAGATACGATCTCATCCGAATAGTAGGTTTCATCCCGATCCGTGATCACGCCCTTCACCTGATCATTTTCAATGATAATGTCCTTTACCATGGTGTTAAACTCCATGCTGATCCCCTGGCTTAAGAGATGCTCCTGAAGGCGGGTGTAGATTTTATAGCCCTCCTCCGTTCCCAGATGGCGGATGGGACATTCGATCAGCTTTAAGTTGGCGCCGATGGCCTTGCGTCGGATCTCCTGGATTTCCTTCTGCTTATCAACACCGTATACGCTGGTATCAGCCCCGAATTTCAGATAAATATTGTCAGATTCCTGGATCAGAGCTCTGGCCTCGTCATAGCCTAGAATCTCCGGCAGATGGCCGCCTACATCCGGGGAGAGAGAAAGCTTTCCGTCGGAAAATGCTCCGGCCCCTGCAAAGCCGGTGGTGATGGAGCAGGGTTTGCAGCCGACGCATACCTTGGTAGTACGCTTCGGGCATACCCGCTTTTCAATGGGGCGGCCCTTTTCGATCATCAGGATCTTCAGATCAGGCTTTTTCCGGATCAGCTCATAGGCGCAGAAGATGCCGGAGGGGCCGGCGCCGATGATGATGACGTCATAGGTATTGGATTGGTTCATGCAAGATACCTCCCTTTCGTGATAAAATTTACAAGCAATAAAAAACCGGTGCAGGAAATAGAAGCTTATAGTCAACTATTTTCGGCAGCCGGTAGAAACGTTCATCCAATCATGAACTTATATAAGCACAACACTTAAATTTTAGCACAGACAGAGGGAAATGGCAAGGGAGAAGAACGTATAAAATGAAAAGTAATACAAAAGCGCTTGTGGCTCTTTGCGATATTCACTATAATGAGAATAAAAGAAAAGCGATCGTGATAGCAGGGGGTATACCATATGAGAAGAAAAAGAAGATATCTGTTAGCGGCAGTTGTCAGCATCGCCTTGTGCAGCATTGTCGGCTGTTCAGGGGCCGGCAGGGAGCCGGAAACGGATCTGGTGGGAACGCTGACTGATGCGGTGGAGGACTGGCTGGGGAAGGTAGCTGATGGCTGGCAGAGGATTTTATCGAAGGAAGACAGGGCGGCAGAAGCTGTGCTGGGATCTGGTGATGAGGCGGAGGTTCTGGCAGGCTACCAGAAGCTTACCAAGGCCGTGGATGAGATCATGGAAGCTTATGAGACGGAAGATGGTTCTGTGACAGCAGAGGAGGCGGCCCAGGCCGCGGAGGAGATTTATCAGTACGGATGCGGGCTGGAGGAGGACGGAGCGATCCAAAGCTGTATCCGCGATGAGGATGCCAACAGTGTAACCATGGTTTTGGACACAGGAGGCAGGATTCTTTTTGCGCCTCATGTCAAGGATACCTACAGCGGTTCCTATTCCGTATCGACGGTGAATGCAGTAGGCTTTGGCGAGACGGTTCCTGTGGCCGTAGTGTATAATGGGGGAAAGTCGGTTAAGGATTACGGTGAATATACCCTGGAGATGATGGAGGAATGTGAGGATTGGTCTCATCTGGATGATCAGGAGGTGTCGGTTCGGAATGTTCGGGATATGCTGGCGGATGTGTCGAAGGATAACTGCCGCCTGATTTATTGGCGGGGACATGGCTGTAAGTCAGACGGGAAAAGCGTCCTGGCGCTGGCAGAGACCATAAATGCAGAAACCAGCCAGGAATTCAGCGAGGATATTGAGGCAGGAATCTTGCTGGCAGGGGATTCGAATTACTGGATCACACCGGAATTTGTAGAGAAATATATGTCTAAGGCTTCTGACGGCGGTTTGTTTTTCTGCGGCTCCTGCTTTTCCGCGGCAGATGACGGACAGTTAGCCAGGGCATTTCTTGACAAGGGCTTTCAGGCCTATGTGGGAGCCAGCGATCTCATCTTAAATATTTATTCCGATAACATGATGAAGGCGACGGCAGAATATCTGTGCACAGAGGATCCGAAATCTCCGGGAGAGACCATACCCATTTTGGAAGCGCTTTTAAAGGCCAGACAGGATAAGGGTGAGACGGATATTTACACCACACGTTTTCTTTTGTATGAACGTGTGGAGGAGGCGTCAGGAGGTCCTTCCCGCATGGGGCTCAGCAGAGCTTCTGTGCGGCGCACGGACAATCTGGGAGCGGTGGACCGGAAGGCTCTGGCGCAGTCCAGAACAGTTGAGGAATTTCGCCTGCGGCCTCTTGAAATCGATAATAACGGCAGTACGGTTGTTCGGTATCAGGGGGATGATTACTACTGGAAATATACAGCGGACAGTGTATATTCGGACGGTCTGTTTGCGTATTTTTCACCCCAGGCCGGCGCGAATAACCAGATGATCTGCCGCCGTCCGGATGGCAGTGAGGAGGTGCTGTTTACCGCAGACGGAAACGGGGATATTTATATTGCCGGACAAAGGATGTACCTGAAGGCAGGGGACGGCTCCACCTTTTCTGTTAAGCTGGATGGAAGTGACCGGAGAGATTACGGTTATTTCACCATATGGGGAGCAGATCCCGGTTCCGGTCTGGTGGTGGGAACAGGAGGCTATCAGAGCGGCGTGCAGGCCATTTCCGGCGCTGACGGAAGCATCAGCAGTCTGATTTCAGACGGCAGGAATTATGTTTACGGAGGAACGGAGGACAATTTTGTTTATTTTTCAGTATCAGACGGAAGCAGCAAGGAGCTGGCTCTGTACCGGTATCAGCTGGGAGGCCAGGGAACGGTGCAGCAGCTTGACCGGTTTACCCTGTCAGGGGAGTTGCTGGAAGCCTGGGCGGACGCTGTGACTGTGACTCAGGTGAGCCATCTGGGGAATCAGATTTATTATTCCTATGGATTTTATGCCGGAACCGGAGGATTTTTCCAGGAAGGCGGCATCAATTGTGTCCAACTGGATGAAAATGGAAGCCCTGTAGGACGCAGCACTTGTGTCGATTCCATTACAGCGGAGGAATTTTTAGCAGAGCAGCAGGACGGCACGGTCCGGCTTTATTATAACGATGAAGCAACAGGCTCCTATATCGGCTTCTGGGATGATTATGCTTATGACGGCTGCAAGGTAAAGGATATGAGCACCGGCCAGGTGTCTGGCTCCTCCTTCCGCCTCAGCCGTCCTGGTTCCTTCGTCTATCTGGACGGCGCTGTATGTATGATCAATGAAAATCAGGCTTCCTACACCACCGTAATTCCAGCCAGCCTGCTTTCTGGCTACGGCTGCACGGATATTACTGGTGAAGAAGCCCAGATTGCCCTGGTCCGCGATCTGGAGATCGCAGGCCCGTATGTATATTATACAGTGGAGACCAGCACCCGTGACCGAAACCGGGATATGGGCTGGCGTCCAGGCTATTATCGAAATGGAAGCACACGATACCGCCTGAGACTGGGAAGCGATCAGGCAGAAGTGGTGTTCTCCTATTAAGATTAAGAATCCATTTGATTTTTCTCCCAGATTTGTATATAATAAAACCCACGCAAATCCTCAGCATGACCCGGCATACCAAAATGCCGGGCTGTTGTGCTGTCATAACCAAATGACAGATCAAGCATAATAATAAAACGAAACGTAACAGTTCAAGGTATCTGAACGGTTACAACGAAACAGAACCAAGAAAAGGATTCAAAAAACGAGTAAAAAGATTAGAAAGGAACCCATATGTATTTAATAGCAGGATTAGGAAACCCAACAAAGGAATATGAAAAGACCCGCCACAATGTAGGTTTTGATACGATTGATGTCCTGGCTGATAAGCTGGGAATCAGCATAACAGAGAAAAAGCACAAGGCTTTGTGTGGAAAGGGCATGATCGGACCGGAGAAGGTGCTGCTGTTAAAACCCCAGACCTTTATGAATTTAAGCGGCGAGAGCGTTGGGGACGCTGCGGATTTCTATAAGATCGATCCGGAGCATATTATTATTATATATGATGATATTAGTCTGGAGCCGGGGCAGCTTCGGGTTCGTACCAAGGGAAGTGCAGGCGGCCACAATG
>JAUNOF010000206.1 GCA_030537215.1 Lachnospiraceae bacterium
GGCAGAGGAGAAATTTTAACAGAAGAAATCGCAAGGACAGCTTGACAAAAAAATGCAGTCCCTCTATACTGAAATCCATTGGCAAATGAAACAGGCGGCATCGGTAGGAAATGCTGGTCTGAATAAAGAATAGCGGGGAAAAAAATATGATGTACGTTTTGCTGTTTGTAGGATTTTTTCTGTTGATAAAGGGCGCTGATTTTTTCGTGGAGGGCAGTTCCTCCATCGCAAAACTGCTGCGGGTCCCGACTGTGGTTATTGGACTGACGGTGGTGGCCATGGGAACCAGCCTGCCGGAGATGGCAGTCAGTGCAACGGCGGCGCTGACTGGAAATAATGATATTGCAGTCAGCAATGTAGTGGGTTCCAATCTGTTTAATCTTTTGGTGGTGGTGGGAGCCTGCGGCGCTGTGATCCCTCTGAAGATTGATAAGCTGATTTTGAAGCGGGATTTTCCATTTTCCATCATCATTACCATGATCTTGATCGCCATGTGTGCCTTTGACCTGCAGGTGGAACGGCATGAAGGGATCCTTTTGTTTGTCATACTGATCCTGTATCTGCTGTATATCGTCCGGGATGCCTTAAGGCACCGGGAGCCGGAGCTGGAGGAGGCCATCCGTGGAATCCGCCGCTCTCCCGGGGTCAGCATTGTATTTATCGTAGGAGGCGTTATCGCCATCGTGGCGGGCGGCGATCTGGTGGTAGATAATGCCTGTCTGATTGCAGAAGCCTTCGGTCTCAGTCAGACGCTGATCGGACTGACCATCGTGGCCATGGGAACCAGCCTTCCGGAGCTGGTAACTTCCGTGGTTGCCGCGAGAAAAGGGGAGAATGACATGGCCATGGGAAATGTGGTCGGCTCCAATATTTTTAATATCCTGGCTGTTTTAGGTGTGTCTGCCGGGATCCATCCGGTAAAGGTGGCCATCATTTCCGTGTACGATATGGCCTTTCTTCTGATCAGCAGCGTAGTCGTTTGGATGCTGTCCTGGAAAAATCAAACACTCAGCAAAGTTTCCTGCATTGGGCTGCTGCTGGTGTATGCCGGGTATGCGGTGTATATTGTTTGGCGGTAGCAGCGGAAATGCCTGCGGAGCGAAGAGATTAAACGGCGGCGGACAATGATAAACAGCATAAGACCATTTTCAGAAAGTGGCGTAGCCTGCAGGTTATGCCATTTTTTTCTTTTTACTATATGTTCTGATGATCACTGGTAAGTCATAAGATGAAAAAGCAGATGAAATCCCGAAGGAAAGGATTTTTCAGGGATCGTGTATTGGAAGGTATGATGGATATGTCAGAAAAAGTGATCAACAGGTCAGAAAAGGGCCGCAAAAGAAAGCGGCTTTTTTCTCATGCGGCCGAAAATGGGATATTCTGGATGGTGATCTTTCTCGGAACCCTGGGGGTTCTCTCCCTGTTCTCCGCCGGCCGTCAGGCCATCCAGACGGGAGGCGGGAAGGTGAGGGCGCTGGCAGAGGGGCGCAGCCATAAAACCGCAGAAGGATTTCTGCCCATCTGCAGTGTGGATAACGGACGCCGTCAGGCGGCCCTTACCTTTGAGGTGGGGAAAGGAATTGACGGGGTAAGGGAGATTTTGTCGATTTTAGAAGCCAATCAGGTAAAAGCGTCTTTTTTTGTCAATGAGACATGGGCGAAAGCCTATCCCCAGGAGGTGAGAGAGATGGCTGGCAAAGGCCATGATCTGGGCTGTCTGGAAGGTCAGGGAGCTTCGGCAGAAATATCTTCCCATCAAAACCAGCCGGTATCCAAGGTATCCCTTCTTCAGCAGGAGCTTATGGAAGCTGGTCAATGCATCTTCCAGATCACAGGGCAGGAGATGGAGCTGTTCCGTCCGGTATCTGGTTCACTTGATGATGACAAGATCATAGCTGCATGCGGTATGGGCTATTACCCGGTGCTCTGGGATGTGGATTCCCAGGATTGGAAAGATTATGGGGCAGCCCAGATCGTCACCCAGGTACTGGAAAATCCGGATTTAAAGGATGGGAGCATTGTCCGGTTTCACTGCGGGGTAAAGTATACGCCGGAAGCATTGGCAGAGATTATAACTGGCTTTAAAGAGCAGGGGTATGATCTGGTGCCGCTGTCGGAGATGGTGATTCAGGAGAAATACCATTTGGATGAAGAGGGGAGACAGGAGGCGAGAGTTACTGTTCAAGTAGGTCTGCGCACTTGCTGCGCTGACCGTATGATAAACTAGGCCGGAAAGCAAAAATCCCATCGCCGTAGGCGATTTTCATGGATTTTTGCCAGTTGCTGTGAACGCACGTGAACAGTAACTGGCGAGATGAGATTAAGGAATTGAATTCTGCCTAATGTTGCTTTTTCACCGAAATCACCGTATAATCATCGGAGAATGCGTTGATTTAAAATCAGGGAAAAGAACAGACGGAGGAGCCATGAGAGGGAAGGATTCAAAAAAACTGTTGATCATTATAAACGGAAAAGGCGGAGTTGGAAAGGATACGCTGTGTGATTTTGCTGCCAGACACTATGCGGTGCGGAATACGTCCTCCATCACCCCCATTAAGGAGATCGCTGCGGCAAATGGATGGCAGGGGGAGAAGACGCCGAAGGCCAGGAAGTTTCTGGCCGATCTGAAAGAAGTATTTACCCAGTATAATGATCTGCCCACCCGGTATCTGCTTAAGCAGTACCAGGAGTTCCTGGACGGAGAAGAGGAGCTGATGTTTGCCCATATCCGTGAGGGCGGGGAGATCGATAAGCTGAAGCGGCAGGTTCCGGGGGCATGTATTACCCTTTTGGTAAAGCGGTCCGGCGATGGTCCCAGGCAGTGGGGCAATGCCTCGGATGATGATGTGGAGAATTATCATTACGATTATATCTATGAAAATGGAAAGCCTCTGGAGGAAGCGGAGGCAGACTTTATGGCCTTCCTTGAGAAGGTGCTGGAAACCATTTGATGGAAGCAGAGGGATCGTTGCATGGATATCAATCGTATTATTATGCTTGCCATGGCCTTTGGCGCTGTTTTGGGCGGGCTGGATTATATGTTGGGCAACCGGTTTGGTTTCGGGGCAAAGTTTGAGGAGGGATTTCAATGCTTAGGGCCTACTGCCTTCAGCATGGTAGGAATTTTGTGCCTGGTGCCGCCTTTTGCCCGGCTTCTGGGACCGATGGTGGCGCCGGTCTTTCAGGCCATTGGGGCCGACCCGGCGATGTTTGGAAGTCTGCTGGCTATTGATATGGGAGGCTATCCGCTGGCAATGGAGCTGGCAGAGGATGTAAGGCTGGGATTATTTTCCGGGCTGATCGTATCGGCTATGCTTGGTGTTACCATCGTCTTTATCATTCCGGTAGGGCTGGGAATCATCGAACCGAATGACCGGGAATACTTTGCCAAAGGACTGCTGATCGGATTAATCCCTATCCCGGCAGGCGCGCTGGTGGGCGGTGTGATGATGAGGCTGGATGCGGCAGTGATCCTGGTGAATCTGGTGCCCTGTATCCTGATCGGCTGTGTGATGGTCCTGGGAATTCGATTTGCACAGCAGAAGGCGATTCGGATTTTTCTGGCCTTTGGCCGGCTGATCACTGTGATCACAGTAGCAGGATTGACAGCAGGCGCCGTCGAGTATATGACAGGAATCGTGATCATTCCCGGGATGCCTTCTATTATGGAGGGGATGGCCACAGCCAGCGGGATTGCTGTGGTGCTTTTGGGAAGCCTGCCCCTTATGGAGCTGATTCTTCGGATCCTGGACAAGCCGTTCCAGGCTGCCGGACGGCGCTTTGGACTGGACGGGGCTTCCGTGGCAGGACTGCTGTTTTGCTGTGTCAGCGTACTTCCGGTGTACCGTTCACTGAAGGAGATGTGTCCAAAGGGGAAGGTTATGGTGACGGCTGCTTCTGTAAGTCTGATCTCCGTATTTGCAGCCCATCTGGGATTTACTGCTCAGGCGGATCCCCAGATGCTGACGCCGATGATTGTATCGAAGCTGGTCAGCGGAGGGCTGGCGGTGGTGTTGGCTTATGTGGTTACAGACGGTCAGCGGAAGGGACAAATAAACACTTAAGATTTTAAATATATGTGCTGCTCAGACAATTCATTTATGCAATCATGGTTTAAAAAGTAAACAGATCTGATAAGAAAAT
>JAUNOF010000207.1 GCA_030537215.1 Lachnospiraceae bacterium
TATAAAAAGCATGATAAAGGAGAGAATTGGCATGATTTCAAATCAGATACTTCAGACGACGATTGAGGGCTTAAAGGGTATCACAAGAATTGATTTATGCATCTGTGATACGGAAGGCAAAGTTCTGGCAACCACATTTAATGATGCAGAAGAATATGAAAGCTCCATCTTAGCATTCGTGGACTCTCCGGCAGACAGCCAGGTGATTCAGGGATATCAGTTTTTTAAGGTATTTGACGAGCATCAGTTAGAGTACATCCTGTTAGCCAAGGGCGGCAGTGATGATGTATACATGGTAGGAAAGCTGGCAGCCTTCCAGGTACAGAACCTGCTGGTAGCCTACAAGGAACGCTTTGATAAGGACAACTTCATTAAGAACCTGCTGCTGGATAACCTGCTGCTGGTGGACATCTACAACCGGGCCAAGAAGCTTCACATTGAGACCAATGTAAAGCGTGTGGTTTACCTGATCGAGACCCAGCATGAGAAGGATGTGAACGCGCTGGAGACGGTAAGAAGCCTGTTTGCAGCAAAGACCAAGGATTTTATCACCGCTGTGGATGAGAAGAATATCATCCTGGTGAAGGAGGTTAAGCCAGGCGAGACCTACGAGGATCTGGAAAAGACCGCCAGCACTATTCTGGATATGCTGAACACCGAGGCCATGACCAAGGTCCATGTAGCCTTCGGCACCATTGTAAATGAAATCAAGGAAGTTTCCCGTTCTTATAAGGAAGCAAAGATGGCCCTTGATGTAGGAAAGATCTTCTACAGCAATAAGAACGTGGTGGCATACTCCCACTTAGGCATTGGCCGTCTGATCTATCAGCTTCCGCTGCCGCTGTGCCGGATGTTCATCAAGGAGATCTTCGACAATAAGTCCCCGGACGATTTTGACGAGGAGACATTGACCACTATCAATAAATTCTTTGAGAACAGTCTGAACGTATCCGAAACCTCCAGACAGCTCTACATCCACCGGAATACTCTGGTTTACCGTCTGGATAAGCTTCAGAAGAGCACCGGCCTGGATCTTCGGGTATTTGAGGATGCCATTACCTTCAAGATCGCATTGATGGTTGTGAAATACATGAAGTATATGGAAAGTCTGGAATACTAAATTATGATCGAACTTACCAATGTCTGCAAGACTTACGAGACTGGAAATAAAGCATTAAAAAACGTATCCATTACCATTGATGACGGTGAATTCGTCTTCATTGTAGGGCGGAGCGGCTCCGGGAAATCTACCCTGATCAAGCTTCTGTTAAAGGAGCTGGAGCCTACCTCCGGCCGGATCGTGGTCAATGAGATGGATCTGGGGAAGATGCCCAGACGGTATGTCCCCAAGTACCGCAGAAAATTGGGAGTGGTCTTTCAGGATTTCAGGCTCCTGAAGGACCGCACCGTCTTTGAAAATGTAGCCTTTGCCCAGCGGGTGATCGGAGAATCCACCCGCACCATTAAGGAATCCGTTCCCAGGATGCTCCAACTGGTAGGCCTGTCCTCCAAGTACAAGGTGTATCCCAGACAGCTGTCCGGCGGCGAACAGCAGCGAGTTGCCATCGCAAGGGCGCTGATCAACCGGCCGGAGGTTCTCCTGGCCGATGAGCCCACTGGAAACCTGGACAGCTTCAATACCGGCGAGATTATGAAGCTTCTGGAGGAGATCAATCGCCAGGGCACCACAGTGATTGTGGTAACCCACAGCCATGAGATGGTGGAAACGATGAAAAAACGGGTGATTACCATGGACCGCGGTCAGGTAGTCAGCGATGAGAAGGCGGTATCAATATGAGATTCAGTACATTTATCTATTGCCTGAAACAGGGAATTATCAATATACGCAGAAATTTTCTTCATTCGCTGGCTTCCGCAGCCACGATTTCTGCGTGTATTTTTTTGTTTTGCCTGTTTTACGCGATTGTGGGCAATGTAAGGCATTTTGCCAAGTCAGCCGAGACTACGGTGGGAATCACCGTATTTTTTGACGAAAACCTAAGTGAAGAGCAGATACAGGCCATCGGCAGCCAGATCAAGGCCAGAAGCGAGGTCCAGGAGATGAACTATATCTCCGCAGATGAGGCCTGGGAGAAGTTTAAGACAGAATATTTCGCAGATATGGAAGATCTGGCAGAGGGCTTTGCTGATGACAATCCTCTGGCAGGCTCCGCTTCCTTTGAGGTATTTTTAAAGGATATCAGCACCCAGAATAAAATGGTAGAATTCATCTCCTCCCTGGAGGGAGTGCGGAAGGTGAATTACTCCAATGCAGCAGCCGCCGGACTCAACAGCATGAACCGGATGATCGGGATGGTGTCTGCTGTGATCATTGCCGTGCTGCTGGCAGTTGCCGTTTTCCTGATCAGCAACACCATCTCTGTAGCGGCCGCATTCCGAAAAAGCGAGAACCAGATCATGAAGCTGATCGGCGCAACCAACAACATGATCCGTGCGCCCTTTGTGGTAGAAGGCGTTCTGATCGGACTGGTAGGCGCCGGGATTCCGTTATTGATGATGTATGTTCTGTATAAAAAGGCGGTATCTTATATTACGGTTAATTATATTATTATGACAGGAATCTTTAAGCCCCTGCCCATTGAGACGCTGCTGCCGTCGATGGTGGCTGTGGCGCTGATGCTGGGCGGAGGGATCGGATTCTTTGGGAGCTTCTTTACCATTCGGAAGCATTTAAAGGTGTAAATGTCACTGTGAGGCTATGGAACAGTGACCGTAAGTTTAGACAGAGGTGAAGCAGATGAAATTATGGAAACGGGGAGGAATTGCGGCGGCAGTCTTGCTGCTGGCAGTGAACCTCTCTTTTCCTGCTTATGGAACAAAAAAAGACGTGGAGGCGGCGAAGAGCAGAGCCACCGCGCTGGAAGAGGAAAAGAAGAAGGTAGAGCAGACTCTTAAAAACCTGGAAGGACAGAAAGCGGACACTGCCAGCTATGTGCAGCAGCTGGATCGGAATCTGGAAGCGCTCAGCGACGAACTGGAGACGCTGAACGGACAGATCACCTCCAAGGAGGAGGAGATCGCAGTCACCCAGGAAGAACTGGAGGAAGCCAGGAAAACAGAAGAGAAGCAGTATGCCGCCATGAAGCTGCGGATCAAATATATGTACGAGAAAGGCGACACCAGCTTCATTGATATGCTGATGGAGGCGAAGAACTTTTCTGAATTGTTAAACCGGGCGGAATATATCAGCAAAATCTCCGAGTACGATCGGCAGCAGCTGGACGCCTACGCTGCCACCAAGCAGTCCATTGCGGATCACGAGGTCCAGCTGGAGGGAGAGCACCAGGAGCTTCTTGCTCTTCAGGAATCCACCGAGGCGAAGCATGCATCGGTGGAGCAGCTTCTTTCCGTAAAGCAGAACGAGCTGAAGAATTACGAAACCAAGATCGCATCCGCCCAGGGCCAGATCAATGAATATGAAAAGGATATTGCTGCCCAGGAGGAGAAGATCAAGCAGATCGAAGCAGAGATCAAGCGGAAGGAAGAAGAGGAAGCCAAGCGAAAGGCAGAGGAAGAAAAAAAGAAGGCATTGGCAGCAAATTCATCCAATAATTCGAATAGTACCGCCAGCTCAGGAAATACTAAGTTTATATGGCCTTGTCCCTCCAGCCGCCGGATTACCTCAGGCTTCGGCAGCAGAAGCTCACCTACTGAGGGGGCTTCCAGCAACCATCAGGGAATCGATATCGGAGCCAGCACCGGAAGCAGCATTGTAGCAGCAGCAGACGGCGTAGTCAGCATTGCCACCTACAGCGCTTCCGCAGGAAATTATGTGATGATCAGCCATGGCGGCGGCCTTTCCACTGTGTACATGCACTGCTCCAAGCTGAATGTTTCTGCCGGACAGTCGGTAAAGCAGGGACAGGTGATTGCCAAGGTAGGCTCCACCGGATATTCCACCGGGCCCCACCTGCACTTCGGAGTCCGCAGCGGAGGGACCTATGTAAACCCTACGAAGTATGTGAGTCCGTAGGAAGGAAGATGACAGCGGTTCTGCGAAAGCGTGACAGCCGAGATGCAGCGTCAGAAACCCTGGCTACGGCAGCTGCGATACAGCAGCAGAAAACCCTGGCTCTGGAACCTGCGAGACAGCAGCAGAACCCCC
>JAUNOF010000208.1 GCA_030537215.1 Lachnospiraceae bacterium
TAGACCTCATAGATTGAAATATAATGCAGAAAATAAAATTTAATAGTATAATATGGTAATACCAGGGGCAAAATACCTTTTTCCCCAACATCATATGGTTGTTCAATAAAATCATTCAAAGGAGAAGGCAGTCGTGGCTTCACAGAACCGAAGAGAAGCAAAGCGGGAAGCTGGCCGGAGGAAACGGAGGCATTCCAATCAGGTTGAAATCAGTACGGGAAAAATTGATAATAAAGAAGTGATGGAGCTGGCTCTTCAAGCCGGTCATATCCTACTGGAAAATGGAGCGGAGATCTTCCGGGTGGAGGAAACCATGGACCGGATCTGCCGGCATTACGGGGTACAGTCTGAAAGTGCTTTTGTGCTGAGCAACGGCATTTTCATGACAGCAGGAAGTGAGGAGGAGCGGTACTTTGCCAAGGTGCAGCATATTCCGGTCAGCGGAACGCATTTAAATAAAGTGGCGGCGGTAAATCAGCTTTCCAGGGAGATTGTGGAAGGAAAGTATACGGTACAGCAGGCCAGAGAAGCATTGGAGCAGATCAAGATAATGCCTGGGAAGCGGAAGGGAATGCAGATTTTGGCTTCCGGAGTGGGGAGCGGTGCATTCTGCTGCTTGTTCGGCGGAAATGGAGGAGACAGTGTATGTGCCTTTCTTGCAGGGCTGATGCTGTTTGTGTTTGTCTTGTATGTCAGCACACCTTATTTGTCTAAAATCGTGGGAAATATCGGCGGCGGGGCGCTGGTGACAGTGCTTTGCAGCCTGATGTATCTGGCAGGATGGGGACAGAATCTGAATTATATGATCATTGGATCCATCATGCCGTTGGTTCCTGGCGTTGCCTTTACCAATGCCATCCGTGATGTGGCAGACGGAGATTATATTTCAGGCTCTGTGCGGATGCTGGATGCACTTCTGGTATTTTTCTGCATTGCTATAGGAGTCGGCATGGGAATTTCTCTGCTGGGATGGCTGACAGGGGGCGCATTGCTATGAGGGAGATGATCAATGAGAAGATGATACATGAGATAGTAAATGAAGGAATGGTCATTCCATTGGATCTTCTGGTGGAAATTTTAGCAGCCATAGTGGGAACGGTGGCGTTTTCGGTGCTGTTTGGCGTACCCAGGCGGTATTACCGGTACTGTGGCTTGATCGGAGGGGCAGGATGGGCGGTTTACTGCGTATTCTCCAATGTGTGTGACAGTCCGGGAGCGTCGCTGGCAGCGACTATGGTGGTGATCTTTTTGTCCAGGCTGATGGCTGTGCGGGAGCGGTGTCCGGCAACCATCTTCCTGATCTCCGGCATCTTTCCGCTGGTACCTGGGGCTGGTGTGTACTGGACAGCCTACTATATTGTGACAGAGCAGCTTTGGAAGGCGGTGCAGACTGGATATCTGGCGGTGAAGATCGCAGTTGCCATCGTATTGGGAATCGTGTTTATCTTTGAATTGCCTCAGGGATTGTTTTTGTCGCTGGCGGGGCATAAGAGAAGCAAGGCGGAAAAATGAGAATAAAAAGTGCTTCGCGCAGCGATGCACACGCTGCGCGAAGGAACATGTGCTCTAAAAAACAGAGCACCCATGGCAAACAGAGCACGCGAGATGGCGTGCAAGGCAGACAAGTCTCTCAAGAATAAGGGATTGAGGAGTTGAGGCGGCTTGTCTGCTTCGTTATTACCCTTCGGAAAAGGATGCCTGCAGCCATTTTCCGGTAAACAACCGATGAAGGAATAAGCAGGATCGGACGAAGCAGTCTACGCCGATGGCAATCCACACGCCCACCACACCCCACATCAGGACTCGTGTGGCCAGCCATACCAGGCCGATGCGGAAGCCCCACATGCCGATGACGCTGACTGCAAGAGGAAATCTTACATCCCCTGCACCGCGGCAGATTCCGCAGCAGATGACGAAAAAGCTGAAGAACAGCTCGGTTGCTGCGGCGATCTGAAGCGTCTGGGTTCCAAGGGCCAGCACCTGCCCGTCATTGGTAAACAGGCTGATGATCTGACGAGACAGAAGGAAGACCGGGACGCAGGCAGCTACGATCACGATGGTGCTGATGATGCAGATGTCTTTGGCAAAGCGTGCTGCCAGCTTTTGATCTCCGGCTCCCAGGGACTGGCCCACCAGGGTAGTGGCCGTATAGGAGAAGCCGTAGGCTGGCAGGTACAAAAGTCCTTCTGTCTGATTGGTCAGGTAGTGGGCCGCCAGCGGTACAGTTCCCAGACCGGAGATCATGGCAGTCAGGGCGATCTGGCCCAGGCATAAGGTGTTGCGCTCCAGAAGTACCGGGATTCCGATATGAAGCAGGCTTTTTAACGACCATCTGCGGAACCGGTAATCGCCGTGCACTGTGATCCTGGCAGCGGTCTGTGCATGGTAGATTTGATAAAGTAAAATAGCTGCCAGAGCATACTGGGAGAAGGCAGTGGAGATAGCGGCTCCTTTAATGCCCAGTCCGGCGCCCCACATAGGGAAGGTCAGACTGCCGATGGTAAGCTGCCTGGATGGATAGATCAGCAGAAAATTTCCGATCACATTCAGCCCGTTGGCGCTCATATTGGCTGCCAGAGGAAGCTTGGTGTTTCCGGCAGAGCGGAGCACCGCGGAGAGAACCACGCCCAGGGTCTGGGGTACAAGGCCGATTCCCAGAATGCCCAGATAGAGCTGTGCATTGGGCAGTACATCCGGAGCAGCTCCCAAAAGCTTTGGAAGGATGCGGTGGATGGACAACACGGCTGTAGTTAAAACCAATCCTAAAAGGATGGAAGCAGTAATGGACTGGCGGACAACCGATTCGGTTTTCTGCCGGTTTCCTTCTCCTACGGAATGGGAGACCAGAAACGAAAATCCCACGCTGAGAGCAGTGATAAAGCCGTTGATCAGCCAAACTGTGGAGATATTGATTGCCACAGAAGCGGTGGCGGCTGCGCTGATGGAACCGACCATGGCAGTGTCGATCAGGGAGGCCAGGCAGATCAGAAACTGCTCTAAAATAGCAGGGGCGGACAGGCGCAGAATGGTTTCCGGAATACTTTTTCCTAAGGTTAAGACATGATCTGCGCCTTGGCTTTTCTTTTGTCTGGAAAGGGATGAGGTTCGATTCATGGTTTCAGTCCCTTCAGTTTCAAAATATAGGATGCCACATTATAATTGGTATCCACCCATGCTCCGTGAGCCAGCATATATCCGATCAGATCACTGAGCATGTTGACACGGCTGGCACGGCCGATAAACTGTGGATGAAGGACGAAATTGATCATTCTGCCTTCTGCGGCCAGGGAGTCAAATTCTTCCTTCCAGATCTCATACATTTCACGAGGCGATTTTAACTCGTACCGTTCTGGTGGGGAATCCGTGTAAAAATCATAGGCAGTGTCATCAAAAATCGAATCCTTTGGAAGCTCTACCAAAGGAACCTCTTTTCCATCGATCTTATGAATAAACGGCCCATCGCTGTCGCGCCAGTTGGAGCTGTAGATATATCCATGCTCCAGGAAAAGCCGCAGACTGTAATTGTGGATCACGCCGCCTGGCGCCCGGTGTCCGGATAACTGTTGTCCGCAGATATCACGAATGATGGATTCCGCCCGATGCATGGTGGCATCTTCTTCTTCATAGGTAGTGGTGGTAAATTCTTCATGCTTGTATCCGTGGAAGCCGATCTCATGTCCGCGGCGGCTGATCTCCCGCACCACATCCGGATATTTTTCGGCAATGATACCGGGGATAAAGAAGGTAGCCCGGATCTTCCAGGTATCCAGCATATCCAGGATCCTGGGAACTCCCTGCTTCGGGCCGTAAGCGCCGCGGGATAAGTTGGTGATGTGGTCGGCATTGCCGTCCCCGCGGGTGGTCCACATGGTTTCCGCATCCAGATCGAATGCCAGCATGACGGCAATCCGCTTATTGTCTGGCCATACGGGAAGGTCGGAGGAAAGGGCTGGATTTACGTTGGTCTTGCTGTTTTGCTGATTGGCGTCAGCAGCATGATTCTGCCCAAGCAGGTTCGTACTGACGCTCCGGCATTCTATGTGGTCAGCGCCGTGCTTCTGGCCGATCATGTGGTCAGCGTCATGTT
>JAUNOF010000209.1 GCA_030537215.1 Lachnospiraceae bacterium
ATTCGCTCATGCAAGCATGGCTCATTCACGGCTGCCGTCCGGGACTTTCATTGTACATTATATCTGGAAACAGTTAAATTGCAAGTGAAATGTAAAAAAGAAAACGCCCCACGATGACTCTTCATCGTGAAGCATCCTCCTATATCAGCAATATTCCATTGCGATATCTCAATCAATTGCAGCTGGAAATTCCAGCCTTCTAACCAGCGCAGATGTTTGATCATGCTGCCATGGTTCTTTCTGCCAGCTTCTTTAAATAGCTGGTAAACTCTTCATCCTCTCCATGGGCATTTACAGTCAGCACACGGGTCAGATCAAGGCTCAGCACACCCAGCAAGGATTTTGCATCAATGATAACACGGTTGTAATATACATCAATATCGAAATCGCACTTTGATGCATGAGCCACAAAGTCCTTTGCATCAGCAACGGTTAACAGTTTAATTCTTATTTCTTCCATATTTATCAATCTCCTTTTCTGAATCACATGCTTGTGATGTGATGCCTCAAGTGATGTTCATAGTTATAGCATGATTGATAATAAAAGTCAAATCCCAATAAAAACCTGTCCTTCCCGTATTTCTTGAACCTTCTGCCCAATTTCCGCGATTTTTCGACCGAAAGTTTTATACACTATTTTCCATATTTGTTAAAAAAAGGTAAAATGATGAAAAATCAAACCATCATTTTACCTTTTATTTCATTAGCAAATTCTATTTAATTCTCGCAAAATAGATAAATCCATTGCCAGTCTTATTTTTTAAGAACCAGGTGCTGCGGCAGACCATTTACCATAAATGGCTGATAGTCGCCCTGGATCAGCGGCTCAATGTAATTTAAGAAATCCTCTGTTACATAGTTGCCTTCCTTGTTCAGCCAGTTTCTAGGCACCAGCTTCTCATTGTTGGCAATCTTATGTACATCATAAATGCCGGCTGCACTCATGTATGGATCATCGGAAACACGGTCGATTACCACCATCTTGCCGGTGTCACCCTCATCAGCTGCCTTTACTGCAGCACCGCCTACCATGAAGGCCTCATTGATATCCACACGGGAAGCCATATGAGAAGCGCTTCTCTGCAGAGTGGAGAACTCTACGCTTCTGGTCTTGCAGCCAATCTCATTCTGTAAGAAACCAGCCAGATAAGCTGCCGTACCCTGCAGCTGCTTGTGGCCGAATGCATCCACATAATCAGCGCCGCCGGAAAGTTCGCACACATATCTGCCGTCCTCCAGCTTGATTCCTTCAGATACTGCAACCACTATGGAATCCTTCTTCTTTAACAGATCCTTAACCTTCTTCAGGAATTTATCGATATCAAATGGAACCTCCGGCAGATAGATCAGATCCGGGCCGTCGCACTCCTCTGTTCTGGCTAATGCAGTTGCTCCTGTCAGCCAACCTGCATTTCGTCCCATAACCTCAATCACCGTAATCATAGCTTTCTGATATGTAAGGCCTAATGCATCGCGAATGATCTCCTTGGTAGAAGCGCCGATATACTTCGCTGCACTGCCGAATCCGGGGGTGTGATCCGTAAGAGCCAAATCGTTGTCGATGGTCTTTGGAACGCCTAAGAACTTCTGGCGGTGTCCCTTAACAATGGCATAATCCGAAAGCTTCTTGATGGTATCCATGGAATCATTGCCGCCGATATAAATAAACACTTCAATGTTCAGCTTATCCAGAATGCTGAAGATCTTCTCATAAATCTCCGGATTCTCATGGATCTCCGGCAGCTTATAGCGGCAGGAGCCCAGGAATGCAGATGGTGTTCTCTTTAAAAGCTCAATATCCATATCCGAATGAATCTGGGTAGAGAGGTCTACATACTGTTCATCCAAAAATCCCTGAATCCCGTGAAGCATTCCGTATACCTTGTGGAAGCCTCTCTCCTTCGCGGTCTTGTAAACACCAGCTAAGCTGGAGTTGATGACAGATGTAGGACCTCCCGATTGTCCTACGATAATATTTCCTTTTTTGGCCATAATGAATGTCCCCCTTAAGTTTTGTTCATCTTTCCGCCGGGCAAGACCCCTTTCAAGAAGAAGCCTTCAACGGATTGTAAAAATCATTTCTTGTTATTATAGCAAATCTGGAGATTCCTTTCAAGGACTTCTTGTGAAAAATGTATGGTTTTTACTTTACGCCGGAGGAGATTTTGAGGTTTTTTACAAAATTGTATGTAATCATCAAAAAATTGCAAAAATTTTAAAAGAAACGATTGACAGATTATTTTTTCTATGATATTATAATGATCGTTGTAAGGAACAACATCGTTCAGGGGAATAGTTCAATGGTAGAGCAGCGGTCTCCAAAACCGTAGATGGGGGTTCGAGCCCCTCTTCCCCTGCTTTTTTATTGCAGATTTTACCTTTACCAAAAAGAGAAAGCTTTGAATGTTTTGATTGTGAACATTCAAAGCTTTTTCCTTTAAAGCATTCTGCTTTTCGTTTTTCACATAACCATATATTTCTTCCCTACACTACCGCTCCAATGGCCTCTTTCACATTAGACACCCCAATCAGGCGTATCCCTTCCACCGGCTTCATCTTCTCCAAACAGAGTCTTGGAAGCACGCAGGTAGTGAATCCCAGCTTTTTAGCCTCATGAACCCTCTGCTCTGCCATGGACACCGCCCGTACCTCACCGGCCAGTCCCACTTCACCGAAGATCACAGTAGAAGGATCGACTGGTTTATCCTTATAACTAGAAATAATCGCCAGAACGATGGCCAGATCCATAGCCGGCTCACTCATCCGCATACCGCCTGCAATATTCACATAAGCATCAAACCGTCCCAGGTCATATCGGCACCGCTTTTCCAGCACGGCCATCAGAAGATTCACCCGGTTATAATCTGCTCCGGCAGCGGTCCTCCTGGCCATACCGAAATTACTTTCCGTCACCAGCGCCTGCACCTCCAAAAGGATGGATCGGGTCCCTTCCATCAGGCAGGCAACCACTGCCCCGGAAGCATCCTCCGGACGGCCGCTTAAAAGAAATTCCGATGGATTCTTGACCTCGCATAAGCCCTCCTCCAGCATCTCAAATACCCCGATCTCATTCGTGGAGCCAAACCGGTTTTTCACGCCCCTCAGGATCCGGTAGGAGGCAGTCCGCTCTCCTTCAAAGTAAAGGACGGTATCAACCATGTGCTCCAGCACCCTGGGGCCAGCTACCACGCCTTCCTTCGTCACATGTCCCACGATAAAGATGGCAATGCCAAGCCCCTTGGCAAGCTGCATCAGCACATTGGTAGACTCTCTCACCTGGCTGACGCTTCCCGGCGCAGAACTGATATCCTCCCGGAACATAGTCTGGATCGAGTCAATGACTACAATCTGCGGCTTCCTTTCTTCTATCACCGACTGGATGGTGTCCAGATTGGTTTCACATAAGAACCGCAGCTCGCCTGTCACTGTGCCGATCCGGTTAGCCCTCAGCTTGATCTGCTTTAAGGATTCCTCTCCCGAAATGTAAAGCACCTGCTTTCCCGATGCCGCCAGATTTCGGCACACCTGAAGAAGCAGGGTAGATTTCCCGATACCCGGATCACCGCCCACCAAAACCAGGGAACCGGCCACCACGCCGCTTCCCAATACCCGATCTAACTCCTCAAAGCCGGTTTTCATTCGGTCCTGCTCATCAATGGAGATCTCTGACAGCAGGGCAGGCTTCACCCGCTCCTGGTTCCTTACCCGGGTTGGAACCTTGGCTGCAGGAACCGTCTTTGCCGTGGGCTCCTCCACCATCGTATTCCATTGTCTGCACCCCGGACACTGCCCCACCCATTTGGCAGATTCAAACCCACACTCTTTACAGAAAAATGCAGTCATCTTTGCTTTTGCCATACTAATATTGATTCCTTTCCTGACCGCTGATACAAAGCAGCTTTTATAATACGGAACAGGTATGCAGAAAGTGCGAATCCAGGAATCGATTCGCACTTTAACTGACCATACATTTTATTTACTATGAAAGTTCAGCCGCCGATTAGGGCGGCGTAAATTCAGGGATGCCAAGTGCGCCCGCCATAACTTTCATGTGCGGCG
>JAUNOF010000047.1:0-1522 GCA_030537215.1 Lachnospiraceae bacterium
AGGTTTAGAACCGGAATACGGCTGTTCCGTATGCTGGGAGCGGGTAGCTGATGGAGAAGGGCTGGCCGTCGCATTCACCTTTTGCGGCTTTGTAGGGGATTCCCTTTGGCAGGAGACCGTCCTGAGAGGTCAGGATCAGGCTGTAGCTGCCTTTTTTGGGAACGCCTACCCGGTAGTCGTCCCGTGCCATTGGGGTGAAGTTGATCACAAACAGCAGATTTCTCTTGCCGGTTTCATCCCGGCGGATAAAGGAGAAGATGCTGCGGTCGCCATCGTTGGCATTGATCCACTGGAAGCCGTTCCAGTCGTTATCCTGGCGGTAAAGGGCAGGATATTTTTTGTATAAATGAAGAAGATCCTTTACATAGGACTGGAGAGAGCGGTGCTGGTCCTCTTCGGTCAGATACCAGTCTAAGGAAACCTTTTCATCCCATTCATGCCACTGTCCGAAATCCTGTCCCATAAATAAAAGTTTCTTTCCGGGGTGGCCCAGCATAAAGGTGTAGCCGCATTTTAAGTTGGCGAATTTATCCTCGTAGATGCCGGGCATCTTGTTGATCATGGAGCATTTTAAATGAACCACCTCGTCATGGGACAGAACCAGGATATAGTTTTCGCTGGTAAAATAAGTGAGGCCGAAGGTCATCTTATTGTGGTTGTATTTGCGGAAATATGGATCAAGCTTCATATATTCCAGGAAGTCATGCATCCAGCCCATGTTCCACTTGAAGGTGAAGCCCAGTCCATTGTCTTCCGGCGTTTTCGTCACATTGGGCCATGCGGTGGATTCTTCTGCGATCATGATCGCGCCGTTTTTCCGTCCGCTAAGAACGCTGTTTAAGTGCTTGAAGAATTCGATGGCTTCCAGATTTTCATGTCCGCCGTATTTGTTGGGAACCCAGTTGCCGGCGGTGCGGCCGTAGTCCAGGTAAAGCATGGAGGCCACTGCATCCACACGAAGGCCATCGATATGGAACTTTTCTACCCAGTAGATGGCATTGGAAATCAGGAAGTTCTTTACTTCATTTTTCTCGTAGTCAAATACCTTGGTACCCCAGTCCGGATGCTCGCCCTTGCGGGGATCGGCGTACTCGTAAAGCGGCTGTCCATCGAAATCAGCCAGTCCATGGGCATCCTTTGGGAAGTGAGCCGGAACCCAGTCCAAAATGATGCCGATGCCCTTCTTATGTAGATAATTAACGAAATACATAAACTCCTGGGGAGTTCCGTAGCGGGAAGTGGGAGCAAAATAGCCGGTTACCTGGTAGCCCCAGGAGCCGTCAAATGGATGCTCCGCAATGCCCAAAAGCTCCACATGAGTATAGCCCATCTCTTTTACATAGTCAGCCAGCTCGTGAGCAGCTTCCTTGTAGGTGTAAACGCCGTCCTTCTCCTCCCGCTCCTTCTTTCTCCAGGAGCCTAAATGAACCTCATAAATGCTCATAGGAGACTTGTAGGGATCTGCCTCTGTGCGCTTCTTCATCCAGGCAGAATCGCTCCACTTAAAGTGGTCAATATCAGC
>JAUNOF010000047.1:1622-3141 GCA_030537215.1 Lachnospiraceae bacterium
GCAAAATACATGCCGTTTTTTCCTTCATAAGTCTGCGGATGGGCACCTAGTTTATTATAAATTTCATAATGGGTGCCGTTTCCAAACAGGTAGCGGTCCATCTCTGTGATAAAGCCGGTGCCTGCCTGTTTTTTCTTTTTTGTCATAATTATTTATCCCTCCCTTATCTTTAAGACAACTCCCCAATTGCCAGGTAATTCAATCATGATTTTTCCGTTTTCAATGGGAAGCGTGCTGCCGTCCATCAGGTTTTCTGCTGTGGAAGCGTGGATCGGAACAGGCACGCTGATGGCGGCGCTCTGATCATCGTTATTTACGGCGGTGATGCAGATACTTTTGTCTGCCTTGCGGGCAAATGCATACTGGCGGTTCGTCAGGAGAAGCTCCTGGTAAATGCCGTCATGGAATTCTGGATTTTCCTGATGGATCTTACCTAAAGCGGAGATCCAGTCGGTCAATTCATTGTGCAGCTCCTGATCCTGAGCGGGGGTCAGGGCCGGGCGCAGCGCTTCGTCGCTGGTTCGGGTTCGGGTTCCTTCAATACCCCATTCTCCGCCGTAATAAATAGATGGAATGCCAGGCAGAGTAAAGAGGCAGGTGTAAACCGGGATCAGATGGGCCTTGTTCCGAAGCTTGCTGGCAATACGGTCCTCGTCATGGTTGTCTACGAAGGTGTAAAGCTTCCGGTGAATGGCTTCCAGTCGGCGGACATTGTGGGCGATCTCGAAGAAATTGTGATCATTGAAGCCGGAATAAAGGCTCTTATGCAGCTCGTAATTTGTCACGGAATGAAGCATTTCCTGGTTCACCCAGCGGGAATAATCACCGTGGATTACCTCGCCCATGAGCCAGAAATCCTCCTTCATGGAGGAGGTGGCCTGGCGCAGCTCCTTCATAAATCCAAAGTCTAAAACATTAGCGCAGTCCAGGCGGATTCCGTCAATGTCAAACTCATCCACCCAGAACTGAATCACCTCAAAAAGATACTGTTTGACTGCCGGGTTCCAAAGGTTTAAGCAGGGAAGCTCGTAGTGGCCCTGCCATGCCTCATAACCGAAGCTGTCCCCCAGAGGAGAGCCCCAGTCAAAATTAATGCCTTTATACCAGTCCTTATAGGGGGAATCCCAGCGCCGCTCCTGAATGTCGCGGAAGGCAAAAAATTCCCGCCCGGTGTGGTTAAACACTCCGTCCACCACTACCTTGATGTCGGCCTCATGGCAGAGGGATACAAACTTTTTAAAGCTGTCATTATCACCTAGCCGGCGGTCCACCAGCTTATAATCTCTGGTGTCATAGCCATGGGTTGAGGATTCGAAAAGGGGGCCGATGTAGATCGCGCTGCATCCCAGAGACTGGATATGCGGAATCCACTGATCCAGCTCTTCAAAGCGGTCCGCGATGGTTTCTTCCGTATTCTGCTTTGGGGCACCGGTCATGCCCAGCGGATACATATGATAAAAAACTGCCTTTTCGTACCAAGTATTCATGATAAAAACCCTCCTGTGATGTCGTATTATTA
>JAUNOF010000047.1:3241-19259 GCA_030537215.1 Lachnospiraceae bacterium
AGTAATCTGGCAGCTATCCCCATCCCGAAGGGGATGGAGACAGTTACGTATGACTTAAGATATGCTCTGCAGCCTTAAAACGCCGCAGCAAAAACTGATAGCGAAGCTGTGCGGCATTGATCTCATAGATATAGCAGTCGATCAGAGTAGGGTCAACTGCCTGCTCAAAATGGTTTCTGGCGGCATTGATCTCCTCCTTTGTCTGATCGATCTGAGCCCGAAGCCGAAGCAGATCCGGGCTGGAAATCATCTTTTGTTTCTGATGAGCTCCTGTGAAAAATATAGGCATAATCTGTCATCCTTTCCTGTTTGTTTTCCTGATTTTCCTGCAAACCGGAATAACAACGAACTGTTGGCATCCGTTTGAAGCTACTTGGCTCTCTACAGGAAAAGTATGGCGAAAACATGGGAAATTATGTATCGCTATGCCAAAAATTCCTGGAGGCGGAATCCTAAATTCATCAGGGTCCGGGTGGAATCTGCAATAGTCAGATAATAGTAATTCGCAGTTCCCTCCTGACGGCTGTTGATCAGTCCGGCCTCCTTTAAAATTTTTAAATGATGGGAGATTGCAGGCCGGGAAAGGCTGGTCATTTCGGTGATCTGGTTTACGTTCATTCCGGATCTGTGAGACAGCATATCCTTTGCCAGTGTCCCGAGAATCGTTAACCGGACCTCATCTCCTAATGCAATAAAAAGCGGCATACACTCTTTAAACGCCATCTGAATTTCTTCTGCGGACGTCAATGCGGTCTCGCCTCCTTTATCCCTGGCGTCAGCCAGTTCCTCTTGCTTGGTTTAAAAATTTAAACTAAATGTATTCTATCATGGATATTTTAGGCAGTCAATGTATCTGAAATAGAATTTAAAGGCAAAAAATCGTTAAAATAGACAAAAAATGTGAGGGTTCAAAGAGCCAAGCGCCTGTCTGAAATAAATACTGTATACATGTAAAATATTGTAAGAAATAGTTGACAAACCGTTTCTTTTGTGGGATAATAAAAACACCAGATGGAAAAAATATCCAATTAATATCCAGTACCTGCCAGAAAGGTCAGGTGCAACCGGAATATGTTGAATGGAATGATGATTCATTCATTGCTGCTGAAATGCAGCTTACTGATCTGCCTCGCTGCGGCGGGCCTGTGGGATTTATGGGCCGGGCGGATCCCAAACCGATGGCTGATGTTCTGGTACATCTTTGGGTTTGGCGTGTTTGTCCGCAGCAGCTGGCTGGCGGCGGCCGGATATCTGGTCCGGAGCGTTGCTGCAGTTGGCTTACTTTTTCTATTTTTTCTTTGCCGTATGATAGGTGCCGGTGATATTAAATGTATGGCCCTGATCTGCGGATATCTTGGTTTTTCATCCGGCTTCCGGGTAATCGGAGCCGGGATGCTGATGGGAGCCGGCTGGTCTCTGGGAAGGCTGCTTGGGAGAGGGCTTTTGCGGGAGCGGATTCGGTATCTGACTGCCTATATCGGGCGGGTATTTCATGAGAAGCGGATAATTGCATATTACGTACCGGAACGGGATGGTAAGGATGTGGCGCTGCCCCTGGGATTTTGTTTATTTTTGGGGCTGGTAGTTTCTTATGGATATAAACTGTAAAAAATTGGATTTTATTTAAGGAGGCATGGTACTGGATGAAGAAAAGGATTATGGCAGTTTTTGATGTGGACCCGTTTTTCGCAGACCGGTTTGCAGAGGCGGCAAACCAGCGGGAGAAGGTGCCGTTTACCGTGATGGCATTTACCAGCATAGAGCGGCTGAAGGCATTTGCAGAGGAAAATCCGGTTGAGATCTTACTGATCGACAGCAGGATGAAGAGGGAAACGGAAGGTGTGAGAGCGGGGCAGGTGGTGCTGCTGTCAGACGGGGAAATCGTTTCTGCTGCAGAGGAGACGCCCAGTGTGTATAAGTATCAGTCTGCAGACAGCATTATCCGGGAGGTGATGGCATGCTACTGCACCCGGCCGGTCCAGCCCGCAGTAGCTGTCCTTGGAAATAAAAGTACGCTGATCGGTGTATATTCGCCGGTAAACAGATGCTTGAAGACCTCGTTTGCCTTGACGCTGGGGCAGGTACTGGCGAAGGACAGCCGTGTGCTGTACCTTAGTCTGGAGGATTGTTCCGGATTTCGGAAGCTGATGGGACAGTCGGGGCCAGGTGATTTTTCTGATGTGCTGTATTACTACAGTCAGGGCGGATGCAGCTGGGCCAGGCTGAAATCTCTGGTGTACAGCTGGGATAATCTGGATTATATTATGCCGGTCCGTTACCCGGAGGATCTGTGCCAGGTCAGCGGCGAGCAGATGGCGGAGCTTTTCTGCCAGCTTGCAGGCGAGGGGATTTACGAGGTGATCGTGGTGGACCTGGGGCAATTTGGAAAGAAGGCAGTAAACGTACTGGAGGTTTGCGACGGGATCTATATGCCAACCAAGCAGGATTGGATGTCTGCGGCGAAGATCCAGGAATTTGAGGAGTATGCAGCTGCCTCCGGACACAGCGGACTGATGGATAAGACTCAGAAGCTGAAGCTGCCTTATCACAATGGATTCGGCGGACAGAAGAATTATCTGGATCAGCTTCTGTGGGGTGAGCTGGGGGATTTTGTCAGGCAGCTTTTAAAGGGGAAGCAGGTTTGGAGCTGAAAAGCATCCGGGAAAAACCGGAAACAAAGGCTGGATAAAATCGAAGGAAAGGTAGAAAAAGCTGGAAAACAGGAGGAAAATGGGCGATGGAAACAGAAAAACGAGGGATTGGAGGAAGGAAAAAGCCGATCAGGAAAACAGATGAGGCAGAAGAAGAAAACAGGGGCCGGGAAAGCCGCCGAGAAGAAAGCAGAGGCAGGCAAACCAGCTCAAAAGAAAGCGGAAGCCGGGAGCGGCAGGTAAACCGCACAAAATCACTCCGCTGCTGTCTGCAGCGAAAAATAATGGAGGAGATTGAGAGCCGGCGGGGGTTGAGCGATGAGGAATTGTGGGAGATCATCAATCATGAGGTGCTGGAGATTGGAAAACAGGAGTTTATTTCTCTAAAAGAAAAAATGGATCTTCGCACCCGGCTGTTTGATTCCTTTCGGCGTCTGGGAATTTTGCAGGAGCTGGTAGATGATGACCAGATTACAGAGATCATGGTGAATGGCAGGAAGCAGATCTTTATTGAGCGCCGGGGTCAGACCATGCTGTGGGATCGGTGCTTTGACAGTGAGGAACAGCTGGAGGATATGATCCAGCAGATCGTAAGCCGAGTGAACCGAATGGTAAATGTGTCATCCCCCATCGTAGATGCCCGGCTGGAGGATGGTTCCCGGGTTCATGTAGTGCTTCCGCCGATTGCGCTGGATGGTCCGGCTGTTACCATTCGAAAATTCCCAGAGCCCATCACCATGGAGAAGCTGATCCAGTACCAATCGATCACAGAGGAAGCAGCAGCTTTTTTAAAGGTACTGGTGGCCTCCGGATACAATATCTTTATCAGCGGAGGAACCAACTCTGGGAAAAGTACTTTTCTGAACGCCCTTTCTGCCTTTATCCCGGAGGAGGAACGAGTGATCACCATAGAGGATTCGGCAGAGCTTCAGATCCAGCAGGTACCCAATCTGGTACGGCTGGAATCCCGCAATGCCAATGGAGAGGGGGAGGGTGCGGTAACTATACGGGATCTGATCCGGGCAGCTCTCCGAATGAATCCTTCCCGGATCATTGTGGGGGAAGTTCGTTCCGGTGAGGCATTTGATCTTCTGACTGCCTTTAATACAGGTCACAGCGGCATGGGAACCGGCCACGCAAACAGTCCGAAGGATATGCTGTCACGGCTGGAATCGATGGTTTTAATGGCGGCGGAGCTTCCGCTGACAGCGATCCGAAGCCAGATCTGTGCTGCCATTGATGTGATCGTCCAGCTTGGCCGGCTTCGGGACAGGAGCCGGAGGGTGCTGGATATTGTGGAGGTGATTGGAATGGATCAGGGGGAGATCCAGCTGAATCCGCTGTTCACCTTTCGGGAGGAGGTGATGGGGGAGCAGAAGAACCAAATAGGCAGGGAAGGTTTGCAGGGAGGAGAAAATGCCGGAAAAAATAAAGCGAAAGGTACATACGGAACAAAAGATGCCGTGGAAGGCAGGCTGGTTTCCGTGGGGCAGCTTGCCAGAAGGGAAAAGCTGTGGGCAGCAGGCTTTGAATTATGAGGAATACCACTTGACGCCATCTGAATGGATCTTATATGGAGGAGAAGGCGCCGGGGTATGTGCGCTGATCTCCTATGGGTTTTATCGAAGTGCAGTGATGTTTTTGCTGCTGCTTCCACTGGGGCTTTTATATCCGTTGTTTCACAGAAAGCATTTGAAGGAGGCAAGATTATTCCGGCTGAATCAGCAGTTTAAGGAAGGGATCCTGATCCTTGCGGCGAATTTAAGTGCTGGATATTCCATTGAGAATGCACTGGCCAACAGCAGTCAGGAGCTGGATATGCTTTATGGAGCAGAGGAAATGATCAACCGGGAATTTTCCGGCATGGTCCGCCAGATTCGGATGAATCAGACGGTGGAGCAGGTATTTTTTGAATTTGCAGACCGCAGCGGTCTGGAGGATGTGAGGAACTTTGCCCAGGTTTTTAAAGCGGCAAAGAGAAGCGGCGGCGATCTGGTGGCGATCATCAATCACACTGCTGGTGTGATCCGGGATAAGGCGCAGGTGCGGGAGGAAATCATGAATATGACGGCCTCCAAAAAGCTGGAACAAAAGATCATGAATCTGATTCCGTTTTTCCTGATTTTTTATATTGATAAGGCTTCTCCTGGGTTTTTCGGGATGATGTATGGAACGATTGTAGGGCGGGTACTGATGACAATCTGTCTGGGGGTGTACGGCATTGCGTTTTGGCTATCAAAAAGGATCCTTAATATTCCAATTTAAAGGGAAGAAGCTGTCTGTGGAGATCGCGGAGCTTCTGTGTGTGCTGGCTGGAATTCTGCTGTTTGGACTGATGGAGGTGATGAATCCAGAGGAAGCTATGGGGGACGGCTACATTCAGAGAAATACCTATGGGCAGGGAAAGAATACCGTTGGCCTGATGATTGAAGTGCCGGGGCATTCCCATGAAGCGGCAGAGATCACATTTCCTGTGGAAGAAAGGCAGTTCACAAGGGAACAGGCTCTGGCGGAGCTGGATGCACTGGAAGGGCGTCTGAAGAAGATGATTTTAGGAGATAATCCGGCGCTTTCTCAGGTTCGGACGAAGCTGCAGCTGGTATCAAGAGACAGTCAGACAGGCTTTCGTATCCGCTGGAGCAGCAGCCGGTCGGATATTATTGGATTTGACGGCAGTATTTCCGCAGAAGAGATCGATGAAAATACAGGCTGTCAGGTAGTGCTGAAGGCAGAGATATCTGATGGATTAGGGAACAGCAAAAGCTGTTCCATTCCGGTCACAGTGTTTCCGCCTCTTATGTCAGAGCAGGAGAGGTGGAGGTCAGGACTGTTAAAGGCAATCGCTGCAGAGGAAGGAAGGACCAGAACGGAATCGGGCTTTTATCTTCCAGCAGAATATAAAGGGGAAACCGTGATCTATTATCCAAAGGAGGAGCATGATTCTATTTGGCTTCTGGTTCTGGGGCCTGTAATGGCGGCCCTGCTTCGGGTCAGAAGAGTCAGTGAAAAGAAAAATCTCCAAAAAGAACGGGAACGAAAGCTTCTTTTGGACTATTCAGAGGTAATATCTAAGCTTCAGATTTTCCTTGGGGCAGGAATGACCGTCCGTACAGCCTGGGAGCGGATCGTTCTGGATTATCAAAGGATACGGGAGCGGGGAGGAGAAGAACGTCCGGCCTATGAGGAAATGCTTCAAACCTATTATCAGGTGCAGAGCGGAACGGCGGAGGGAACCGCTTATGAAGAATTTGGAAGGCGCTGTATGCTGCAGCCATATTTGAAGCTGGCTGGTCTTTTGGAGCAGAACCGCAGGACCGGGACTAAAAATCTTCGATATTTGCTCCAGATCGAGATGACAGATGCTTTTGAGCAGAGAAAAAACCTGGCCAGGCGTCAGGGTGAGGAGGCTGCTACGAAGCTGTTGGTTCCACTTTTTTTGATGCTGGGTGTTGTAATGGTGATCGTAGTGGTTCCGGCATTTTTAACATTTTATTAGAAGAGCAGCAGCGGTTTCGCAGATCGGGCAGAGTCCGCCCCGGAAAAAAGAGGGTATTTACTGCACTGACTGCAGGATGAAAAGGAGGAAATGAAAGATGAGGAAAGAAATTCAGGCTTTTTTGCGAGAAGAAGATGGTATAGGTGTGATTGAGGTGGTTTTGATCCTGGTGGTTCTGATTGGATTGGTGATTATCTTTAAGGGGCAGATCACCAGCCTGTTAAATGACATTTTTGATCAGATCAACAGTCAGTCTAAGGAGGTCTATTAGAAGGGGAAGTCAAAAGATTGAAGTGGAAAGGACAGATATCCGTTTTTTTAAGTTTAATCCTGATCTGCGTCTGCGGCCTGATCTGCGGCCTATTGGAATCTGCAAGGACAGCAGGCGCCAGGTGCTATCTCCAGACAGCCGCTCATTCTTCCATGGATTCTCTGTTTAGTCAATATCACAGAGCACTTTGGGAGGAATACCGCATCTTTGGACTGGAACATAAGGCGGAGGAGGATATTTCTCAGGAATTTTCAGGATTTTTAGAGCCTTATTTGGAGCAGGATAACTGGTATCCGTTTGAATTGAAAACCAGTCAGGTGACAGGGCGGCAGCTTTTGACTGATGACTCCGGCGAGTATTTTGAGAAGGAGATCATGGACTATATGAAGTATGGCATCTGGACGAAGGAGTGGAACGGGGATAGTGCGGCTCAGGCGCTGAAGACCCTGACGGAGGCAAGCCAGGTTTCGGAATTGACACGGTCTATGGAGATCCAGACAAAGGATGCATGGAAGCTGGAGCGGGCGCTTGAGGATCTGGGAAGCTGCCTGGAGGAACAAAAAGGACATCAGGAAACTGCAGCCAGACTGCTGGATCAGGAGGATGGCAGCGGTTTCTGCCGGGAGGGAGACCGGCTGATCCGCAAGCTGAAAAAGGTTCCCGGGCTGGTGGAAAAATATGAAAAGCAGGCAGATGAATTAGGAGAAAAGCTGGGAGGATTGAAGAAGCAATATGAAGAGAAATCGGCAGACCTTAGCAGCAGTGTACAGGCCTCATTTCAAAGTGAACTGTTTGAGTATGAGGCATATACGGACAAGGATGGAGAGCGGCGCAGGCAGATCGTGGGGCTATCCAGAAAATCAGAAAACCGGATCGCGCTGGTGGAGGCAGTCCAGCAGGAGGCAGAGGAGGTAGAGGATTATATTGATTCCTGGGAGCCGGAGGATGAGGATGATGAGCTGGATACAGCGGCTTTGTGGGCTCCGGTACAGGCCCATTTTGCACAATATGAAGCGCTGTTCCTCCCTGTCCAGGCAGGAGTCAAGGATAAGGAGAAGGAAGGCCTGTTAAAACGACTGAGGGAGATGGCAGACAAAGGGATTTTATCACTGGTTCTGCCGGAGGGAGCAGAGGTATCAAAGGGAAGCATTCTTACCAGCCAGTATCCCTCCGGCCGAATCACATTTGAGGAAAAAGGGCTGGGGATTTTGGAGCAGGCAATGACAGCAGAGTATTGCCAGGTGTTCTGCAACCATTTCTGCGATACGGGGGAGAAAGAAACGGCCTATGAAATGGAGTACTTGCTTTTTGGCAATGGAACAGATAAGGAGAATCTGGTACAGACAGTGGAAATGCTGCTGGCTGTGCGGGAGGGAATGAATCTGATCCACATTTTAGGAGACAGTGAAAAACGCAGTCAGGCCAAAACACTGGCAGCATCTGTGGTAGGGGCATCCGGACTGCTGCCATTAGTATCTATTACTGCATTTCTGATTATGGGTGTCTGGGCCTTTGGAGAGGCGGTAGCGGATATCCGGGAACTGCTGAAGGGCGGAAAGATTCCGATCTTAAAAGGAAAGGAAGACTGGTGCTTAAGCCTGGATAGCCTGCTGGAATTTGCGGCCAGGGGAAAGGTGAAGGAAAGTGAAAGCCGGGAATCTGGCCTTTCCTATCCCCAGTATCTGACCATCTTTCTTTTAGTCAGCCCTGGAACCAGGATGCTTTACCGGATGATGGATGTGATCGAGATGAACCTGTCCAGGAAACAAAAGGGATTTCAGCTGTCTAACTGTGCATACCGGGTGGATATCCAGGCAGAGGCTTGTGGAAAACATGTCTATTTTGCTTTGGGATTGTTGAAAAGTATTGCAGGCAGCACAGATATTACTTATCCGCTGACGGTGGATGCATCGCGGGCATATTAAGATGTGGGTGTCAAAAGGTATTTTGACACCTATGATTTAAAAAGGAGGTGAAGTCCCATGCCCTTTTTTCAAAATCAAAGAAATTCCCACTTGATATTTCTGAATGCTGCCAATCGAACAACTCTCCAAGTACGAAGCCCCAGGGATAACAGCGGTAATGCCATACGGTATGGAGAAAAAAGGGTGTGGGACTTTGCCTCCTTTGAAGCATCAAGGAATGGGAGAAAATTGAAGCAGAAAAAGCAGGCAGTTTTGCGCCGAAGGTTACAAAGTCAGGGAAGCTCGCAGCAAAGATTGGTACAGCAGGATTGCTGGCAGACACAATCTGCAGCCGTGTCCGTGGAGGCCGCCCTGGCGCTGTCAATTTTTATTTTTGCTATGGTATGCATGATGATTCCCTTCCGAATGATGGAACGGCAGAGACAGGTACAGGCTGCCCTGGAATCTGTAAATGAGAAGCTGTGCCAGTATGCCTATCTGGAATACATGCTGTCCAATGGAGAGGAGATCCCCAGGGAAGATGGGGACTGGAAGCAGGAGCTGCTGCTGGGAATTACTAACGGCGCGGCAGGGATTGGCGCCGGGCTGATGGCAGAGGATATGTTTCGCCAGGAAGGAATGGACTTTCATACATTTTTAAAATCCTCTTTTCTGGAGGATGGGGAAACCATTGCCTTCCGCATGGATTATCGGATGAGGATGCCGTTTTCTATTCTGAATCTGAAATCGCTCCCCTTTACGTCAGAAAGCACGCGGCGGGCCTGGATCGGGCGGGATGGATTAAGCTTTGAGGAGGATGGCGGCCAGGAAGATCAGGAGGATCCCATCGTTTATGTGGGAAAAAACTCAACCCGGTATCACAGATCCAGGGAGTGCCACTATCTTTCAAACCGACTCCAGTCTGTGGACTACGATGCCATTTCAAGGATCCGAAATCAAAGCGGCGGGAAATATTACCCTTGTGCCGTCTGCGGGAGCAGTGCAGCATCAGGAAGCACGGTGTATATCATGGAAAGCGGCAGCCGATATCACACTACCTCCGGGTGTACGGCGATCATTGCCTATGCGCAGGCGGTGAAGCTTTCGGAGGTAGAGCATCTAGGAGGCTGTTCCTATTGCAGCCGATGAATACGTTTTGCAGCAAGAATGCAGGGCGTTCTAAAAGAATCAGGAGGAGAAAATGAGCTTTTTCTTATATGTCATAGCTGCTGCCTGGCAGGATGGAAGACGGAAGGCGGTATCTGGTTGGTTTCTGCTGTTCTTTTTTGTACATTTTATTGTTTCTCAGGTATGCCATCGGATGTTCCGTGCTAATATGGACATCCAGCAGGCATCGGTATGGTTCCGGGGAATGTCGGCTGATTCTTCACTGAAGAGTTTGTGGGCTGGCTGCCTGATCGGGGCAGCCTTGTTTCTGATCAGCCGGATCACAGAAGGTGCCCTGGGGCAGGGAGATGGGATCTTCTTCCTGATTGCAGGAATTTATCTGGGATTCTGGAAAAACTTATTTCTTCTGGTATCAACCTTGTTTTTGTGCAGTATAGCAGGACTTGTGTACATGCTGTTTGGAAGGCTGAATGGAAAGGACTACAGAAAGAAAACACTTCCTTTATTGGTTTTTACCCTTCCGGCAGGGATTCTGTTGGCCTGTATGTAGAGGGATGAGGAGAGATATAAGGCAGAAAGGGGTGGCAGAAACGGAACAGATGAAAAAATTCAGGAAGCAAACGAGGCGGCTGCACTGGACAAGAGCAGGCTATGCAGCCAGCTATACCGTGGAGATGGCTTACATTATGGCAGTATTCTGTCTGGTCATGGTAGTTTTAGTTCAGCAAGCATATCGCCTCCATGACGAAACAAAAAGTGGAATGACACTGCAGGAGGCGGTGGAACGGATGCGTCACGATGAAGATGACCGCGGCGAGGAGATCGTGGAAGAGGTTCAGGGTCATTCTGGATTACTGCTCTCCATGGATCACTTGAACATGGAATTGGGGAAAAGCGGTAGTAAGATCACTGGACAGCTGTCTGGTTCCAGACCAGAAGGAGGTTGGAACCTGGAAATATCCAGTAAGATTTATGAGCCGGAAGAATTTTTGCGGAAGGTGGCAGCATTAAAACAATTGGAGGAGCGATATGAAGGTCAGATACAAGAGGGAGATGCGCCATAATTATTTGATTTTGGAGGCGCAGGAGCCAGATGCAGAAAGCTTTGAAATTCGGATGCTGACAGGCAATTCTATAGAAGGGCTTCTGAAATTTCGGATGAAGCAGGAAGAACAGAATCAGTACTACTATTATGAGATCACTTCAAAACAGCCGTTAAGCAGGCTGCTGGAATTTAAGGCAATTCGAAAAGAAGATCTTAGCAGGCTGATTATTGGAATCGGAAGTGCACTGCACCATATGGAGGACTTTCTTCTCCAGGAGTCCCGTGTACTGCTAGAGCCGGAGCATATTTATATTGAACCAGAAACGTATCAGGTCTGGCTGTGCTATATTCCTGGATATCAAGGGGATTTTCCTACAGCGATGGAAAAGCTGCTGCAGTATCTCCTGAAAAAAGCAGATCATCGAGATAATGATACGGTGGTGTTAGCCTATCGTCTTTACCAGGAAAGCCAGAAGGATTATTATGGCATGGAGGATTTATTAAGAGCAGTCCAGGAGAGCCAGTGCAGTGCGTATCAGAAAGAACAGCAGACTGATCCTGTTACGGAAGAAGCAGGGGCAGAAATCGATCAGCAGCCAGGAATAAGCCTAAGTTCAGGGAGGGAACGGAAAGACCAGCGCCAGGAGGAGCAATTTGAGGGATACAAAAACAGGGAGAATGTGCCTGAAAAAGAATTAGAAAGAAGCAGAGAAAAAAGGGCAGAAAAGCAAGCAGAAAAAAAAGAAAAATCGCAAAGACAGGCGCTTGAAATTCAAAAAAATGGGAGAAAAAATCAAAGAAAAATAGAAGAAGAGAGCTGGAACATACACAGAAAAAACCGCGGCAGCAGTCGAAAAGGGACGAAGTTTGCAGCTTTGTTCCTGCTTGCATTTCTGACTTTGATTCCCGCCGTCATGTGGCTGTTTTTGGGGCAAAACGGATTCCTTTTATATGGGAGATGGATCGCTGCTGCAGATGTGGGAGCCGTGGCTGGTTTCCTTATTTTTCTGCTGGGAAAAAGAAGACAATGCAGGATGATATCAGAGCTGGCGGAGCGGAATCCGAAGGAAGACTGGTATATGACGTTTGAAGAAACAGAGCAGGAGGAAATCAAGCAGGAAGAAACCAGAAAGGATGGAATCCAGCAGGAGGAAATCAGGTGGGAAAGAACGAAAATTCCAATCAATACTGGGGTCGGACGGGAAACGAAAAGCCAGTTGAGAAGAGGGGCGGAGTTGGAAACAGCATCTGAGACAGCGGCGGCAAATAACACAGCCGTTTCTAAACGGGAGATGGAACCAGACAGGAATACTGTGCTCCTGGCAACCGCAGATGCCTTTGCCGCCCAAAGCCATCTGTTAAAAAGTCTGGATCCTGTTATTGAGGATATTCCCATTCCATATTTCCCATTCCTAATCGGAAAGCAGGAAGGAATCGTGGATTATGTGCTAAGAAAAGATACCGTCAGCCGCCTGCATATCCGAATCGATGAAGAGGAGGGAGACTGCCAGGTGACCGACTTAAATTCCTCAAATGGAACCATAGTCGCAGGACATCATCTGGAAACCAATGAGTCTCGCTTGATCAGCAGCGGGGATAAACTTCAGATTGCGGATGTTCCATTTATCTTCTACTAACAATGCCTTGGAAGCTGACTTTTTATGCATCATGTTAGTATAATGATGTTTGGCGAGGCAGGGACTTCCTTTGAAATTTTTTTGGTTGCACTTAACAAACTCTTCTCTTTATGCTAAAATAATCCTAATAACGCAAGGAGTGCCGCCGCGATGGAAAGTAGGAAAAAGGAAGCATATGTGACATGGGGCATTATAGTTGTAAATATTATTTATTTTCTTTTTCTGGATTTAACCGGATCTTCCGAGAATGTGGAGCATATGCTTCGGCATGGAGCGATGTATGTGCCTTACGTTCTGGACGGAGAATATTATCGACTATTTACAGCTATATTTATGCACTTTGGAATCAGCCATTTGGTTAATAATATGCTGGTTCTTTTCATATTAGGGAGCCACCTGGAGAGAGCACTTGGAAAAGTGAAATACCTGCTTTTTTACCTGGGATGTGGGATTGGTGCAAATCTGGTTTCGGTTGGTTATGATATCTTTATGGAAATTAATCTGGGAATTCCCATGAATACGGTATCTGCCGGGGCCTCTGGGGCGATCTTTGGAGTATCCGGCGGATTGCTGTATGCTGTACTGGTAAACCGGGGCAAGCTGGAGGATTTGAGCACCAGACAGGTTCTAGTTACGATTGTACTGTCTTTGTATCTTGGTTTTCAAAGTGTAGAGACGGACAATTTAGCACATATTGCTGGCGCAATCGTTGGGTTTATTCTGGCTGTCTTTTTCTATCGAAAACCAGAAAGATAGTAGCACAGCAGGCACAAGCAAAAGGAGGAGAGTGGCATGAAAGATGACAACTGCATCTTCTGTAAGATCGCAAATGGAGAGATTCCATCTGCGACCGTGTATGAGGATCAACGGTTTCGTGCAATATTAGACATGGGACCGGCAGCAAAAGGGCATACTTTGATTCTGCCGAAGGAACATTTTAAAGATGTTTGTGAGCTGGATGAGGAGTATGCATCAAAGGTTCTGCAGCTGGGAGGAAAGATCGGCGCAGCGATGAAAAAAAGCCTGGGCTGTACCGGATTTAATCTGGTTCAGAACAACGGCACATCTGCCGGACAGACCGTTTTTCATTTCCATATGCATGTAATACCCCGGTATGATAATGGAGCTCCTATTGTAACCTGGAATCCAGGCAGCCCGGATTCCGAAGAACTGAAAGAGACAGCAGAAAGAATCCATGCAGAGCTGTAATCATTCAGCATAGGAGAACATTATGCAACAAGATATTAATAGTTTGTTGCAGGCTATTTATGATGACTATCAGAAGCCGCTTCGCATCTTAGCCCTTGCCATCGGGGTACCGGCGAAGGATGTAGACGACGTTGTGCAGGAAACTGTCATTTCCTATTATGAGCATTATCCGTTGGATTGGACTCCAGGACATAAGAAATCTATGCTGTCCACGATTCTTCGAAATAAAAGTATCGACTATTTCAGAAAAAATCAAAGAGAATGGCTGATATTGGATTCCGAGGAATTTGGTGAGGATCCCAATATGGCTCTTCTGTATGGCCGTGACTTGCTGGAGCAGATCATCAAAGAGGAGATCAATCGGGATGTGAATGCCGCGTTTGAACAGCTTAAGGAAGATATGCGGATAACTGCACAGCTGCATTTGATTGAAGGAATTCCGGAAAAAGAGGTTGCTAAAATGCTGGGAATAACAGCTGTTGCATGCCGTGCAAGGATTTCCAGGGCCAGAAAGATTTTGAAAAGCATACTGGGACCTAAGTATGGGTTTTAACCTTATGAAAGAGACGTTATGCTTGGATTGCAAGGAGATTTCAGTCAGGGCGTCCGATACAGGATTCGATATTACTGTTCACAGCCCGACTAAAAAGCAGCCGTTCTGTGAACAATAATGATCTAATACACTGACATGTGAAATGGGAACAGGACACGATTAATTAGCAGCAGAACAGCTTTCAATGAGGGAAATGATGGTTTCCACAGCATTGTTCAGCTGTGTTTGTTCCATTGCATGAATATACGTCTGGCGGTCATCATATAAATCCTGAATTGCCTGATAAAGTGTGTCATCTGTTAAGGATTCCTCTTCCAAAATTGCACTGAAGCCCTGTTTTTGGAAAGATTTTGCATTTAAGATCTGGTCTCCACGGCTGGCAGCGGCAGAAAGAGGAATCAGCAGATTCGGTTTCCGAAGTGCCAGAAGCTCGCAGATGGAGTTTGCACCTGCACGGGAAATTACAATATCAGCAGCTGCGAACAGATGCTTCAGAGGCTTATCCACATACTCGTACTGTACATATCCTGGGGTACCGATCAGAGAGTCATCCAGATGCTCCTTCCCGCAGATATGTATTACCTGGAAGGTTTCCAGAAGACGAGGGAGAATGCTTCTGACGGCAGTATTGACTTTGACAGAACCTAAGCTTCCTCCGATTACCAGGATGATCGGGCGGTCAGGACTTAAGTGTGTATACTGAAGTCCAGAAAGACGGTCGCCTTTCAACAATTCCTCACGGATGGGAGAACCAGTCAGGACAGCTTTTTCCTCTGGCAGGTAGGACAGCGTTTCTGGGAAATTGCAGCATACCTTTTTGGCAGAAGGGATACAAATTTTATTTGCCAGCCCTGGTGTAATATCAGATTCATGAATGATTGTTGGAATCTTATAATGCTTTGCAGCCAGGACAACCGGAACTGCAACAAAACCACCCTTAGAAAAAACCACATCCGGCTTAAAGGATTTCATGATCTTTAATGCTTCTGCGTAGCCTTTGATTACGCGGAAGGGATCAGAAAAGTTTTTTAAGTCAAAATAACGGCGCAGCTTCCCGGATGAAATACCTTCATAAGGGATGCCAGCACCCTCGATCAGCTTTTTTTCCATTCCCTGATAGGAGCCGATATAGCGAATCTCATATCCAAGCTCCTTTAAGGAAGGGAGCAAGGCAAGATTAGGGGTAACATGACCGGCAGTACCACCACCGGTTAAAATGATTTTTTTCATAATTCCTTGACCTCCAAAAGTAACCTTATAAGTAACTGCGAGGGTACTGAACAGTTACTCTTATAATATGATGTTGGGGTCAAAAGATATTTGACCCCTATGATACACGGATTTCTCCGCACTTCGTGCTCCCGAAATCCTAAAAACATTCGAAATCCGCCCTAATCGGGCTACTTTCTCATGTTTTTGCGGGTCTTAAAGTCATGTATAGACATGCAAGCATGTCATACATGATCTTTTGACCCTGGTATCATATATTATAGTAATCCTTCCATAAAAAATGTCAACCCTGAAACCGATGGGAACTTTAGGGGAATTGTTAGATGAGGTGTAATGTGGATAAGAACGAAGCAGGCTCCAATCTGCGAACATACAGATCCTTAGAACAATTGATAAAAGATGCATACGGCCTCAACGCAGAACAGATGCGAAAGCGGATGGAATGGGCAGAGCAGGAAGCAAAAGCTGACGCTCCGCTGGGCGGTATTTCAATACCAGAAGCGCCTGAAAATGAATTCCGCACCATTCTGGCCAAGATGGCGGCCCGAGGCATCACCCCAAAAGTGATGGCAGATTTTGATGCGGAAAAACAGAAGGCATTTCAAGATGGAAGTATTCTGGAAGCTGAGACCTTACCACATGAGGAGCACGGAGAAACGTATAGGAATGGAAAGCCGAACGTGATCGAGGCTTTCCATTCTGCCAAGGAGTTTCTGCAGAAGCCTTTGAGAATGGCTGGAGTTGTAGCAGCTTGCCTGGTGGTGGGGGTTGGGATTGTTATGGCTCCTCGGATTGACGCTATGGCTAGGAGAAATTATAAGTATGAGGCCCGAGTTAGAGATGGGAATACGGGGAGGATTGTTTGGAATAATCAAGATAATTATATTTCTGAAG